>NZ_JAWRXV010000762.1:0-272 GCF_046534875.1 Paraburkholderia sp. SIMBA_054 | reverse complement strand
AGAGCCAGCCCTTTCAAGGTCTTTGCGCTGCAAACCTGGTATCCTGGCGAGATGTTAAGGAACGACGGGTACGAAGGGATGTTCGACGAGGTGATGAAGCGTTTCGAGCAGCAGGCACCAGTATGCGTGATGGCACGCCTGGCACTGCAGAGAGCCATCGCGCCGCAATGGATCGACGAGGTGTTCGCCGAGCACCGGCAGCGGCAATATCCACGTGAATTGCTGTTCTCGACGGTGGTTGAACTGATGACGCTGGTGTCGCTGGGACTGAG
>NZ_JAWRXV010000761.1:0-273 GCF_046534875.1 Paraburkholderia sp. SIMBA_054 | reverse complement strand
CGCGATGGCGACGACTTCATCCTCAACGGCAACAAGATGTGGATCACCAACGGCCCGGACGCCGACGTGCTGATCGTTTACGCCAAGACCGATCCGGCCGCCGGTGCGCGCGGCATCACCGCCTTCATGATCGACACCGACCAGCCCGGCTTCGGTCGCGGCAAGACCGAGCCGAAGCTGGGCATCCGCGCCTCGGCGACCTGCGAGATCGAGTTCGCCGACTACGTGGCCCAGGCCGGGGACGTGGTCGGCAACGAGGGCGATGGCTTCAAG
>NZ_JAWRXV010000760.1:0-273 GCF_046534875.1 Paraburkholderia sp. SIMBA_054 | reverse complement strand
ACGGCGGGAAAGAGAGACGCGCTGCTGATGCCCGCGTGACGTTTGCTCGTTGCGCCCGAAGCCACAACATTGGTAGCCAGGCTGCGGTGCGGCGCGCGTGCGGATTCCGGTTGCTTCGGCAAACGAGTCGCGCGCGGCCCGTCAACCATGGAACGGAGGCCGTGGCGCATTCGCGGCGTCGTCGGCGGCATTGCGGGCATCGTCGCGTGCGGCAGCAGCTTCAGCGCGTGCCGCTCGCTCCGATGGGCTCAGCACTTCGCCCGTCGTGGCATG
>NZ_JAWRXV010000759.1:0-273 GCF_046534875.1 Paraburkholderia sp. SIMBA_054 | reverse complement strand
GCTGTAGCCTTCAACCTTGCCTGCCACGAGCGCTTGTGAAGATGGGTAGAGCAGTGGGATGACTGGAACCTCTTTCAGCAGAATACGCTCTGCCTGAGCAAGGGTTTCAGCCCGCGCTCTGGTGTCGTCATCGTTTCCGATCTTATAATCAGTGCGTCATAATCCTTGTTCGACCAATCGGAATTATTGAAATAATTGTCGGTCGTGAACATGCTCAGGAAGGAATAGGTGTCGTTGTAATCGCCGATCCATGCCTGATAGGCAAAATCATAC
>NZ_JAWRXV010000758.1:0-273 GCF_046534875.1 Paraburkholderia sp. SIMBA_054 | reverse complement strand
GAACAGGTCCTTTGCCGTCAGGGCAATATCAGCCGAGGTGATACGATTGCCATTGACCTTGATGTCCTTGGCATTGGCAGTGACCGATGCATTCTGGCGACCGTCATTGGCGTCGAGCGTGATATCAGCATTGGCCGCACCGGTCGCCTCCGCCAGCGCCAGGGCTGCTGCCGTGGAAATATCCGGCGCATCGAGCTTCAGCGCGCCGGTCAGGAGACCTTTCGCGGTCTGGGTGACATTGCCCGAAAGATGCGCACCGCCTGCATTGAAGAC
>NZ_JAWRXV010000122.1:0-11440 GCF_046534875.1 Paraburkholderia sp. SIMBA_054 | reverse complement strand
CAATCCGCTCGCATTGCCTGAATTCAAGATCACACGACCGCCTTTGTCTTCAAACCCGATTTATGCAACAACGCCGCGCTGAAGACACTGCTCGGCTTCGACCTGATCCATACGCTGCGCAATCGCGACGAGATGCTGCGCTCGGGCGTGATCTGGACGCACACCGAGCAGGAATGGCTATCGGCCGCGTTGATGCTGCTGATGAACGGCAAGCGCGAGACGCAACCGCTATTGCTCGCGCAAAGCGTTTGGCTGATCGACAAGTGGCCGAACTATGGCGTTCTTCGCCGCTGGTTTTATCACAAGCTGATCGGGCGTGCCGATCTTCTTACGACGCTTGCGCGTGACAACGCCGAGTTGTGCCGCGAGTACTTTGGCCGCGACGCGACGCAGCTTTTCTACGGGCTGAATACGTGCGATTTTCCCGTGCAGCCGCCAAAGGCGTGGCAACCGAACACGCCACTGCGCATCGCCGCCATCGGCAACGATCGCGACCGCGACTGGGAAACGCTGATCAAGGCCATCGGCGACGATCCGCGCTTTGCGGTGCGTCTCGCGACGCGCCGGCGCATTCCGCGTGCGCTGCGCTCGCTGAACGTGCAGGTCGCGCCCACAGCGGGCCTGAAGAAGCAGCGCGAACTGTACGACTGGGCCGACGTGGTCGTCGTGCCGCTGCGTCCTAACACGCATGCATCCGGTATCACGGTAATGCTGGAGGCGGCGGCCGTAGGCAAGCCGATAGTCGTGACCAATGTCGGCGGGCTGGAGGATTACTTTTCGGCGCGCGCAGCAGCGTATGTGCCGCCGTTGGACGCCGACGCGCTGCGCGAGGCGCTGCTCGGCCTCATCGCATCGCCGGACGAAGCGCTGCAACAGGCGCAGGCGGCGTCGATGGAACTGGTGTCGCGCGATCACACGACGCAGCACTACGCGCAGCAGCACGTGAAGCTCACGCGCGATCTGCTGCGCCGGCAAGCGCAGCACGCGCATTCCGCGCAGAAGGCGAACGCCGGTGGAAACGCGCGCGTGCCGTCGCAGAGCCGGGGAGGGATGTAAGCGATGTCGTCGATTGCACGAGCCGGGATCGACAGCGCCATGCGCGCCGTCAAGAGCGACAAGCGCCAGAAGAGCGGGTGGCTGCCGCCCGCGTTGCTGTGGCTCGTCACGGCGATGCTGATCGTCGGGCATCAGGGCACGGTGCTTACGCTCGCGTTCCCGGTGCTGTCGATCGCCGTCGGTTTCTGGCTGTACTTCAAGGCGCCCGCGAAGTACGTCGGCTACATGTGGTGGCTGTGGTTCTTGAGCCCGGAAGTGCGGCGTTTTGCCGATTGGTCGAATGGTACGTATACATCGGCTAGTCCGGTTCAGATTGCCCCGCTCGCGGTCAGCATGATCAGCGGTCTGTCGCTGATCCGCTTTTCCTCGGTTCTCGCGCAACGACGAGGCCTGCCTGTTTTGTTAATGCTCGCGGGCATCGCCTATGCATTTCTTGTTGGGATCGTCTCCAATGGACTGCTTGCTGCCTTGTACGATCTCGCGAACTGGGTCTATCCGATCCTGATCGGTTTTCACATCATGACGCACTGGCGCCTATACCGCGAGTGCAAAGACGTGATCGTCAGCGCATTCATTTGGGGAATGTTGGTGACAGGTGCGTACGGTGCAGTGCAATTTTTCTTCATGCCGCCTTGGGATATCCTTTGGATGACGAATGCACAGATGAACTCTCAGGGCGACCCCGTTCCGTTCGGTGTTCGTGTATTCAGCACGATGAACTCGTCTGGTCCGTTTGCATTTGTGATGTTGGGAGCAATGGTCTACGTAGCGGCCGCCGGTCAACGGATACGCTGGATTGCGAGTGCATTTGGTTTTCTTTCTTTCGGTCTGAGTCTTGTCCGCTCTGCGTGGGGTGGTTGGATGATCGCGCTGCTTATTCAGGTCGCGAAATCAAGTAGCAGGGTAAGGTTGCACGTCGTAGCGAGTGGCACGGGTTTGGTCATCCTTGCGATACCGGTGCTCATGGTCGGCCCGATCGCCGAGCGGATGCAAATCAGATTGCAAACCATGATCCACTTGGGCGATGACCAGAGTTACATGGTTCGTAACCAGTTCTACGCAAAGTTTGCAAATATCGCGTTCACGAATATTGCTGGCGAGGGTATGGGGGCGACAGGCACATCGACGAAGCTATCTAGCGTAGATACGCGTCTTGGTCAATACGGAAATTTCGACAGCGGCGTTATGAATATCCCATTCGTGCTCGGATGGCCCGGAACGTTGCTATATGTGTCTGGACTGATCTGGATTTTGATGCGTGCGTTACTCAATTCTTCTCAGGTGCGATGTGACAGTTTTGCGACTGCGAATTTTTCGATATCTCTGGCAATCGTATCGATGCTCATGTTTACCAACTCGCTAGTGAGCACTGGTGGTCTGCTGTTTTTTGGAAGTATGTTTTCCATTCTCTCCGCGGTACGTTGGAAACGAAGTTGCGATGGGCCAATTTCATGAGCGGTTTTTGCACTGTACCGAGCAAGTTGTTCCGTTCGTCAACCAGATACTGCTTTGCCAGTTTGGTGCGATCAGACTGAGGTCTATGTGTGTGGATATGAATTTGTGCAAGAAAATTTCGGATGATTGGTTATCCTATATAAAAATATTGACACTTAAATAGCAACAAAAATGCGCAAGATTTCGTTCTCATGCATCAAGTCGCTGCAGATCGGCATGCACTGGTTTCCCGAGCGCGCGGGCGGTCTCGACCGCATGTATTGCTCGCTGATCGGCGCGCTGCCCGGCGCAGGCGTCGAAGTGCGCGGCGTCGTCGCGGGCTCGGAGCGCGTCGCGCAGGATACCAACGGCGCGATCCAGGGCTTCGGTTCCGCGGCGCAATCGCTGCCGCTGCGTCTGATGGCCGCGCGCCGCGCGCTGTGCCGCGAGATTCGTGAGCAGCGTCCCGACGTGATCTCGTCGCACTTCGCGCTGTACACGTTTCCGGGCCTCGACGCGATGCGCGGCATTCCGCAGGTGTCGCATTTTCACGGACCGTGGGCCGACGAGAGTCATGTCGAAGGCGCGGACTCGCTCGGTCAGCGCGCAAAGCGTTATCTGGAGCAGACGGTGTATGCGCGTTCGTCGCGGCTGATCGCGCTGTCCGATGCGTTCGGCCGCATTCTGACGTCGCGCTACGGGATTCCCGCCGACCGCGTGCGCGTCGTGCCGGGCTGCGTGAACGTCGACCAGTTCAATCTGCCGTTGACGCAAAACGAAGCGCGGCTGCGGCTGCAACTGCCGCTGGGCCGGCCGATCGTGCTGGCCGTGCGGCGTCTCGTGCGGCGCATGGGTCTCGAAGATCTGATCGATGCGGTGAAGGTCGTAAAACGCCGCAATCCGGATGTGCTGCTGCTGATCGCAGGGAAGGGGCGCTTGCAACAAGAGTTGCAGCAGCGCATCGACGATGCCGGTCTCGGCGACAACGTGAAGCTGCTCGGCTTCGTGCCGGACGAGCGTCTGGCGGCGCTCTATCGCGCGGCCACAATCAGCGTCGTGCCGACCGTGGCGCTCGAAGGGTTCGGGTTGATCACCGTCGAATCGCTGGCGTCGGGAACGCCCGTGCTGGTGACGCCCGTGGGCGGTCTGCCGGAAGCGGTGGCGGGGCTGTCGCAGGATCTCGTGCTGCCTTCGACGGGCGCGGATGCGATCGCCGACGGCTTGAGCAAGGCGCTGGATGGAGCGATCAGGCTGCCGGATTCGGATGCTTGCCGCGCGTATGCGCGGGCCAATTTCGATAGTCCTGTGATTGCAGCCCGGGTTGCGTCTGTTTATCACGAAGCTCTGGCAGACGCCTGATCGTTATGAACGCTTCCACCCGAGAGCAAACGCACGCGCCATCATCTGATGGTGATCGCCTCGCGATACCGTGCGTGGCCCATTGACTGCCGCATCAGGCGCATACACGGACGCTCATGACAGCCAGCACCCTGCCCGCTACGCCTTCTCATCACCGACGCATCGTCCAGCTCGACGGCTTGCGTGCGATCGCCGTGCTCGCGGTGTTCGCGCAGCACGCGCTGAAGGCGCCGCTGTGGATGGGCGTCGACCTGTTCTTCGTGCTGAGCGGTTTTCTGATCACGGGCATCCTGCTGGATCGCAAGGCGCGCCAGCAGTCGTATTTCAGCTACTTCTATGCACGCCGCGCGCGCCGCATCTTGCCGCCGTATCTGCTGCTGATGGTGGTGTCGTCAGTGCTGTTCGGCTTCGGCTGGGCGCAGCACTGGGAGTGGTATGCGTTCTTCGCGACGAATATCGGCGATGCGCTGAACCAGAGCGGCCATGACAGCCTGAACGTGCTGTGGTCGCTCGCCGTCGAAGAGCAGTTCTATATTGTCTGGCCGTTCGTGATCCTGCTCGTGCCCGAGCGCGCGCTCGGCTATGTCGCGGGCGCGCTGATCGTGCTCATTCCCGTGCTGCGCGCCGTCGCGACGCCGTGGTTCGATTCGTTCTGGCCGATCTACTACCTGACGCCGTTCCGCATGGATCTGCTCGCGGCAGGCGCGCTGCTCGCCGTCGCCGTGCGGCGCGATGCGAACGCGCTCGCTCCGTTCAGGCTGCTGGCCGTCCTCGGCGTGTGCGTCGCACTGGCCGTGCTCGCGTGGCTGCATCTGCACTATCCGCGTTTTCGTGCGGCCAATACGCCGCTGTCGAATGCGGGGCTGTATAGCGTGTCACTGTTGCTGTGCACGTCGGTCGTCGTGATCGCGCTGCAGAGCAAGGGCATCGTCAAGCGTGTGCTGTGCAATCCAGTGCTCGTCTATATCGGCACGATCAGCTACACGATCTACCTGATCCATCTGACCGTCCTCTACGCGCTCTGGCCGCTGCATTACAACCGCTACGTGACGGCCGCGCTCGCGCTCGCGATCACGCTGGTCTATGCGAGCGCATCGTGGTTCGGCTTCGAGCGCCGCCTGATTCATGGCAGCGCGACGCGTGGCCAACAGCCCGACGCCGCGTTGCATGCGACACGCGAAGCATCGAGGACGAGCGCATGACACCGTTGCAGCAAGTCGTGACATGCGCGCTACTTTGCAGCGCAGCTTTCGTGCATGCGCTCGCCGAACCCGCGCTGAACGTGCAGGCGTCATGGATCGGCAATACCTCCGGCTTCGGCGACGGCGCGTGGATGCATATCAACATCACGGCGCTTGCTGTATCGCCCGACGGCAAGGTCTATACGAACGCGCCGTGGGACGAGAGCGGCGCGGAAGCGAGCGCCTATCAGAACGGCAAGATGCTGGGCTTCGCGGGCGGCACGCACGGCTGGGGTAACAGCGGCGGCAACCCGATCGCAATCAACAAACGCTATGCGAACGTGGCTGTCGGCGTTGGCAACGAAAAGGGGCATCTCACCGGTCAGGGCGTGTGGCCGGACAAGGGCTGTCAGTGGTACGGCATTTCGCGGCGCGAGATTGGCGATACGAAGCGCGTCGCCGCGTTCCAGGCCGCCGTGAGCAGCATCGACCCGCATGCGAAGGCGGCCGCCGCATTCGCGATGGTCAACGACGTGCCCACGGGCACGCGCGGCGACATCAACGGGCTCCCTGCGAGCGATACGACGCTCTACGCGTCGAACACGTCGCAGAACCGCGTCGAGGTGTACGACACCGAATCGATGCAGCGCAAGGCGCAATGGGGCGTGCCTGCACCGTGCCGCATCGCGCGCGCGGGCGACGGCACGCTATGGGTGCTGACGGACGCGCTCGGCGACAAGCCGAAAGTCGCGCTCCTGAATGCAAACGGCCAGCGTCTGAAAGACGAATTGCCGCTCCGGCTGACACGGTCGCCTTCGAAGAATACGCGCGCGGCAAGGTGCTGATGTTCCGCTGGAAACCAACATCAAAGACATAAACACGACGCTTCTCCACCCACACGCTATCCAAACTATGACTGACCAGAAAGGCATCCGATGGATAAAGGCATCCTCAGAAACGTAGTGATCAACCTGATCGGACTGGTGTTGCCGACGTTTGTATCGCTCGTCACGGTGCCGTCGTACATCAGGCTGCTGGGCGTCGAACGCTACGGCGTGATCAGCCTCGTCTGGACGTTGATCGGCTACTTCAGCATTCTCGACCTCGGCATGAGCATGGCCGCGCAGAACCACATCTCGAAGGCGCGTGCATCGAACGATGAACAGGCGTGCGAGCAGGTGTTCTGGAGCGCGACGTGGCTGAACCTGGCGACGGGCATCGTCGGCGGGCTCGTCATCTACTTCGGCGCGGCGCTCTATACCGCTTACTTCTCGAAGGTGTCGCCCGAACTGCAGCACGAGGTCTATATGGCGTTGCCGTGGCTCGCGGTAGCGATTCCGCTCGCCAACGTGTCGTGGGTGTTCGCGGGCGCGATCAACGGCGCGGAACGCTTCGGCATCTACAACACGAACCAGACGCTCGGCACATTCCTGTTCCAGCTGCTGCCGCTCGCCGCCGCATGGATGATGGGACCGACGCTGCAGAACGTGCTCGCGGCGGCTGTGGTCGCGCGCATCATCTTGGCTATTCTGCTTGGACGCTCAGCGCTGATCGTGCTCGGCATCGGGCGCATTCAATTACCGCAGTTGACCATTGCAAAGGAACTTTTCAATCTCGGCGGCTGGATGCTGATCGCGAGCATTACGGGCATGGTCGCCGAGTCGCTCGACCGCGTGATGCTCGGCACGAGTCTCGGCGCGCGTTTCGTCACGTATTACACGGTGCCGCAGAACGTTGTCACACGATTAAACATTTTGCCGAACGCAATGGCGCGCACGCTATTTCCGCGGCTCTCGGCCGTGGGCCGGGACGACGCCGACGTCATCATGCGGCAGTCGCTCGAATTCCTGAACGGCGTGTTCACGCCGATTGCGATGGTTGCGATCATCGTGCTCGAACCGTTCCTGCATGCCTGGGTTGGGAGCGAAGTCGCGGACGCGGGCGGCCCGGTGGGACGCATCCTGATCATCTCGGTATGGCTCGTCGGCCAGGCGAACCTCGCGCGCATTCTCATTCAGTCGCAGGTGCATCCTGCGACAGCCGCGCGCCTCGGCCTCTTTGAGCTGCCTTTCTTCGCGGGCGTGCTGTGGTTCGGCATTGCGCATTTCGGGCTGACGGGCGCGGCCGTCGTCGTGGCCGCGCGCGGACTGTTCGATTACGTCGCGCTGCTGAAACTGTCGGCCATTCACGCGCGTCCGATCGTGCTCGACATGCTCGCGCATCTTTCTTTTCTGGCGGGCACGTTGTGGCTTGCCACCTTGCTGTCTAGCCTGCCGATGGCCATTGCTGCGGGCGCGCTCATCGTGAGCGCGAACGTCGCGTGGTCGCTCACGATGACCCCTGCATTGCGCGATCTTGCGCGTTCGCTGCTTGTGCGTCTGAAGTTGCGACTCAATCCGAGGAATAGCGCATGAACCACGATATCGTTGAAGAAGACCTCCTGCGTCCCACGCCTGTGACGCGCGATGCGGGCCGCGATCTCATCACGACCACGCCCGTTGCAAAACCGCCCGCGAAACGGCGTGGCGCGCGCAGCGTCGGGCCCGTGCGTGTCGCCATCATTCACGACTGGCTCGTCACCTATGCGGGCGCCGAACGCGTGCTCGAACAGATTGTCGCGTGCTTTCCGGAGGCGGATATCTTCAGCCTCGTCGATTTCCTCGACGACCGCACGTTCCTGCGCGGCAAGTCGGTGACGACCTCCTTCATCCAGAACCTGCCGAAGGCGCGCACGAAGTACCGCAGCTATCTGCCGCTGATGCCGCTCGCGATCGAACAACTCGACGTCTCCGCGTACGACGTCGTGATCTCTAGCAGTCATGCCGTCGCGAAGGGCGTGCTGACGGGCCCGGACCAGGTGCACATCAGCTATGTGCATTCGCCCATCCGTTACGCGTGGGATCTGCAGCATCAGTATCTGCAGCAGTCGAAGCTGACGAGCGGGCCAAAGTCCGCGGTGGCGCGGATGATCCTGCACTACATGCGCAACTGGGATATCCGCACGTCGAATTCCGTCGATGCGTTCGTCGCGAACTCCGAGTTCATCTCGCGGCGCATCCACAAGGTTTATCAGCGCGACTCCGAGGTGATTTTTCCGCCCGTCGACGTCGAGTCGTTCTCGCTGTGCGAAGAGAAGGACGACTTCTATCTGACGGCCTCGCGCATGGTGCCGTACAAGAAGATCGATCTGATCGTCGAGGCGTTTGCGCGGATGCCGGAGCGCAAGCTGGTCGTGATCGGCGACGGCCCCGACATGCAGAAAGTGCGCGCGAAGGCGACGCCGAACGTGCAGATCATGGGCTATCAGCCGTTCAATGTGTTGCGCGATCACATGCGACGCGCGAAGGCGTTCGTGTTCGCAGCGGAAGAGGACTTCGGCATTTCGGTGGTGGAAGCGCAGGCATGCGGCACGCCCGTGATTGCATACGGCAAGGGCGGGGCGCTCGAAACCGTGCGCGACCAGTACGAGTCGCATCCGACGGGGATTTTCTTCAACGAGCAGACGACGGATTCGATCATTGGCGCGATCGAGGATTTCGCTGACGATCCCACGCGCTTTAGGCCCGTCGATTGCCGCGCGAATGCCGAGCGTTTTTCGATCCGGCATTTCCGTAAGCGCTTCTTTGGCTTCGTGCGCGAAACGGTGCCCGCGTTGCAGGGGGCGACGCTGCCTGTGGATGAACCGCCCGCGAAGGTTAGCGAACAGAAGCCGGGATCAAGCGCCTTGCGCGTGCTTGCGATTGATCAGAGCGGCGTGATGGGTGGCGCCGAGCTGTCGCTGCTGGAAGTTGTGAAGGCGCTCAAGGCGCGCGTGCAGGTCGTGCTGTTTGATGACGGACCGTTTCGCATGGCTCTGCATCGCGAAGGCGTGGCCGTCGATGTGCTCGATCCCGACGCAACGCGCGACATCCGCAAGCAGGGCGGCACGCCGCCCATCGCCAGGGCGGTGAAGGGCGTTGCATCGCTGGTTCGCGCGACCGTCGCGCGGGCTCGGCAGAGCGATGTGATCTATGCGAACACGCAGCGGGCGATGGTGATTGGTGCGATTGCGGGGCGGTTCGCGGGGCGTCCTGTGGTCTGGCATCTGCGCGATATCGTTAGCCCCGAGCATTTCGGCAGCCGGCAGCTTGCGATCATCAAATGGTGTGCGAAATTGGGTCTGGCGCATGTGATTGCCAATTCGGCGGCTTCGGCGCGTGCGTTTGCCGAGCTGACCAGTTTTGGCGACAAGCGCATTGATGTGGTGTTTAACGGGATTTCTGCTGCGCCGTTCAGTGCATTGCGGGATACGCCGCAAAGCGTGCTGCGTGCGCGGCTGAAGCTGCCGCAGGAGGCGTTTCTTGTCGGCTCGTTCAGTCGTCTTGCGCAGTGGAAGGGGCAGCATGTGTTGCTCGAGGCGATGGTGCTGAATCCGCAGATGCATGCGGTTCTGGTGGGCGCGCCGCTGTTTGGTGAAGATGCCTACGAGGCACGGTTACGTGAGTTTGTTGCATCGAATGGGCTTGAAGGGCGGGTGCATTTTCTTGGGTTTCAGGATGATGTGGCTGCGTGCATGTGTGCGGTCGATGTTGTTGCGCATACGTCGATTACGCCGGAGCCTTTTGGTCGCGTGATTGTTGAGGGGATGTTGGCGCGGCGGCCGGTCGTGGCGGCACGTGCTGGTGGTGTGGTTGAGATCATTGATGATGGCGTGAATGGGGTGATGTGTACGCCATGCGATGCGCATGTGCTGGCCGATACACTTGCTGAATTGCGGTCGGATCAGGCGCTGCGCGACCGGCTTGTTGCGCATGGGTATCAGACCGCTGTGCGGAAGTTTGGGACGCAGGCGTATGTCGAAGGCGTAGAGCGGATCCTTGCGAACGTGGCGGCTAAACGCTCAATGCTCGTTGACGACCAATGCACAAGACAACGACCTGATAGGGCCTCATGCAACTGTTGTCGCTCAATAGATCATGATCTAACACGACACCTCGACAAAAATACTTGAACGTTTGCGTAGAACAATAACTACACGCGATTTTTACATTTAGGGATTATCTCATGGCCGAATCATTCGAATTACCGATCGATCAGCAAGCATTGGAGAATAACGGACCATCTGACACGTCGCTCCAAGTCCATTCTGTAATTCTTGCTGGTGGATCAGGCACTCGACTATGGCCGGTGTCTCGCGAACAATGCCCGAAGCAATTGATCGCCCTGATCGGAGACGATTCATTACTCCAGTCAACAACACGTCGCCTGGACGGACTTGAATCCAGCTATCGGGTTGCTCCCCGACTGATTGTCGTGTGTAACGAGGAGCATCGTTTTACCACTGCGGAGCAACTACGGGCGAGCGGAAGGCAATACAAACTGATGCTTGAACCGGTGGCACGGAATACCGCACCTGCGCTAACTGTTGCAGCGCTTGCGATCATCGAATCAGAAGGAGACGGCATCATGATTGTGATGCCGGCGGATCACGCGTTTCGTGATATTGGAGGCTTCCAGGCTGCCGTCGATGTGGGCGTCGTGCATGCAGCGAAGGGCCATCTTGTTACGCTTGGCGTCGTGCCTACATCTCCGGAAACTGGCTATGGATATATCCGACTCGGTGATGCGCTGACGGACGACGACGTGACGAGCGCTCGCTGGCTAGATGGGTTCGTAGAAAAGCCTGTGCTGGACGTTGCGAAGCAGTACGTTGAGTCGAACCAATACTTGTGGAACAGTGGGATCTTTATTGTGCGCGCATCGGTATGGATCAAGGCTGTGCAACAGTGCCAACCAGAGATCTATACCGCTTGTAGTACTGCATATAAGCGAAGCGTTTCTGATGGATCGTTTGTACGATTAGACTACGAAGCATTCAAATTGTCCCCGTCGGATTCGATCGACTACGCGATTATGGAGAAGTTGGGAAGCAATGATTCGGTCTGCAGCGGCGTTGTCGTTCCGGTATTAGCCGGATGGTCTGATCTGGGCTCATGGGATTCCCTCTGGAAAATCATGCCAAAGGATGAAAACGACAACGTAAGCCAGGGCGGCGCAGTCCTGTTTGAAGGCGCATCGTCGACTTTTGTACATTCGGAACGACGGTTCGTTGCGTGCGTGGGCACGCGTGACCTTATTGTCGTGGAAACGGACGACGCAGTGCTCGTTGCGGACAGATCCTCTGTACAGGATGTGAAGAAGGTTGTCGATCGAGTGCGAACCGAGCGTAACGCACTGGCCGTCAATCATCGGAAAATCTATCGTCCTTGGGGGCACTACGATTCAATCGACAACGGTGATCGATTTCAGGTCAAACGGATCGTTGTAAATCCTGGAGCCAAACTGTCACTGCAAATGGGCGTTGTTGCATAAATCGGTGTACCGCGCGCCGATCTGACGTTTACGCGCAACGGTAGTGACGGCACCCCTGT
>NZ_JAWRXV010000757.1:0-273 GCF_046534875.1 Paraburkholderia sp. SIMBA_054 | reverse complement strand
ATCTTCTATATTAAGCAACTGGCTAAGGAAATTTTCTCCTTCAGCCATGATTCCCAAATGTCCCGTTGCGAAAAGCGCGAACAAAACTGCACCGACTGAGCCATCGGTATCACCAAAATAGGTTGGTCTGGTACTTGTGGGATCAACGGGTAAACAATTGGAGAAATAGATTCTGTCAGCGAACTGGGGGTTTATCATTGTTTCGAATTTAATATCAGATACATTATATTGCGATATTTTCCAGTTCCAGATGGGTTTGTACGACTCAGTAAC
>NZ_JAWRXV010000756.1:0-273 GCF_046534875.1 Paraburkholderia sp. SIMBA_054 | reverse complement strand
CGGCGGCGTCGCGCCGATAGGTTTTCATCATGCGCCGCGCGACGAATTGCGAATTCGCGATCAGGCGGTCGACGCCATTCGCCGAATGCGAATCCCAGCCGCGCAGATAATGCAGCAACGCACGCATGAGCCAGGACTTCGGCCCGCGCGTCAAACCGGCTTCGCGCAGATACTCATGCTGCCGGTCCCACGCGTGACGCATCGGCGAATGCACGTAACTTATGTGCGTTTGATCAGGGCCGACGAGCACGCCCTTTGCGACCGTATGCGAAC
>NZ_JAWRXV010000755.1:0-273 GCF_046534875.1 Paraburkholderia sp. SIMBA_054 | reverse complement strand
AATTTCCCGAAGTACCGCGCGGTACTCCGTCTCGCCGCGCTTGGCGCCGAGCCTCAGCAGCGCTGGCACGAGCATGGGGACCGCTTTGAAGGCCTGCAGGATGTGATATGACTCGCTGCCGCCTTCTGATGTCAGACGTAGGACGTACCCAAGGGCAATGCGGGCTTCGTCCTGGATGCTGCCGGCTGGCACGGACGCGTTGTCGACGGCGGCGCGACCTAGAAGCACGCCTATCGTCGAGGCGTGCTGCTGGAACGGATGAAGGAAGGTGTG
>NZ_JAWRXV010000121.1:0-11475 GCF_046534875.1 Paraburkholderia sp. SIMBA_054 | reverse complement strand
GCGGCGGCAAAGAAAAGTAGGTGCCGCCCCGCACAGGGGCGACGCTTGAATGGCAAACACCGTAGCGCGGATGCCAGTGAAAACACCGGCAAGCAACCCAGCGTCGCGGACAACCAAAAGTAGGTGCCGCCCCGCACAGGGGCGACGCGTGAATGGCAAACACCGTAGCGCGGATGCCAGCGAAAACACCGGCAAGCAACCCGGCGTCGCGGACAACCAAAAGTAGGTGCCGCCCCGCACAGGGGCGACGCGTGAATGGCAAACACCGTAGCGCGGATGCCAGCGAAAAGACCGGCAAGCAACCCAGCGTCGTGGACAACCCAAAGTAGGTGCCGCCCTGCACAGGGCAACGCTAGCAAACCAAAAGCAAACCGCGGATGCCAACCGCAAACCCAACCCCAAACCCGCAATAGCATCCGCGCGGGGCGAAACCGCAAACCTTTTAGAGCCCGGCTCTCCGATAATCCTCGATCAATTCGCCGACGCGTCGATGCGGCCGAACACGCCCGTGGTCTTGCTCGGCCCCGCCGCATAGAACAGCGTGTTCTTCGGCTGGTTGTCGACGTCGTTGCCGAAGCTGATACCCCACAGCCCATGTTGCGTGAACGGCTGACCGTCGTGCAGCGTGAGTTTGCCAAGATCCTTCGCGCTGTTCGGATCGAACGCTTCGATCGTGCCGTCTCCAAAATTGCCGACCAGCAAATCGTTGCTCAACGTGCCGAAGTTCGCGGGTGCCTGCGCGAGGCCCCACGGCGCATTCAGCACACCGCCCATACCGGCGAACTGCTTGACGAAGTGGCCGCTGAGATCGAACTCGTCGAGCACGCCCAGTCCAGCTCCGACGACCTGCGCGTTGGCCGTCGCGTTCTGCTTCGCGTAGGTGACGAAGATGTTGTTGCCGATTGCTTGAATGCCGAACGGCGCGAAGCCTGCCGGTAGCGTCGGGTCCTTGAACTGTCCGTCGAGCTGGACCTTCGTGAACGCGGTATTGAACACGTCGATCTTGCCGTTGTGAAAGTCCGCCGCGTACAGCAGGTTCTGGCCGTTCACGGCGGCTGCCGTCAAACCTTTGTAGTTGGCGCCTGCGCTGCCGTCATCGAATGCGGTGACGGCCTGCGTCGGCAGCACTTTCGGTGACCAGGCGGCGATCGTGCCTGCGTCGGTGGCCCAGACGAAGACAGCGCTGCTGCTGTTGCCGCCGCTGCTGATGGTGAAATCCGTAGTCGAATTGAAGATGATGCCCGTCGGTCCTGCGGGGCCGTTCTTGCCATCGGGAATCGTCACGACGAGCGATTGCACGACGCCATTGCCGTCATAGAGCGTCGACTTGTGAGTCGTATTGTCCGACACCCAGAAGGTGCCCTTCGGATTGAACGCCACGCCCCAGCCGTTCTGCAGGTTCGGATCGGTATGCGCGGCGGCGGTGCTGCCGTCGGAAACCAGTGCAGTCGACGTGAACGGGCTGGTGGGCGGCGTGGGCGGCGCGGGCGAATCGTTTCCGCCGCCGCACGCCGCGAGGCCGGCTGCCAGAACGCCGGCGAGTGAAATTGCGAACAAAGGTCTATAGGTCTTCATCATCGACTTCCTCATTCGTTGTGATGCATATAAATAGGATCGCTAATAAATAGAACTGAGAGGTTCTCGGGCGATTCAAACGGTCCGTTTGAGATAGGACCTCTCTCCATAACAACTGTCGCGGGCCGCCTATTCCAACGTTTTTTGCTTATCGCGTTCGAGCGTTGCATCCAGTTCGCGCCTTCGCATGTGGCAATGCGACTTCGCAGCGCGTGCTGAAATGCGAAGCGCCCGGTGCTATTCATCAGATCATCGAAATTTCTGACGCGTTGAGGGAATAAGCGAAATTCGTCAGGCGTTCTTCGAAATACAACCGCCAACGAAACATGGAAGGACGTTATGAATTCATTAGCCGAACCCGTCATGATCCGCGCCGCGCGTTCGCTGGGTGCAATGGAAAAATTCTTTTATCTGTTGAATCAGAGTCATCCAAACCATTTCGCCATGGTTGGCGAGGTGTCGGGCGTTACACGCGTCGAGCAGTGGCAGGACGCGCTCGATCTGATCGCGCACCATTCGCCGCTCGTGTGGTCGCGCGTCGAACGGGGCAACAACGGCGCGCCCGCATTCGTGCCCGTTCCGCATGGTTCGGTCCCGATGAAAGTGGCGCGGGTTGGTTCGACGAACTGGACGGATGAAGTCGCCGCGCAAATCGCGCAACCCTTTGATGAGCTGCATCCGCCGCTGCTGCGCGCGACGCTGCTGCATGGCGAAGCACGGTCGGTCATCGTGCTCGTCGTGCATCATTCGATCGGCGACGGGTTGTCGCTGACGTCGTTGCTCGGCGATCTGCTGCGCGCGGTGGCGGGCGAAAATCTGATGCGCAGCGGCGAGACGAGGGCGCTAGAGCGGTTGATCGAACTGAAGCATGGCGCGCCGAAGCTTCCTTCGAGCGCGCCGGTGCCGTCGGATGAGCCCATGCGTGCGCCGCTGGAGATGCGGCGGCCGGACGGTTCGGCGCCGCATGTCGAGGCGCTGCGTCTGACGTCCACGATGACGCGCGCGCTGCGCGAGCGTTCAAGGGCCGAGCGTACCTCGGTTCAGTCGGCCTTGATCGCGGCGTTCACGCGGGCAATGTGCTTTCTGAATGCCGATGCGCAGAAGGAACCGCGCGTACTATCGCCCATCGATTTGCGGCGTCGATTGCTCGACGGCAGCGATCATCTTGCGATGTGTGCGAGCGGCGTCGTTCACGCCGACGACGGTCCGCGCGACGCGGGCCTGTGGAGCCGCGCGCGCCACGCCGGACAGGCGTTCGCTGATATCGAGTCGACGGAGGTACTGGCAGAGCGCGTGCTGACGGCACACGCGCTGCTCGACACTGTGAATGGAACGGCCGACGCGAAAGCCGTGTTTGCCCAGGCATTCGCGAACGATGCAGTGGTCACGAATCTGGGCGTCGTGAATCTGCCGAAGCGGTTCGGCCCGCTCACGCTCGACGCGGTCTGGGGCCCGTCGGTTTCGGTGGGTGTCGTCGATGAACAGGTGATCGGCGCGGCGACGTTCGGCGGGCAACTGCATCTGGTGCATACGAGTTATACGCCCGTGCTGGGGCTGCTCGACCAGATGGTGGTGGAAATCACGGCGGCGCTAACGGACGAAAACGCGGACGAAAACACGGACGAAAGTGAGGACGAAAGCGCGGAAGCAGGCGCGGACACCAGCGAATAGCCGTCTTCGACGTGAAGGGGAAGGGCGGCGAACTCAATCGTCGCAGCGCACGTCCTTCTTCTGCACGACGATAATCACGGGATACGTCTGGCCATGTTCGAGTTCGATGCGCGCGACGACCGACATCGTCGCGCTGTCGATCTCGTCGTACACGCTCACCTTCTCTTTGCGAAGGTTCTCTACGCCGACGCAGCCGGTTGCGCGCCCTTCGTCGTTCACGCGGCATTGGATCGGGTGTTCGGAAATGTAGCGATAGCGGTCGCGGTCGGGTGTCGCGAGGTATTCGCGCATGCTGTCAGCCGCTCCGCCGACGCCCGTCACATAGCCAATCGCGCAACTGAGGTTACCGTTCGAGCCGGAGTCCGCGGCAATCGCAGCCGTGCTCGCGACGGCGATTGCCGCCGCGAGTGTCGATGCAGGAAGGAATTTCATCGCGCAGTGTGCCTCGCAGTTTGCCTGTTACGATCGAAGTGCTGGATTGTAACGGGAACGCGCGAAACGGGTGGCGCTACGCGAGGTTCGGCGGCGCGGCCTTCAGCACGTCCACATGCTTTGGAATCAGCCCAAGCTCGAGGAACGTATCCGCAATCTGCTGCTGTTCGGCGAGGATCGCGCGCGTGATGGGCTGGGTGCCGAACTGCTGGCGCGCCACGACCACATCGACGACGGGTTTCGGCAAGCCCCACAACTGCGCGAGTTCGCTCGCCAGTTGATCCTTGTTCTGCCGGCCCCACTCATCGACCTTTCCGATTTCCTCGATCACGATGCGGATCACGTCGGCATTTTTCGCCGCATACGTCTGCGACGAAAAGTAGTACGCGCGATTGCCGACCACGCCGCTCGCATCCGCAATCACGCGAGCGCCGAGCGATTTCTCCGCTGCGGCGAAGAACGGGTCCCAGATGACCCACGCGTCGATGGAGGCACGCTCGAACGCGGCGCGCGCATCGGCGGGGGCGAGGAACACGAGGTTCACGTCGGCATATTGCAGGCCGTGCTGGCGCAGCAGCTTCACCAGAAAGTAGTGGACGTTGCTGCCTTTGTTGAGCGCGATCCGCTTTCCCTTCAGGTCGGCGACCGTGCGGATCGGCGAATTCGGCGGCACGAGCACGGCTTCGGATTGCGGCCGCGTCACCGTCGCCGCCACGTACGCGAGCGGCGCGCCCGCGGCCTGCGCGAAGATCGGTGGCGCTTCGCCGACGTCGCCGAAATCGATCGAACCGACGTTCAGCGCTTCCAGTTGCACGGGGCCCGCGGAGAACTCGGTCCAGCTCACGGATACATTGAGTGGCGCGAGCCGCTTTTCGAGCGTGCCGCGTCCCTTCAGCAGATTCAGATAACCCTTCTGATTGCCGATGCGCAGCGTGCGCGGTGAACCTTGCGCGAAGGCGGCAGGCACGGCCGCTGCCGCAGCGGCGGCGAGCGACTGTTTCAGGAACGAGCGTCGGTTAGTCATAGACATGGCGAGTGCGCGCGCTTAGTGCTGCGGTGCGCCGTCCCATGCGGGCAGCGTTGCGCCGTGATAGACGGTCAGGATCGATGAAGCGACATTGACCTGCTGATAGCTGTCGACCAGCGTCTTCACCCAGGCCGCCTTCGCATCCTTCGCATTGACCGCGATGAAGTTGCGATACGGATTGCCCGGCACCTTTTCTTGCGCGATGCGTTCCTGCGGAATCTGGATGCCTGCCTTGATTGCCCAGTCGGTGTTGACGACGGCTGCGTCCACATCGGTGATCGCGCGGCCCACGATGCCCGCGTCGAGTTCCTTGATCTGGATATGCTTCGGATTGTCCGCGATGTCGCGAGCCGTCGGCAGCAGGCCGACGTCGGGACGCAGCTTGATGAGCCCGTTGGCCTGCAACAGCAGCAGCGCGCGGCCTTCGTTGCTCGGGTCGTTCGGCACGCCGATGGTCGCGTTTTGCGGCAGCGCTTCGACCGACTTCACTTTGCGCGAATAGAGGCCGATCGGCTGCACATAGGTAAAGCCGACAGGCACGATGTCATAGTGGCGCGCGGCGATCTGCGCATCGAGATACGGCTTGTGCTGGAACGAGTTGGCGTCGAGGTCGTGTTGCGCGAGCGCCTCGTTGGGTTGCGTGTAGTCGGAGAAAGTCGTGATCTTGACCTTGATGCCATGCTTCGCCGCGTTGGCCGCGACGGCGCGCCACACGTCCTCGTCTTCGCCGGACATGATGCCGACGCGCACCGTCTGGTCCGCGGCGAGTGCCGCTTGTGCGCTCACAATCCCGCATGTCAGCAGAACGGAGAAGAGTGCGGCTTTGAGCGTCTTGGTTGTTTTCATGATTCAGAAGTCATCGGTTGAAGATGCCGAGATCGTAGAGAGCCGCTCGTGGCCGCGCAAATAATATCGAGCGCTATCGTTATCGCGGATGAGCGCAAGCGTTTTAAGGCGTTCCAGTAGCGCGTTTCGGCGGATTTCAGTCCGGCGAACGGTGGGATTGCGGGGTTCCGAAGTAGCTGAGGGCGAGCGCGGCGGCCGCTGTCGTCAGGAAGTTGCGCAGAGTGCGCGACTGCGTGAAGGATGCAAAGCGTCGAAGCTGTGCCATTGATCGCCCTCGCGCCCGGCTGTGATCGAAGCCTTCAATGTAGCGAAGGCCGTCGCGCGAGTGAACCAATCAATGTTCAGAATCAAAGCAGTTTCGGCGCTATGGGTGCCGTTAGCGGTTGCGTGTGCCGCTGGGCACGCGGCGCGCCTTGCGACGCCGCCACCACTGCCGGACGCCCGTCACGGAAAGCCCGAACAGCGCGAGGCCGCCGACGCCCAGAACAGTCATCAGCAGTGGCCCGCCGAGTTCGCCCGTATGCAGCGGATAAATCACCGACACAGCGCGCGCCCGGATCGAGCTGATCCCAGCGTTGCGCGGCGAGCACGTTGCCCGAAAAGGGATCGTTCTCAGGATTTGCCAACGAATAATGGCGTGCTGGGACGCGGTGCGCGCTCGGAAGAATGAGTAAGCAATCTTCACGGCGGCGAGTTGACCTAATATTGGGCAACAGTCACGGGAGGGCATGCGATGCCGTCAACGTCCGCCATCGCGTATGTGTTTGTTGCGCTGGTCGCGATGGGTGGTACTGCGTCGGCGCATGCGGCCCATGCCGCCGCAGCCGAAGACACCGCGGCAAGCGAACCCAAAACGCTCAAGGAACGTCTTGGCGACAAGGCAAGCGACGACCAGCGCGTCGACAACTGCAAGGTGCCCGTCGCCGAGCGGGGCAGCAAGCTGCGCCCGGACGACTGTCTGCACAGGCGCAGCGCTGCAAATTAGCGCCGCTGCGTGGGCGGCCGTATCGCGCAACTAGTGCGAAACCTTCGCTGGCCGCTGCCGGAAAAGCGTCCCGCAAACCAGAATGAACAGGACGAGCGCGATCGATGCGCCATAGCGGCTCATCGCGAGACCGCCGTTTGCGATCGGCTTATCGAGGAAATCGCCGACTACGGCGCCGAGCGGGCGCGTCAGGATGAACGCCGCCCAGAAGAGCAACGTGCGCGGCATCCGCGTCGCGTAGTGCGCGATGACGATCGCCAGCAGCAGGCCGCCGTAGATCAGCGCCGCGCCGGCATAGCCGAGACCTTCGGTGTCGGCTGTCCAGTCGCCGAGCGCGGTGCCGAGCGTCTGCGAAAACATGATCGTCACCCAGTAGAACATTTCGGCCTTCGAGGACGAAACGGTCGTGACGGACACCGACCCCATCGTCCGATACCAGACCAGCAGCGAGGCGAGCAGCAGGCCGAGCAGCAGCGCGCTGCCGCCCGCGTAGCCGATGCCCAGCGAGCGGTCGGCAAAATCGGCGAGCGTCGTGCCGACTGTGGTCGTCGCGATGATCGTGATCCAGTACAACACGGGATTGAAGCGGTCCGCCTTGATCTGCGCGGTCACGGCGACCAGAAATATGACGCCGAAGATCAGCGTGCTGACGAGATAGCCGAGGCTCATCGACATCGAAGCGGCATCGCCGCCCGTTTCGCCGAGCGTGGTAGCGGCAATCTTGATGATCCAGAACGCGAGCGTGACCTCGGGAACCTTGGCGACGGCGTTATTCAGTTTTTCCATGGCGTCGGGCGTGAAAGTGAGTGAAGGGCGCCGCGTCGAGCGTCGTGTTTCGCTGCAGCGCGGCACAAAGGCCACAGACTAGGGGGCGTCTGCTTAAGAGAGCCTTATTTCCTCTGCTTTCAACCGGGTGGAATCCGCCATGGAACCCGTGAGCGTCAATTCAGGCGGGCCTTGGGCATCGACACGATCACGCGCGCCCACAGTCCGCCTTCGGGATGATTGCCGAGCTTGAGCTTCGCGCCGCAATGCTGCGCGAGCCGGCTGACGATCGCGAGCCCGAGTCCCCAATGTTCGCCGAGTTCCATGTGTGGTTCGTCGGTTGTCTCGTTCGACGTGAAGCGCACGAACGGCTGCGTCGCCGCTGCGAGCTCGCTTTCGCTGATGCCCTTACCGTGATCGCGCACGCTCAGCATCCACGTGCGCACGCCGCGCGTCGTGCAGATTTCGATGGGCGGCGCGCCGTGCGCGAGCGCATTGCCGACCAGATTGCCGACGAGCCGCTCCAGCGCGTTGCGCGGCAGCTTGAAGTCCGCGCCTGCATTCAGGCGCAGCACGATCTTCGCGTCGTCGAGCGTGGCGCCGTGCACGAAGCGGTCGTGCAGCCATGCATCGACGCATACCTGCGCCGCCTGCGTTTCGCTGCGTCCCACGACGTCGACGAACTGACGCGCGACGTTCGAGAACAGGTCGATGTCTTCGATGAACCCCACGCGCCTGTGCCATTGCGCGACGTTCAGTGCACGGGTGCGCAAGCGGGCGACGCGCGCGTCGATCTGCCGCGAGAACGCGGCGAGCGCCGTCGACTGTTCGTCGAGCGCCCGGCTGCGGCGGCCCATCAGGTCGTTCAACGCGCGCGCGAGCACGCGCACGTCGCACACGCCGCGATCAGGCGCGCGCAGCGCGGTGCCGCCTGCGTCCGCGTTGCGCGCCATCTGCGCGAGCTCGCACAGGTTTCGCCGCATCTGGCAGAACCAGTAGGCGCACAGCGCGATCAACGCGGCAGGCAGCGACAGGATCAACGGTGCGAAGCGCGGGTCGTAAGCGTAGGAGAAGGGCGCGTCGTCCCAGCTATCGGGCGATGCGGTGTCGGTCAGCGCGAATGCGCTCATTGAAGTGGTCAATGAGGTGGACAGCGGCATGGACATCGGCGCACCGGACCACACGGCGGCGCGCAGGCTGGGCGTGACGGGCGCGCCGAGATCGACGATGCGCGGACGGATCGACAGCGTGGGGCCGATGCCCGCCGCGTCGCCCGTATCGAGGAACGTGTCTTCGCGCGCGGCGTACGACGCGCCCGCTTGCGGCGCGCTGGAAGGAAAGCCGTCAGCGGCTAAAGAAACCGACTCGATCAGCCGATAACCGACATGCACGGTAAGCAACATCGCCACCGATAACAGCACCGTTCGTGCGAACAAGGTATTCACGTCTTTCTCTACGTCGATGATTCGCTCAGGTCGCTCCGCAAGGCGCACGCGCGCCTGCGGATTCAAGCGATGATCGCCGCAACAGGCTGTTTCCAAAACGCGGAACAGCCGTGAAAAGAGGCCTTTCCTTACCAGATGTTGCTGCCGCCGTCACTGATGCGCGGCAACGTTCTACACGCCGCCTGCCTCGGCCATTTCCTTCATCAGCCGGATCACTTCGCCGCGCACCCAGCGGTTCGCCTGGTCCTGCTCGCCGCTGCGATGCCAGTACAGATGCCATTCGAGCTTCGCGAGCGCAAACGGCAGTGCGAGGATGCGCGCGTCGTAGCGTTGCAGCAACTGCACGGGCGCAGTCAGCGCGAGATCAGTGCGCAGCGCGATGAGCGGCGCGACCATGTAGTGCTGCACGCGCATCTGCAGCTGGCGGCGCTTGCCGAGCTTGTGCAATTCGGCGTCGACGAGGCCGCTGCCCTGGCGGCGGCTCGACACCTGAATGTGGCCGAGCGCGAGATAGTCGTCCATCGTCAGCGTGTCGCCTTCGAACGGATGATCGTGGCGCAGCATGCACGCGTAGCGGTCGCTGCCGAGCGGCATCTGATGCAGTTGCGGATCGTCGATGAGGGGCACGTCGATTGCGAAGTCGATCTTGCCCGTCGCGAGCGCGGCGGCCACTTCGCTGCGCGGCGTGAAATAGCATTCGATGCGCATGCCGGGTGCCTGCTGCTGCAGCACTTCGCCGAGCGCGGGCAGGAGAATCGCCTCGGTCAGGTCGGGCATGCTGAGACGGAACGTGCGCTCCGACGCGGCGGGCACGAACACGTCGCCTTCCGTTGCGCTCGTTTCCAGCAATTGCAGCGCTTCGCGCACGCGGCCGATGATGTTCTCGGACAGGGGCGTCGGCACCATGCCCGACGGCGTGCTGACGAAGAGGGGATCGTTGAACGCCTTGCGCATGCGCGCGAGGGCATTGCTGACGGCGGGCTGCGTGATGAACAGCATGTCGGCCGCGCGCGTCAGGTTGCGTTTGTCGTAGATCGCTTCGAATACGACGAAGAGGTTCAGATCGAGTTTGGGTGGACGCATCGCGGAGTTTCCTTGTCGACGGGAGTTAGCGCGTTAGCGCTTACTCCCGTCCCATGGCGTGTCGGCCGGAGTTGGCGCTTTAGCGCCTACACCGGCCCCACGGCGAGTCGAGGGAGAGTTAGCGCTTTAGCGCTTACTCCCGTCCCATGGCGTGTCGGCCGGAGTTGGCGCTTTAGCGCCTACACCGGCCCCACGGCGAGTCGACATAATAAGCGAGGGCATCGATGCGTTGCGTCCGTATGTGCATTCAGTCGCGCGGCGGCATGGTCAGATACGCGGCGGCGGCTCCCAGCGTCTCCTTGCTGTGTGCGAGTTCCATGCGCGCGATTGCCTGCAGGTGGACTTCATCGGGACCGTCCGCGTAACGCAGCGCGCGGCCCCAGGTCCAGTGATCGGCGAGCGGCGTATCGGGGCTCAGGCCCATTGCGCCGAACACCTGCATCGCGCGATCGCAGACGGCGGTGTGCAGTTGCGGAACGATCGCCTTGATCATCGAAATTTCCTTGCGCGCTGCTTTGGCGCCGACTTCGTCGATGAGCCACGCGGTCTTCAGCACGAGCAGCCTTGCCTGATCGATTTCGATGCGCGACTTTGCGATCCATTCGCCGATCGTGCCGTGCTGATGCAGATACTTGCCGAAGGTCTTGCGTTCCTGCGACCGCTCGATCATCAGTTCGAGCGCAAGTTCCGCCGCGCCGATCGAGCGCATGCAGTGATGGATGCGTCCCGGTCCGAGCCGCGCCTGGGCGAGCGCGAAACCGCTGCCTTCTTCGCCTAGCAGGTTCGTGGCGGGGACGCGCACGTTTGTGAATGTCATTTCGCAATGGCCTTCCGGTGAGATGTGGTTCATCACGGGAATGTTGCGGATGACTTTCACGCCGGGCGTTTCTGCGGGCACGAGAATCATGCTTTGTTGCTGGTGCGTTTCCGCGTCCGGGTTTGTTTTTCCCATCACGATGAAGATCTTGCAGTTCGGATGCGCGGCGTTCGTGATGAACCATTTGCGGCCGTTGATCACGTAGTCGTCGCCGTCGCGGCGGATCGATGTCGTGATGTTGGTTGCATCTGATGAGGGGACGTCGGGTTCTGTCATCGCGAAGGCTGAGCGGATTGTGCCTTCTAGTAGTGGTGTGAGCCATTGCTCCCGTTGCGCGGGTGTCGCGAACATGTGGAGCAGTTCCATGTTGCCTGTGTCGGGTGCGTTGCAGTTGAAGACTTCGGGCGCCCAGGAGATGCGGCCCATGATCTCGGCGAGCGGCGCGTATTCGAGGTTCGTCAGGGCTGTGCCGGGTTCGTCGTTCTTCAGGTGTGGCAGGAACAGGTTCCACAGGCCCTCGGATTTGGCTTTTGCTTTTAGCTCTTCCATGAAGGAGGCGGGGAAGTGGCCCGCATGCGCTTCGTCGAGCCACTGGGCGTGGCGGGGCACGATGTGCTCGTCCATGAAGGCGCGTACGCGGTGGCGGAGGGTTTCTACTTTTTGGCTGTAGCCGAAGTTCATGATGTGTTTCCTCTGTTTGGTACTTGGTACTTGGTACTTGGTACTTGGTGCGCGAGTGCTGGTGTTGGGTGTTTGCCTTTGCGCTGGCATCCGCGTATTGCCTTCGTGCTTCAAGCGTCGCCCCTGTGCGGGGCGGCACCTACTTTTC
>NZ_JAWRXV010000754.1:0-273 GCF_046534875.1 Paraburkholderia sp. SIMBA_054 | reverse complement strand
GCCCTTGGCCACGCCTGTGGTGCCGCCGGTGTACTGCAGGAACGCGACGTCGTCCGGGCCCTGCTGAACGGGTTTGAAAGTCTGCCGCTCGCCTTCCGCAATTGCAGTGTTGAATTTGACGTGGCCCGGCAAACTCCAGGCCGGCACCATTTTCTTCACCTGACGCACGACGAAGTTCACAACCGCGCCTTTGACGCCCATCAGATCGCCCATTGCCGCGACCACGATATGCTTCACCGCGGTATTGCGCACAACTGCCTGCAAAGTTACCGC
>NZ_JAWRXV010000753.1:0-273 GCF_046534875.1 Paraburkholderia sp. SIMBA_054 | reverse complement strand
CTTCTTTCCCTATCGAGCTGGCGCGACGAGAAGTCACTGGTTCGCTGGCGCACCACGACGAAGCATCATCAGATACAACAGGCGGCGCGCGATCGTGTGTTTGCCGACTATCGGCTGCGCATCGGCCAGACTGTGGCCGATACACGCGTGCCCGAAGGAGAAGTTCTGCTCGAGCAACGGCTCGATGTCACCGAGGCGGGAGCGGGTACGGCGGTGACACTACTCGATGCGCAGCGCGCGCCCGAGTGGGTCAAAGAGGCCGGCGCAGAAGCC
>NZ_JAWRXV010000752.1:0-273 GCF_046534875.1 Paraburkholderia sp. SIMBA_054 | reverse complement strand
CCTGACAGAAGGTTGTCAGGAGGTGTGGTTCCAGAGGCGGCTTTATAGCCTGCCGCCGGGACGCATGCGAGGGCCGGGGCCAAAACCGGGATGATAGCCCGGATGATCGTTCCAGCCGGGACGGTCCGTCCAGTGTGGGCGTGCTGGTCCCTGTTCGACTGGCAATCACGCCCGATGCAGCCATTATAGACATTGCCGCCACCGTTCCAGCCTCGATAAGGGCCTGGACCCCAGCCGGGCCCCAATAGGGACCGCTGTTGGCCGGCAGTGCCG
>NZ_JAWRXV010000751.1:0-273 GCF_046534875.1 Paraburkholderia sp. SIMBA_054 | reverse complement strand
ATCGCCTTTGCCTGAAAGGAGTGGTAGGGTTGTCCGACATCCTCCATTCCCTTCAGGCCCATTCATGTCCAAAATTCAGCCTTCGGCTTCATCGCCGGAAACTTCGCCACGTTCGTCTGCACGATTGGCGGAACTAGCGCTTGCCATCGGCGGCTTCGGTATAGGTACCGGTGAGTTCGCCATTATGGCGCTGCTGCCCCGATATCGCACGTGATCTTAATGTGACCATACCGCAAGGCGGCCATCTCATCAGTTCTTACGCGCTCGGTGTTC
>NZ_JAWRXV010000750.1:0-273 GCF_046534875.1 Paraburkholderia sp. SIMBA_054 | reverse complement strand
ATGCTAATTTGACTTCAGATTCATGTGACGAATCTTGAACTATTTTTAATAATTGTGGGTAAACTACTGCAAATAAATTACTGTTTAACCCAAAGTCCCTTTGAATGTTATCTGCAGTAAGAGTTAGTAAATTTTCATCAAGTAAGATTCTTTCTAAAAATATAGTTAGATGTTGTGCATTAGATTCATTTGCTTGATTAACACTTAGCTGTTCAACTAACTCTAAATTGACCATATCTGCGGTATATTGATTATCTGTAGGTGTGATTGTAG
>NZ_JAWRXV010000749.1:0-273 GCF_046534875.1 Paraburkholderia sp. SIMBA_054 | reverse complement strand
AGGCGCTGTCGCTGGGGGCGCGTATGGTCCTCGTGGGCAGACCAGCGATGTACGGCCTGGCCGTCGGCGGTCATGCGGGCGTTCGGCATGCGTTGCAGTTGCTAAGAAGAGAGATCGACGTAGACCTCGCATTGCTGGGATGTCCGAGGATCGAGAACCTCAATAGGGACTTTGTTGTGCAGGTTTCGCGTGAGTCGTGGCATGCGGCTCATGGATAGTGAATATCTGCCCATGCAATCACGCAATTGAACGAACCACGCCCCCATCGACACG
>NZ_JAWRXV010000120.1:0-11712 GCF_046534875.1 Paraburkholderia sp. SIMBA_054 | reverse complement strand
CATGAAGCGCTTCGAGCAGCCTCTCGTCGGATCTCTGTCTCGCGAGCATATTGAAGCGATTCTCGCTGCTCCCGATATGGAAACGTGGACTGGCCAACGTGATCGTGTCATGCTGGCAACCCTGTACAACACCGGTGCGCGTGTTTCCGAGCTCCTCGAGATGCGTGTTGCTGATCTCGTGCTCGGCTCGACCTCATGGGTACAGATCCATGGCAAAGGTCGAAAAGATCGTTCTGTACCATTGTGGCCAGACACAGCTAGGGAGCTGAAGCGGTGGTTGAGGCAATATCCACGGAGTCCTCATGAACCGATATTTCCAGGTCGCTCTGGTGGAACGCTCACGCGCGTTGGCTTTACCGAACGTCTTAACCTCGCGGTCGAGGTAGCATCGCGACAGTTTCCCGAACTTCTGAAGTGCCGAATATCTCCGCACGTGGTGAGGCACTCGGTAGCAACGCATATGCTGCAATCTGGTGTCGATATTACCGTCATCGCGCTATGGCTTGGTCACGAAAGTCCGGTGACAACACATCGTTATGTCGAGGCTGACCTGCAAATGAAGGATCGTGCGTTACAGGCTCTCCAGGCACCTTCGCGAAAGCCGACGCGATATCGTCCGAAGGACGACGTTCTTCGCTTCCTGGAAACCCTGTAGTTATGGAAGCTTCACCTCTGGAACACGGTCGAGTTATCGGGCCGGGACAGCGCCATGGTCCTGTTACAGCAGGGCCTTGGCGAGCATGTCGGCGCCGCCGATTACCCGGGGGATGAACCTTCGATAACTACAATGCTTCGATAGCGGCGCTTATAGAAATGATTCTATAACCGCCGTGGCTGGTTGTTCGCAGATACTGTCGGCGGCGCGAACGCCAGTGCGAACCTGTACTCGCTGGTCGAGACCTGCCGCGCCAACAGCATCGATCCCTACCGTTACCTTCACTGGCTCTTCCAAAAACTTCCTTGTGCAACGACCGTCGAGGACTACGACGCGTTGCTGCCGTGGAAGATGCCCGCCGAACTCCGCTGAGCCCTCACCGCCACGTCCCAGAGGCCGGCGCAACTACTCTGAGAGGCGTGAAATAAAGACCGCTTACGTCGAATCCCGTGATCCAGGTCAAACGGACGAAGAGCGGGAGCAGCGACAGCCATAGCCCTCGGGCAAACGTTTGCTCTGTCATCGGCACCATGTCGACAGCCTCGTTGGAACATGCATGTATAACGGCGTCTTTCCACAAATTGTTTAACAGCGCCAAGCGTAGGAGGTAGTTGGAGGTCGTTCGTCCGCGTAAGCCACCAGGAACGTGCTTCGGCGCGCCGCCGGCTTCGTCGCATCAGGCGGCCCTCTCCGCCGCTCCGCCGCCGGCCCCGGAGATCAACGTTGCAGTACGCTCTTCGACTAAGCCTTGGCGTGTTCGATCGAGGAAGAACACCAGCAGGCGACACTTTGCCTGTAGCATCTGCCGCGTGGTTCTTGCCATGGTTGCCAGCCATCCGATGCGCGGCCGACGACAGTCCGGTCCGGAAGACCGAATGTTCCGCACGTCAATTCCAAAGCACTGCATAGTATTTGCATCGCGTGTGGCAAGACGCACATACGCTGCGAGCGAAGGATCGGTAAATAGCAACCATGCAATGCGCGTAGACACCAGCGAAAGAACAACCAAACGCAGGGGGACCGAATCATGTTGCGACTGCTTGCAAACCTGATTGCACATCACGCTCCGACTCCCGAGAAGCAGGCTGAACGCCAGTTGAAAGATTTGCGCATGGACCTTTTTCAGGCCGAGCAACATGTAATTGATGCGCAAATGCGTGCAGATTACTTCCGGGCCCGCCTGGCCTTTTTAGAGGAAGTGAGAAGCAAGGGAATCGAGCAAGTCTCCGATCAGCGCAAGGGTCGCAGCGAAGAACGTGAAGTAAGCCTCCGGCCCGGACTCAAGCTCAAAGCGGCGCAATAGACCTCGTTCGAGAGAATTGCCGGCGGGCGCTCAGAAAGACTATAACGTGCCTCGAAGGGTTGCGCGGCGCCGCCGCGGTGCTCATTGTGATCTTTCATACCAGTTTGCGCTGTGCTGCTCCGCGCGACAAAAGAACAGCATTCTCGTAATCGACCTGTTTCTCGTGTTTAGCGGCTTCGCGATCTGCTCTGTGTATAGCGGCCTATCAACTGGCGCTGTACAGAACATTTGTGATCGATCGCTCCGGCCGGCTTTGGCCGGTGCATATCGCGACGCCCATCATTCGCGCCGTCGTCACTGATGCAATCGTCGCTACCTGGCGGTTGCACGGTGTATATCCGGATTTCTTACCCTGACGACCGCTGCCAAGGGCGTGAAACGGTGTCCGAGAACCAGCATCGCTGCTGCCACGCCCACCCTACGGCCGAACCGGTCGGTGCACCTTGGGGTGGCCGCGGGTGCCAGAAAGCCCAGTCGCCCCAGTGTCCGGATGACGGTGCGGGCGAACGACTCTTCATGGTCGAGAGCACCCGTTCAATGGGGGTGCCGTAGAGCTGCCGTTGAAATGTTCGACGGCAGCTTTCGGGCGACTTCTGTGAATGAGTACAGTCGGGCCATGAACGGTCATCGGTAATCGTTTAATGGCTATATGGGTTTCCGCACAAAGCACGCAAGCTTGCACTGGAATCCAACCTTCATTTGCCTAAGATTGCACCTTATGTATTGCCTGCTTGGCGCCTCCCGCTTGCTACAAACGACGATTTCTATCGAGCTGGCCTACCCGTGGCCCAACCGGAGGAACATATGGATGAACCGAATTTACGTCTTGACATTGTTAGTGACCCTGTCGAGTTTCGTGCCCTGAAACCGGAATGGAACGAGCTCTGGTCAAGAGCGGAAGGCCGCTACCACCAGGCTTTCACAGCATGCTGGTTGTGCTGGACCAAGGTCGCCCAACCACGCGGCAGAAAACTATGCTGCATCACCTTGCGCCAGCAAGGTCGGCTTGTCATGGTATGGCCGCTCGTCGTGTACCGGAAGCTCTGTTGGACGGTTGTGCGTCCGCTTGCGAGCGAATCTACGGACTATACGAACATCCTTGTGCAGGACGGACCGACGGCTCGGAAGGCGATTGAACGCGCGTGGTGCGCGGTCCAAAAGCGATGCGGCGCCGATATCATCCTCCTACCGTTTCTGAATGCTGATTCGAAATTGTTCGAACTGGCGTCGAGGAAGCGAGGCGTTGTAACGAAGACGGTGCATCCAGTGGCGGTCGCAATGTTGCGCAGTGAGACCGATTGGAGGTCTTTTAGCTCGTCGCTTGGAACATTATTCAAAAACAAGCCTGGTGCACTGGAACGGCGCCTGTCGAAAAAGGGAGATGTGAGAATTCGCTTTCTTGGACCCGAGGACGGCGAGGAAAATGCTCGTTTGGTGGATTGGATGTTTCACTGCAAGCGCCAGTGGGCCGATCGCGTGGACAAAAAGGGGGCATGGTTATACTCGATGGAATATCGAAATTTTCTTGTCGCCTTGCTCAACCAGACCGATGGCGAAGTCATTGCTCGACTCGTAGTCGTCAGCCTCGATGGCGCGCCGCTTGCGGTGAACATTTTAGGGTTGGGCAAGACCTGTGTGGACGATCTTATAGGGGGCTTTGATCCCGCCTACTCGCGGCAGTCGCCCGGCGCCATTGCGACAGAGCATTGCGTTAAATGGGCGCTCGAACATCAGCTCGACCTTGACTGCGGTGCCGGCTCCGAAAAATATAAAGGCTACTGGAGTCGTAACCACATCTTGACGATGTGGAGTATGCAAATCGCAAACACACGATGGGGACTACTCGCCTTTCAAGGAGAGAACCTCCGTCGGCTCTTCCGTTGGCAACCGCCAGTTGACAAAACGGAGGAGAGTCTTGCTGCGGTTTAAGGCAATGTTGACTATGTCCAACAGTCCTATGCATCAACCGTTATAGGGCTGTGTAACTGCAAATTCAAAATGCGACGCGGCTGCGGCAGACGCTCGCGTGGGCGCAGGTCGCAGTACCCGGCAGCAATGGAGGTGGCCATGAGCTTCGGAAAACCTGGCGAGATTCTGGCCAAGATGCTGACTGATCGTCCGTTAGGGACGAACGAATTCGGGCGCACGGCGATGGATGACTTTCGGCACTTCTGCGCATATACCGGGTGCTCGCCGGAAAGGGTTGGCGCAGAGACTTACGCTTGAGCAATGCTGGCTTTTAGCACTGCAAGCCCGACCCGATGCATGCCACGCTCGCACAGCGGCCTTTCGCGCAGTGGAACGGATCGCTCGATGTCCGAATTTCCCTAATCGACCGATCACGCGCCGTCCGATGTGCCGGAGTGAATGGCGGTTGTACCCCCGGAAACTGCCTTTGATTTCTCGCTGAGTCGGAGGGCCGGAGTGGGTCGGTGACAGAACTATTCGGGCGGGCGCGACCCAGGCAAACGAATATCCATAACTCTTCCCGCACTTTGCTGCCAGTCTGGAGCCGACGTGAAAACCGAAGAGCCTACGAGAGCGCGAAGGGACGGCGTGCGTTCGACGTTCTGCCCTCGACGTGGCAACGCCCATGCGCTTTGGCGGACGAGCGAAGAGATGGTTGGTGAATCGTTCTGACGGTATTCAGTTTTCCTGCGCGCGGACCGGCAGTTCCCTGTCTGCCCGAGAAGAGCCGGTCGCGTCTGGCAAGCTCCGCGACCGGCTGAGGTCAGGTTCTTCGCGTCTCCAAACCGGACCGATACGTCGTCGCGCTGCCGATTATTGCCCCTCCTCAGCCGACGCGTGTGCCTTGGAGGCGCTCGTCGGAGCTATGGTACCGAACAATCCATTGACCTCCTTGTTAGGACCTGCCGAGAAGTACACCGTGTCCGGGCTCGAGTTGCGGCCGCCGCCGAGTGTCAGAGTCCACAGGCCGTCGATTGCCAGTGGATTGCCGAACTGATCCTCCAATTGATCGACGAATCTGCCGTCGTTGTTGAAAACATTGATTCGGCCATTACCGAAATTGCCAATCAGGATTTTGCCGCTGAAACGTCCGAATGCAAATGATGCGCGCGTGATTCCCCAGGGCGAGTCGAGTGGACCCCGGCTGGCGAAGCGGCGCAGCAAGTGGCCGTCTGTATCGAATACGTCGACGAAACCGTGACCGTCGCCTGCAACGTCGTCCTCCTTGTCCTTGTCCTGCTTTGCATATGTAACGAAAAGGTCGCCATCGATGTTCGCGATGCCAAACGGTGCGTATCCGGCTGGGATGTGTCGGTCCATGAAGCCGCCGTCCGTCGTCGCGGGCGTGAACAGGCCCTTCGTGCCGCCGCTCGGTCCGAATACATCGATCCGCCCTGAACGAAAATTCGTCGCGAACAGGAATACTCCTTTCGCGTTAACACCGACGACAAGACCCTTGTAGATAGCCCCAGAGGACGAGTTATCGACCGCGATTACGGCGTGGTTCGGCGGATTCAGGCCACCGGCCCAGGCGGAAATCGTGCCGTCTTCGGTCGCGAAGATGAATGCGGCCGGGATCGTGGTACCTGGCACGAGAAACGCCGGCGAGGGATTCCACACCATCCCGGTCGGCTTCGCGGGCGCGGTCTTCGGTGGATTGTTGGGAAAGAAGGGGCGACACGCGCTGTCCGGTATGACATTGCCTGGCAACGGGATGGAGACCTGCAGCGCCACCACCTTTGTCCCCTCGCCGTCATACAACGTGGCGCAGCCTGTGGCGTTGTCGTTGACCCAGAATGGACTTGCTGCCGGACTAAACGCGACACCCCAAGCGTTCTGTAGTACCCCGTCGACCTTCGGGGCAGAGCCTGCCACGTTGGAAACGAGTGGTGTGACGACGTAAGCATCATCCGGAGCGGCATGCCCGATTGTGAAACCGGCGGCGAGGACGATCACGGCCGCTGCTTTGAGACCCCAAGAGACCTGAGACATGACTACCTCCTTCATCTGACTGGGCGAGAAATCGCCCCGCGATAGCGCCAGAGGCGGGTAAACGATCGCCGTAGTTCAAAAATTCCCGCGGTCCTCAAAAACTCTACTTACCACCCGGTCGAATGGCGCGATAGAGTCGACCGTGGGACTTCGACTCAATTCATGGATCTGAACGTGTTTCAAGCAAGCGCTCGCGATATGCCGGCTTTCACGTCGCCAGGGTGGGCGACATGGATTCGTGGCTGCGTCGCCACGCGGTGTTTGTGACCGCCTTGAGCGGCGCCCTCTATGAAGTCGCCGGCGACCCCTACGCCTTTCCTCGGATAGCGCCGGGGTTCGAGTTCATCCTGGCTATCCGTGAGGGATGGGAGGCCATGGACTGGCACGCAATCGGCTCCGCGCCATTGGCGCTGTGCGCAATACTCGAACGGGGTCCGTTCCCCATCGCGGCCGCATACTGGAAGCGCCTGCTCGATTCGCCGCGAGGCGAATACTACTTCGCACGGCACGCGCGGCGGGCGGCCACTGAAATGTCGGCATTGGCGGGCGACGTTCTTGTCCTCCTGTGTGATGACGCGGTACCGCGTCTGCGTAGGTTGTACGCGTCGATAGACAGGGTGGCCGCGACTACGAGGCAACCCGATCGACAAGCGAGGCCGCGGCCGTGAGAATCATTTTCGGAATTCTTGCCGCATCGATGTCGCGTCGAAATCTGCCTCGCGCACACGGGCCTGTTGGCGCTGGCGGTGCGGACCCAAATACCACAGGAGATGGGCCCCACTGGACGTGGTTCGGCTGTCCCTTGCCAGCCCACGACGCATAATGATGTCCAACGCTACACCGTCGCGGCGGGACGCATCATCAAACGCAGCAGGACAGGTAACGCGTCGATCACCGCTGGCCAGCGGACGCACCACGCAAACAAGGTTGCGCTGTCCGCGCTGCGGCGAACAATCGTTGCAGCCACTCCTGTTCGATGTTGCTGCCGGCGCAAGATTGCGGCTCCCCAACTTCCCGTTTGGAGTTTGTCGACCATGAAGCGCATCGACCGAGGTGCGCATTTACACGTGAGTGAAATTCGTGGAGTGGCAGCCCGAGAGAGGCAGGGCCCAAGGCGTTGGCTATCTGGGCGGCTTCATCAGCATGGCCGATGTTTCGACTATCGCAGCGGTGCTAGCAACGGCCGCTGTACCTCGGAAGCTGCCGTTGTGTTCTAGCTTGCGCGACCGTCCGTAGTGGGTCGCCTTCCGCGGAATGCAATCATATCGACGGCGGACAACACTGTCGTACAACATCAGTCCGGGGTAGGCCGATTCGAGACATGGCCACCAATGTCTCGGTCAGTCTCTGCGAATGAGTACTCTCGACCCACATGAGACGATCATCAGCGACAGCCGAAAGTCCGCAGTGCACAGGATTGTGTTGGAAAAGTCGGCCCGTGGTTCGAAATGTGATGGGTCAAAACGACCAGAAATCAATCCGAAGCGGGCCTCACGGATGTCCGCAGTGGCTCCGGGGCTTCTCACCAGGGTTGAAACTGCTGGCACTCCGTTTCGAACCAATAGTCGACCAGGCGCTGCGCCGCCTGTAGATCCTCTGGGTAGTATGGGTCGTCGTACCATGGTGACGGGTCGTAGCCCGCTTTCCTGAGGGCCGCAAGCTCGCTGTGGTGTTGCGCCATCGTCGGAGGCGCGTTGCTTCTAAGTGCGGCCAAGTCGCGGCACTCCGTTGGGCTCAGGGGCGGCCCGCTTTGTGGCACGACGGCACATCCAGCCAGCAGGAGCACCAACACAGTAAGCGTCGGGCGAGTTCTCGTGAGGTTTTCCATAGCGCATCTCCACGCATCCGATTGGCGCAACGCTAGTGGTGCGATGCCGCCAGTCGCGCGCGACTTCGCGTTGATCCAATGCGTAATCCGCAGCCATCCGGGTTGAACCATGTCGTGACTCAAGATCACTCCAGGCTTGGTGGCTGGCATTCATTCCAGTGCCGCGGGAGCCGTCAAAGCACATACCGACAGCGCCGGCACAGGGCGCAAGCAGGATCGGACAACGAATCACGCTCCGATCGTCAGACTGCCATTGCGATAGATAACGCGATTGATAGACGCTTATTCCGTCGTGCCTGAAGAAATCGACTTTCATTGGCGATGCGCATCGCGCGGGTAGGCCGTCCCGCCGAACGGGAAATGCAGCGTGCGGTATGCCTTACTCGCAGACGCCGACTCGAACGCGGTGCTGGATGGACCGGCTGCTTTGACGCTCACAGAAACTGACCCATTTGTGAAGCGCGCGGGAACCGCGCGATCGCTATAAGCGTAGTCTGTTGGCGTAGCGGCAGTTTCAACCTCATGTTAGACACGAAAAATGTCGTGTAACTCGGCATAACAGCACGCTTCGCCGCGGGCACGCATCCGTCGGTGCCGCCCCCGGCGACGGCAGAGAACCGCCCACAACCAGCCGTTCGCCGAGTTAAGTCCTCGGCCATTCGAATGACCGCATCTCTTTGGGAACGGACGGAGGACTTCCGGAAGAACGTCGTCGCTGAATTGAGTGCAACCAGCGACCAGTGACCAGTGACCCGCGGCCGACGTCGAGGTCGAGGGAACTGAAGAAGCCCTACAGTTAACGGATCGGAATGTGTGATTTGCCACACATGTACGAATCGATAAAGGGTAGCGTCCGATGAACGGCTACAGAGCGAACTGACTAAAGAATCCGTCTGTCCGACGTCTCTGGCGGAGGAAAACATGTCATCGATAATGAAGAATCCGGCACTACTAAAGCATGCTCTTCTGCTTTTGTTTATAGTCGCCGCCGCGTGCGCGGAAGCTATGGCCGATGACGAAGGTGACGCAAAAGAGAGGATTGCGCAATTCGAGAAGAAATATTCACTGACGGATGAAAAAATCCGCCGGACCTGCGTGGCTTTGGGCGATGGCTACGGCTCAACGCTTGAGAAGGCGGTAATGATTCTGTTCTGCCTGGGTGGAAAGAGCATTGACAAAAGCATGTTCGGCGGCGCTCAAGGGATATCCGCCGACAGGATGGAAATGTTGCAGTCAGATTGTCGAAATAAGCTTCAAAAGGGTAGCTTTGCGTACAACGAAGGAGTCGTAGGTCTGCAATACGAGTTGCATATTCCGAGTTTCGATAAAAAAACAACGCCGGAATTCGGACAATACATGCAAGATCGCGCAACGATCGCTTGCATCAATGCCAAAACTGCACTCGCAGATATATGGCGGATTCGGCAAATGCAAAAAGCCAGCGCGTCTGATAAAGAAGCGATCAAAAAACTTCGGCAGGTTGGCGAACAGCAAAAAGAAACGATATCCGATCTGCGCGCCCAACTCAAAGCAAGGCAGACAGTGAATGCTGCGGCCGCAGTAAATCCGCCTGTCCGGTCTCCTGATCCGGCCGCCAAGTGCGTTTGGAACGGACAGACCTACCCCCCGGGCGGCTCCATTTGCGATAACCATACGGTAGGCGCACAAAAATCGACGTCTAGCATTCGGCGAGCTGACCGTACAGGCTATGTCCACTGAGGGTAGCGACCGTTTCATTGCGCCTGGCTCTACCCAATGTCTCTTGCGTCTGGAAAGCCGCCGTTGCCAATAGACTCGGCGGAAGGGCAGCTGTAGGTCGAGGGTGTGTGAAAACGCGCTGATCGCCTAAACTGGATTAACTCATTCAGCATGGGTGACCGGATGAAGCGATCTATAGAAGGTGAAGATCGCAAGCAGGTGACGCTGCTTCCAGAATGCCTCGATGACTTCGTGTCCGAGGACAATCCGGTCAGGATTATCGAGGCGTTCGTTGAAGAGCTTGACCTTGGATCGCTGGACTTCGATGGAGCGATGCCATCGACTACAGGTCGTCCGTCCTATCATCCGGCCGTGCTGTTGAAGATCTATATCTATGGCTACTTGAACCGGGTTCAGTCGAGCCGCCGGCTGGAACGTGAATGTCAACGCAATGTTGAATTGATGTGGCTCACCGGTCGTCTGGCGCCAGACTTCAAGACCATCGCTGACTTCCGTCGTAACAACGGCACCGGCATCCGCAACGTGTGTCGCCGCTTCGTCGTCCTATGCCGTGAGCTGAAGCTGTTCTCGCAGGCGCTTGTTGCCATCGACGGTAGCAAGTTCAAGGCAGTCAACACCCGCGATCGCAACTTCACAGAGGGCAAGATCGATAAGCGCCAGAAGCAGATAGAGGAGAGCATCCAGCGGTATCTGAACGCGCTGGAGACCGCCGATCGTACGCAGCCTGCTGAACTGGAAGCAAAGACGACTCGATTGCAGGACAAGATCGCACGCTTACGCGAGCAGATGCGAAACCTCGGCCAGATCAAGGAGCAACTCAAGACACAGCCTGATGGTCAACTCTCGATGACTGATCCCGACGCGCGTTCCATGGCGACGAGCGGCAAAGGTTCGGGCATGGTGGGTTACAACGTACAGGTGGCAGTAGACGCCAAACACCACCTCATTGTTGCTCACGAGGTCACAAACTCTGGCAGCGACCGGGGACAGTTGAGTCCTATCGCGAAAGCCGCGCGCGATGCGATGGGTAGGACCAGACTGCGGGCAGTTGCCGATCGCGGTTATTACAATGCCCCCCAGATCAAGGCATGTGCAGATGCAGGCATTGCAGTGATGCTGCCTAAACCAACGACATCAGGGGCAAAAGCTCATGGTCGATTTGACCGGGCAGACTTCATCTACATTGCCCGAGACGACGAATACCAATGTCCAGCAGGCGAACGCGCGATTTACCGCTACACCCGCGAGGAACACGGTCTACAACTGCGCCGCTATTGGAGCAGTGCCTGTTCGCAATGCGCGATCAAGTCGCAGTGCACACCGAGTCCGTTTCGGCGAATTGCCCGATGGGAGCACGAGTCCGTGCTGGAAGCAGTCCAAAGCCGACTCGACAAGACACCGGATGCGATGACAGTGCGCAGGCGGACCGTCGAACATGTCTTCGGGACGTTCAAGCACTGGATGGGCTATACGCACTTCCTGACACGCAGGCTGGCCAACGTGGGCACCGAGATGAGTCGGAACGTGCTTGCCTACAATCTCATGCGAGTGCTGAGAATTCTGGGGTTCAGGAAAACTATGCGCGCAATGCGACTGGCGGGTGCGTGAGTACCCAGTAGGTCTAAAACGCCCCCTAATACTCGCTTACCCGACCTCAGTGCCTTGCAACGGTTCGTCGCTGTCGGATTGACCGCACGCCAGTTGAACGCGCCAGCCGGTATAAGAGCCTCGCATCTCTTGTTACGGTTCTGCTCACGTTTCCACACACCCTGGGTCGAGAGTGTGAGTTCGCTGATGAAGGATGAAGGAAGCTGACGTCCGGCTGCTCGATGCCGCCACCGTCAGCAATCCGACCCCTCGATCGAGGTACGGAATGACCGTTCCACCCCGATACCCGCCCTTGAAACTATAACGCCTCGATTGGCAGCAACGGGTGGCGGATAACTGCCGTTCAAGAATGACCGGAAAACTTGCTTTAGAGGTTGGCAGGCCCGACGGCCATGAGAGAATTCTTGCTCTTGTCTTCGACTTCACTCATCGCCTCATGAAAGTTCTCGAATACACAGGCCTCGACACCTCATGCGTCAAGGCCAGCTACGACAAGGTGTCCGCGGCCATCGCTCGCGACGACTTCCGTGCTGCCCAAGTCAAGAAGCTCGCCAATCTCAGTCACGGCAAGTTCTACCGGGCGAAGCTGGATGACGCCGACCGGCTGTTGTTCTCGCTGGTGCGCCACGGGGATGAAGT
>NZ_JAWRXV010000748.1:0-273 GCF_046534875.1 Paraburkholderia sp. SIMBA_054 | reverse complement strand
ATTAATTGGGTTACCTTCCACTTTTTCTTATCGAGCAAATCCGTATTGATTTCCCCTCTAATTTGAATGCATGATTATTGCAAGCATTATACATTTCAAAAGGCCGCCAAATACGGTATCAAATAAATAATCTTTGAATCTAGGGCGGTGAAAGGGCAATTTCTCAAAGAAGTATTTCAGGGCCCCGAATCCAAATACCTGCTATGATTAGAGAGAAAACTATTCTTATGTCATTGGAAAATAAACAATCAAATCTGAAAAAATGATTGTTCG
>NZ_JAWRXV010000747.1:0-273 GCF_046534875.1 Paraburkholderia sp. SIMBA_054 | reverse complement strand
AAATCCTAGTGAACATTCGAATTGTTCTTGCCGACGATCATCCGTTCGTTCTGCTTGGTGTCAGAAGCATGCTTGAGACGCGTGCCGGCGTCGCGATCGTCGGGCAGGCTGGTAGTCCCACGACATTGATCGAACTGCTGCGGCGCACGCCGTGCGACGTGCTGGTTACGGATCTGTCGATGCCCGATCCCGCCGGCCTCATCGAAGACGAATTGCACCTCATCCGCCATATCCAGGCCGAGTGGCCGGGCCTGCGCATCATCGTCATGTCGA
>NZ_JAWRXV010000746.1:0-273 GCF_046534875.1 Paraburkholderia sp. SIMBA_054 | reverse complement strand
AAGGGTGGCGACGACGTTTATGCCCGCGGCGGAAGCTTCTCGCGCCTGCCTGATGGTGGTGCAGCGCTCATTCTGGGCGGTAAAGACCGCGACACTTATGCCAAGACCGCTCGTGCAACCCTTCGTTTCTCGACGGCTTCGGAAACCGAACTTGGTACTCTGAAGACCTACATCGAAACGCGCTTCCAGTGGTCTGACGGCAACGATTCCGGCTCAACCGGCACGCTGCGCTTCGGCTACATCGAGCTCGGTGGTCTGCGCGTTGGTCTCGAT
>NZ_JAWRXV010000745.1:0-273 GCF_046534875.1 Paraburkholderia sp. SIMBA_054 | reverse complement strand
GCCAGCATCAAGTCGACCGCCCCGCTCGCCCTGCCGGCGGCGATCAGCGAAGTGGAGGCGCTGGCCAAGATCCGCGCCATCGCCGACAGGAACCAGGTGTTCCGCAGTTTCATCGGCCAGGGCTACTACGGCACCCACACGCCGAACGTCATCCTGCGCAACATCCTCGAGAACCCGGCGTGGTACACCGCCTACACGCCGTACCAGGCGGAGATCTCGCAGGGCCGCATGGAAGCGCTGATCAATTTCCAGACCCTGTGCGCCGACCTGACC
>NZ_JAWRXV010000744.1:0-273 GCF_046534875.1 Paraburkholderia sp. SIMBA_054 | reverse complement strand
CCGGCGTGACGTTTTATCTCGCGAGCTGGTTTCCGGCCAGATACCGCACCCGCATGCTTGCGTGGTTTATGGTGGGTGTGCCGGTGTCGTCCATTCTCAGCGGTCCGCTCTCTGGCCTTCTGCTCAGCATGCACGGGTTGCTCGGCCTCGCGGGCTGGAAGTGGATGTTTATTTTGCAAGGCCTGCCCGCGTCGATCATCGGGATCATCGTTCTCGTGATGCTGCGCGATACCCCGTCGCAAGCAAGCTGGCTCTCGGATGCGGAACGTCAGG
>NZ_JAWRXV010000011.1:0-253910 GCF_046534875.1 Paraburkholderia sp. SIMBA_054 | reverse complement strand
GCGGCGGCAAAGAAAAGTAGGTGCCGCCCCGCACAGGGGCAACGCGTGAAGCACGAAGGCATAACGCGGATGCCAGCGCAAAGGCCAGAAAGCAAAACGCGGATGCCAGCGAACGAACCAGAATCACCCGCTTACGGGTCGAGAAAAGACCACTTCATACTCCGGCACCCAACTCACGCCAAGAATCTCAGCAACCTGATCGCTAATAGCAGACCTGGGATCATGCCGCGCATCGAGATAAACAGGCGCATCTGCCCGCATAGGCAGCACAGTCAACACCAACGATTGCTGCGGATCGATCGTCACATTGCGCACACCAATCTGCCACGGCAAGCCATTGTAAAAATGATCATCGATCAAATCGGCACCTGAGAACAACCGCCCGACATCGCCCGCATATTGGATCGACAGATAGGCGTTGCTCAAACCTGGCGCGTTCAACGCCTCTTCGGGAACATCGATACTCCACGCGGCTGCCTTGCCAAAACTCTCTGGGGCAGGTTCAACGGCAGCCCGCGCTGCACCGCCTGAAGCAATAGAAGGCACCATCTGCGCGAAACGCAAAGGCGTAACACCGACATCGAACGCGACTGGCGGCACAGATACCGCGAAGCGCTGAAAAATGCCGTCCAGCGGCGCCTCTACGAACGCTCGTGTCGAAATAGGGGCGTGCTGCAACGGCGGATAGACATATAAATCAAACGAAGCGGCACCCGTAGAACGCAATACGAGTTCGCCATCGCGTTCGAACGCCAACGCATCGGTAAGAACCAGTCGACGCTGTCCATCGAATGGCAACACACTGAGCCGTTCGATATCCTCGCTCGCGAGTGTGATGATCGTGATACGCGTGTCGTCGCTGCACGTCGCGATGAATACTGAGCCGGGCGTAGGACGTGCGACCAACACACCATTCACTTCATCTGTCGTCAATAAAGAACGAGAGTCCGCGGGCGCGATCCGCGTCACGTACCCTGGCTCGAACGCAAACTCAGCAGCGATCCCATCCGTTGTGGAGAACACGTACGTTTCGCCGTCAGGCGTCGAAAGCCGTGTAACGGGCTGCGCAGTCGCATAACGCAAGCGCGCACCGCCGAGCGCAAGTCCAATGGGCCACACGAACCACGTTCCCGGCGTAATATCGATCGGCGCCGCAGGCAACATGACCGTGCGAGTCGCCAGCTTGACCGCGAACTGCACGCCTTGCCGCTCAGGCATCCGATGCTGCCGCACATGATTGTTGAAAAACAGAAAGCCACGATCGCCGTCCGCACGCACGGAAAATCGCGGCGTTTCAAGATCGTCCGCACCGCGCGGCAGAAGCTCCGGCGCATACACATCGCATGTCGCCAGTTCGCTACCCCATTGCTGAAGAAACAGATGCAACGGCCGCAGCTTGCCAAGCACGGGATGCGCTTCGCCATTCGCGCCGAACGGCGCCTGAAAATCGTAATTGACGATAGGCAGATCGTTATAACCGCCCGTCGCCGTAGATTCTTGTCCGTCCACATCGCCAGGCGGATTACGGCCACCATGCAGCATGTAATAGCCGTACAGGTTCACACCTGAACCAAGCTGCACGGGCAGCATCGCTGCAATGTCGTCAGGATCGAGAACGGGACGGCGCCGATACATGGTCGGTACGCCCCCACCGAATTCCGCGCCTAGAAAAGGCGTTTCGCTCGCTACAGCATCCGCATCGCCAGGCTCACTGTTATGCGTCTGCGCACCAAGATCGCCGCCGACACGGCTCGTAAAGCGAAACCCATACACCTCGCTCGGCGCCGACATCGCCGTCGACGTCCCCCACGGCAAGTCGGCATATCCGCCAAAAACAGGCGCAACTTCGCGGCGCGGAAACACGGCGTTATCCCAGCCCGTTACCGTGTACAACGGCGTGTCCAGTCCCACTTCGCGCGCGAGGCGCTTTAGTGTCGCGATATGCGCGGGTCCTTGCTGCGGCCCCGTCAGGTTGTATTCGTTTTCGAGCTGGATGCCGATCACCGGGCCGCCATCCTTCCACAACAAGCCCTCTAGCTGCGCGGCGATCTCAGCAAAGAAGCGCTGCACGTACTGCAGATACAGCGGATCGTCGCTGCGCGTCGGCACCTGATCGACGACCCACGCGGGAATGCCGCCATAACGGACTTCCGCATGCACCCACGGGCCAATGCGAACGAACGCGTACAGCCCGCGTTTCGCACAGGCTTCGACGAACCGGCGCAGATCGAGCCGCGCATTCCAGTCGAACTGGCCGGAACGCGGTTCGTGATAACGCCAGATCACATACGACGACACGATATCGACGCCTGCCGCCTTGACCTTCGCAAGCGCGTCGTCCCAATGCGCTTCGGGCACGCGCGCGTAATGCAGCTCGCCCATCACGGGCAGCCACGGTTCGCCGTCGCGTGTCAGATAGCGGCTGTTGATGCCGATCGTCCTTCCATCGCGCGATGTATTCGCGCCCATCCGCAACGTATCCGCGAGCGGCGTAGTGGCGGGGCGGCTTGCATCGACGGTCAGCGTCGTCGTCGGCATATCGCGCGGGCGATTCATCACGCCGAGATCCACGCGCAGACATCGGCGGTGCCGAGCGTGCGCTGACCCAGCACGAAATGCGCGTTGTCAGGTGCAGGCGCTTCGGTAGCAGTCGCACCGAAGTTGAAGGCGAACGTGATCTCGCCGCGACGGCGCACACGCAACCCTTGCGCAAGATGTGTCACAGCGAGACCCGCATCGCGCGCCGCACCTTCGAGCAACGCGCGATGCAATGCCGCATCGAACCACGCGCTCGCATAGCGCACATGTCCGCGCGCGACGATAGCGGGCCAGTTGTCATCGAAACGCGCGAGCACGTCGAGACCGTCGCGCGTTTCGATATGCTCGCGCCAGTGCAAGGCGATGCCCGTCACACCATCGAATGTCGTCGTCGGCTGCAGCGTCGGACGCAACGAATCGACTTCGAGCACCTTGAACGGCAGGACCGTTTGCAGCGCGCCCGGCGGCAACTGCGCGGGGATCGCGAAGTCCGCGGTCTTCGAGCCTGTGCGCGGGCCGATCACCCATTGAGCCGAAGACTGTTCGACGCTCTTCGCAAAGCCCGCCGGCAGCGCCGCGAGACCCGGCACGACGATCAGCTTGTAACCCGAGAGATCGGCATGCGCCGACACGATATCGACGTCGAGCGCCATTTCGCGCAGCGTCCGGTAATACTCGAACGCGAGCGTCTGATAATCGAAACCCTTTGCATGCCGCTGGATTTCAAACATCCATTGCGTTTCGTAGTCGAACACGAGCGCGACTTCGGCGCGCGGAGCGGGGCCGCTTTGCGCGAGCTTCGTCAGTGCGTCGGACTGCGCAATCTCTTGCGCGGCGCGCGCCACTTCGCGTCCGCCTGGCGAGAGTGTGTTGTCGGGCAGATTCAAACCCGAATGCATCTGCTCCTGCGCGAACGGCGCCTGACGCCAGCGGAAGTACGACACCAGTTCCGCGCCATGCGCGAAGGCCTCATAGGCCCACAGACGCACCATGCCGGGCGCGGGCACGGGGTTCCACGGAGCCCAGTTCACAGGGCCCGCTTCCTGTTCCATCACCCAGAAACGGCCTTGGCCGATCGCGCGATAACGGTCGTGATCGAACGCCGACACGTCCGGGTGCCCCGTGCGTGCATAGCGTGCCTTGTCCTCTTCGCTCAACGCGATCACTTCCGTGCGCGCGATCGGATAGCTGTCCCACGTCGCGACGTCGATGCTCTTGTTCGCGGCGAAGCGATAGTGATCGAAGGTCGTGAAGAAGCCCATGAAGTTGTGCAGCATGTCCGCGTTCGGCGCATGGCGTCGCAACACATCGACCTGTTCGCGGTGGAAGCTCGTCACTTCGTCGGACATGAAGCGGCGGAAGTCGAGCAGGTGAATCGGGTTCGCGTCGGTCGGCGTAAGGTTCGGCAACTCGATTGCATCGAACGAAGCGTATTCCATGCTCCAGAACACCGTGCCCCAGCGCTGGTTCAGGTTGTCGACGGTTTCGTAACGGCGCGCGAGCCATGTCTGAAAACGCGTGCGGGCCGCCTTCGAGTAGCTCGGCACGGTTTCGTGACAGCCGAGTTCGTTATCCGTTTGCCATGCGATGACCGCGGGATGCGAACCATACCGTTGCGCCATCGCCTCGACGATCCGCAGACATTCGCGTCGATACGGCTCACTGCAAATATCGTAATGACGGCGCGAACCGGAATTCCACGTCGTGCCGTCGGCACGCACGGGCAGCATGTCCGGCATCGAATCGACGAGCCACTTCGGCGGCGATGCGGTGGGCGTGCCGAGCACGATTTTCAGGCCGGCATCGGCGAGCGTGGCCACGGCGCGGTCCAGCCACGTCCATTCGTAGACGCCCGCACGCGGCTCCATGCGGCTCCACGCGAATTCGGCGATCCGTACATGCGTGATGCCGAGTTCGACCATCCGGCGCGCGTCGTCGGCCCACAGCGTTTCTGGCCATTGTTCGGGGTAGTAGCAAACACCCAGTTGCATTGTCGATTTCTCCAGAGATCAGTAGTGTGCGGTCGGCCTTGCGCGTCAGCCTTTGCTTGCGCCGAATGTCAGTCCCGCCACGAAGTGCTTTTGCATCAGGAAGAACATCAGCACGGAAGGCAGCGCGGCCAGCACCGAACCGGCCGCGACGAGATTCCACGCGGTCGTCCATTGCCCCTTGAGCGCGGCGACGCCGACCGTGATAGGCGCGGCGTCGTCGCCTTGCGTGAGGCACAGCGCCCAGAAATAGTCGTTCCAGACGAACGTGAAGACGAGAATGCCGAGCGCCGCGAGTGCAGGGCGGATCAGCGGCAGAACGATGCGTGCGTAGATCGTCCATTCGCTCGCGCCTTCGACGCGCGCCGCCTCGATCAGCTCGAACGGCAACTGCTTGATGAAGTTGCGCAGAAAGAGCGTGCAGAAGCCCGTCTGAAACGCGATATGAAAAATGATCAACGCCCACACGGTATTGAACAGTCCGACCTTCAACGCCATGTCGCGCACGGGGATCATCAGGATCTGCACGGGCACGAAATTGCCGGCAACGAACGTAAACAGCACGACGATGTTGCCGCGAAAGCGATACGTCGCGAGCGCGAAGCCCGCCATCGACGCCAGCAGGATCGCACCAAGCACGGACGGCACCGTAATCAGCACGCTATTGGCGAAGTAATGCAGCATCGGCGTTTGCGTGAGCGCGGCGCCGTAGTTGTCGAGCAACGCAAAGTGCTTCGGGAACGTCCAGTAATCGCCTTGCGAAAGCTCGTCGGACGAGCGGATGGACGTGACGAGCACGGCGAGCATCGGCAGCAGCCACACGAGCAGCGCGAGCGGCAGCGACGCCTTGTAGATCGCGCGATTCCAGGGTTTCCAGCGTTCGACGGGAAGCGGATACATGAGAGTTCTCCTTGCGCGATACGTGAATCAGCGTTCTTCGCGCAGCATCCGGCGCAGATGGAACACGATGTAGACGAGCATGATCGCGAACAGCACGACGGCAATCGCCGCCGAATAGCCTTCGCGGTAATACTTGATGGCCTGGTCGTACATGTAATAGGCGAGCACGGTCGAGCTGTCGAACGGACCGCCGCCGCTCATCACCGCGATCAGGTCGAAGCTGCGCAATGCGCCGATCACCGTCAGCACGACGGCCATGAAGGTGGCCGGGCGCAGTTGCGGCAGGATCACGTGCCACAACAGACGCCAGCCCTTCGCGCCTTCCATGCGCGCGGCTTCCACCACTTCGGGGTTGATCGCCGTGAGGCCCGTCAGATACAGCACCATGCAGTAAGGCGTTTGCGGCCAGAGCGCGGCGAACACGATGCCGAACGTCACGGTGTGCGCATCGCCGAGCACGGGAATACCGTGACCGACAATCACCTTGAGCAGGCCGAAGGTCGGGTCATAGAACCAGCTGAACACGAGACCAACGACCACGCCCGACAACACGAACGGCGCAAAGAACAGCGACTTCACGACGCGCATGCCCTTCACCTGCTGGTTCAGGTACAGCGCAAACAGCAGGCCCAACGGCGGCGCAAGCAGGAAGAACACCAGCCAGATCAGGTTGTTCTTCAGCGCGACGTAGAACGTGTCCGCCTGAAACAGCTCGACGTAGTTCGCAAGGCCGATGAAGGTTTTTTCCGTCATGCCGTCCCAGTTGTAGAAACTGAGCGAGATGCTGCTGAAGATCGGATAGATCACGCACAACGCGAATAATGCGCAGCCCGGCAGCAGAAAGAAGAACGCCGCGCGATTGCGCGCGCGCCCGGACCTGGACGTGCGGCGGCTGCGCGCCGAAGGCAGGCGAGCGATAGACGTGGACATGACGAAAACCTCGTTCGATGCGGTTCGCCCGTTGCGGCGAGCGGCAGGTGATTCGTGGGCGCATCGATTGCGATGCGCCCGGCAGGCGGCCGCGTTTGACACGGCCGCCTTCAGGACATCACTTGTGATAGATGCGCTTGCGCGTCGCTTCGAGACGGGCGAGCAGCGAGTCGATCTGCGACGGATCGTTGTAGAACTGCTGCATGGCCTTCATGCCTTCGTCGGCCATTTCCTTCGTCATATCGCGGTCGTAGAACTGCGCAATGCCGCCCGTCGTGCTGGCGAGCGTCTGGAAGCCGACCTTCGAGATGGGATCTTCCGGTTCCGCAGCCTTGCTGTTGGACGGCAACTGGCCCCAGCCGTGCGCGAGATCCGCGTTGATTTCAGGCGTTTCCATGAACGCGAGCAGACGCCGTGCGTCGGTCTTGTTCTTCGCCTTGGCGGGAATCAGCAGCACGTTGACGGGACCGTCCTCCGCCATCGGCACCTTCGGATCGATCACCGGGAAACGCATGAAGCCGATCTGATCCTTGACGCTCGACGGAATGCCCGCCGAGAAGAACGTACCCATCAGCATCATCGCGGCCTTGCCGTTCGCGAGGAACGGGCCGATCGAATCGAGGTCGTAGGACAACGCGTTGTCGATGTAGTAGTGGTCGTCCATCAAGGTCTTCCACGTCGTGTAGACCTTCTTCACACGCGGATCGGTGTACGGCACTTCGCCTGCCATCAGCTTCTGGTGAAACGCGTTGCCGTTGATGCGCAGGTCGAGATAATCGAACCATGCGGCAAGCGTCCAGCTGTCACGCGCGGCGACGGCGATGGGGGCGACACCGCTTGCCTTGAGCTTCTTGCAGGCGTCGAGGAATTCTTCCCACGTCTTCGGCTCGCTCTTGATCCCTGCCTTCTCGAACAGATCCTTGCGATAGAAGAAACCGTATGCGTCATAGCCGAGGGGCGCCGCATACTGCTTGCCGTTATACGTCGAAGCTTCCTTCACCGATGCGTACTGCTGGCTCCAGCCGTTCTTCGACCAGTCGCCGGACAGGTCTTCGAGCAGGCCGCGCTTCGCGTAGTAGGCCATGCGCTCGCCGTCGTGCCACGACACGACATCGGGCGGATCGGTCGCGAGCCAGCCGCCCATCTGCACCTTGTACGCTTCTTCGGTGATGTAGGTGATCTTCAGATCGACATCGGGATTGGCCTTCTTGAACTTGTCGAACGCGTCCTGCCATGTCGAGCGCTGGTTGCCGCGCGCCGACACGTTCACGTTCAGCTGACCGGCGTCGGCATCCGCGACGAAGCCCGACAGCAGCGCCGCCGAGACGGCGAGTGCAGCCGTCACGGAGCGCGTGTTGAAAGAAGCGAGCCCGGCAATGCGGCTCAGGTGCTTGTTGATCATCGTGGTGTCTCCTGGAACTGCGTTGTTGGCCGGCCGCTCGACGCGGACAGCGGTCTTCTTGCCTACCGCGCCGGCTCTATGGCCGGCTGTTGAGATCGGCGAACCCGGCAGGCGCGGTTCGCGTCGTTGCCTGGCTGCTTTTACGACAGGTGCAGCGCGACGGCTTGCGCTTCTGTCTCGACCGTGCGCGCCAGTGCCATGCCTTCTTCATCGAACAAATGGCATGCGTCGGCGGGCACACGCAACGCCAGAGGCTCGCCGTTGCGAATCGACACATCGCCGGGCGCCTTCGCGATCAGCGTGCCGTCCGAGCATTCCACATGCACGTAGCTGTGCTCGCCAAGCTGTTCCGTGATCAGCGATTTGACCGCGAGCGTTTGCGCGTCGCCGTCGAGACGGATGTGCTCGGGACGAATGCCGACCGTGACAGGCTGGCCACGCGTGAGACGCGCGCCGTCGACCTGCACGCGCAGCGTCGTATCGCTCCGTTTGAGCCTGACGTGCACGCCGTTTTGCGCAATCGCATCCACTTCGCCGTCGAGGAAATTCATGCGCGGCGAGCCGATGAAACCCGCAACGAACCGCGAGCGCGGCCGATGATAAAGCTCGAGCGGCGCGCCGATCTGCGCGATGCTGCCGAAGCGCTGCGTATCCGCGCCCGCGTGCAGCAGCACGATCTTGTCGGCGAGTGTCATCGCTTCGATCTGATCGTGTGTCACGTAGACGACGCTCGCCTGCGCGAAGCGCTGATGCAGCCGCGCGATTTCGATGCGCGTCTGGCCGCGCAGCGCGGCGTCGAGATTGGACAGCGGCTCGTCGAACAGAAACACGCCAGGCTCGCGCACGATCGCGCGGCCAATCGCGACGCGCTGGCGCTGGCCGCCCGACAGTTCGCGCGGCTTGCGTTCGAGCAGCGTATCCAGTTGCAGCACGCGCGCCGCTTCGCGCACCTTCCGGTCGACTTCGGCCTTCGGCGTTTTTGCGAGCTTCAGGCCGAACGCCATGTTTTCGTAGACCGACATGTGCGGGAAGAGGGCGTAGCTCTGGAACACCATCGCCACGCCGCGCTCGGCGGCGGGGACGCCGTTCATCGACCGGCCGCCGATCGTCACGTCGCCGTCGGTCTGATCTTCCAGGCCGGCGACGATGCGCAGCAACGTCGACTTGCCGCAACCGGACGGTCCGAGGAACACACAGAACTCGTGCGCACCAATGTCGAGGTTGAGATCGCGGATGACGGGCGCATTCGCGCCAAACGTCTTCTGGATGTTGGTCAGGGAGATTGCTGACATGGTGTTTTCCCTGGATTTAAACGCTTAAATTTGCGTGGAAAAAAATCGCGCAGAGGCTTGCGCGGCGTGGATTTAAGCGTTTAAATTTGGGTGTGCTCGAAAGCGCGATCATGTTTGTTTGTCTCCTGTCGACCAGAGTTAGCGCTTTAGCGCTTACTCGGGTCCCATGCAACTGGTTGCAATATCCTTTCGAGCAAAGTTATCAAAGCCTGCGGTAGATGCGCAACATCTGATTCGCAGTCTCTAAATATGGGATCTTTCCTAATCTTTCTGGCATGGCGACATTAACCGACGTCGCGCGACGCGCGCAGGTCACGGCGGCGACCGTTTCGAACGTGTTGCGCAATCCGGACAAGGTACGACCCGAAACCGCTGAGCGCGTGAAGCGTGCTATCCGCGAACTGGGCTACCGGCCGAACCTGAACGCGCGCGCGTTGGCGGAAGGGCGCTCGCCGACGCTGGCGCTGATGCTGTCGAGCATCGCAAATCCGTTTTATCCCGAGTTCGTGCTGGCGGCCGAACGCGCGGCGCGGCGCGGCGGTTACTTCCTGATGGTCTGCAACACCGACGACGACGCGGAAATCGGCCGTGCGTATCTGACGCAGATTGCGGGCACGCTGGCGGAAGGCGTGCTGGTGCTCAACACGGATATCGCGATCAACGAACTGTGCGAGTCCGCAGCCGTTGGCGCGCCGATCGTGTTGAGCCTGTGGGAGCATCCCGAGCAGTTGCCCGCGCTGCCGTGCGTGGCCGTCGATTTCGCGCATGCGGGCGCGCTCGCGGCGCGGCATCTGCTGGAACTGGGGCATCGCGATATCGGCATGCTGGTCGGCGACGGTTGCGGCGGCCTGCAGGATGCGCGCGCGACGGGCTTTCGCGAGGTAATGCGCGAAGCCGGTCTCGAACCGGACGATGCCGCCGTGCTGCAGATTCCGGATACGATCGACGCGGGCTTTGCCGCGTGTGTGGAATTGATGGAGCGCGAGCCGCATCTCAGCGCGCTGTTTGCGACGAATGATCTGCTTGCGATCGGTGCATTGCAGGCGCTGGCGACGCTAGGCCGTAAAGTACCCGACGATGTGTCCGTGATCGGCATCACGGACATTCAGCTGGCGCATCAGGTGCGGCCGTCGCTGACGACGGTCGCGATCAATACGGAAGCGATTGCGCAGGCGTCGATTGAATTGCTGATACGGTTGATTCATGAGCCGCGTGGTGAGGGGCAGCCGCCTGCTGTGATTGCGCCTTTGCCGACGTTGGTGAGAAGGCAGTCAACGTAGAATGGCCGCATGGACCTCAAACAAATCCAGTACTTCATCGCACTCTTCGAAGACGGCTCGGTGACTCGCGCGGCCAAGCGCCTGAACATCGTCCAGCCGGCGCTCAGCATGCAGATTTCGAAGGTCGAGGCGGAACTGGGGCAGGCGCTCTTCGAACGCGGACCGCACGGCATGACGCCCACCGACGCCGCGCGGCAGATGTATCGCCTCTACACGCCGATCATGCGCGACATCGAGCACGCGCGCGTGCAGTTGAGCCGTCAGGATGTGATCGTCACGGGCCGCGTGTCGCTCGGCATGGTCGCCTCGGAAACGGAAAGCGTGCTCGCCGAATCGCTGGCGAAGTTCAATGCGCTGTTTCCTCAGGTCGAGGTGTCGGTGGCCGATGGGTTCAGCGCCCAGTTGATCGACGGCGTCGAAGCAGGGCGCCTCGATGCTGCGATCATCAACAAGCCGCGCGGCCGCCTCACGCTCGACATGCAGCCACTTCTCGTCGAAGAGATGGTGTACGTGACGGGCGTGAAGTGCGTTGCCACATTGCCGGAAACGATCGACCTGTCACAACCGCCCGCCGTCGAACTGGTGCTGCCGACACGCCGCAACGGCTTGCGCGGCGCGCTCGACGCCGCATTGATGGCCGCCAATATCGTCATCAAGCCCACCTTCGAAATCGATCTGCTGAGCACCATCGTGCAATTCGTCGAGCAGAGCAGCGTCGCCACGATCTTGCCGCGTGTGGTCGTGCAGCGCAAAGTGGACGAAGGCACGCTGCGCGCGCACCGCATTACGACGCCGTCAATCCTGCGGCACATCGTTCAGGTCTCGCATCCGAAGCGTCCGATCGGGCCCGCTGCGCAAGCACTCATCGACATCATCGCGGAAGAAATCCGCCGCGTCACGAAGAGCGCGGCGGACGAGTGAGACCGCTCAGTTCACGTTGCGCGAAGCTGGCTGATCGAGCCGGCCACGCGTCTCCGGCACGATGAACGCGCCAATCAGGAAGATCACGCTGATCGCGCCGACGAAGATCGCGAGCGTGACGGGCAACTGGCTCGTTTCCTTCGCGACCAGCGAGACGAAGGTCGGCATCATGCCGCCAATCGCAAAGCCGATGTTCCATGACAGACCCGTGCCCGTCGCGCGGATCGCCGTCGGGAAGCGCTCGTTGAGGAAGATCAGGATCGGCGCGTAACCGGCGCTGCCCAGCGCGCTGAGTACGACTGCGTATAGGCCGAGTGTCACGATGTCCGTGGCCGTTGGCAGCAGCAGAAAGATGCCCGGCAGCGCGACGAGGCGAATCAGCCCGATCCATATGAACGCCGTCTTGCGGCCGATGAATGTGCTCAGATGTCCCGCCGCCACCGATGCGATCACGACAGCGATGCTACAAATCATCAGGATCGCAGCGGCCGCACCGTTGGGCGCGTGGCTTACGATCTTGAGGAACGTCGGCAGATAACCCGAGGTCAGGTAGTAGCCGCTGCCGCCGCCGATGGTCAGCAGCAGGTTGACGAACAGGATCGACCGATAGTCGCGCGAGAACAGCGTTTTCAGCGGCGAACGCACGATCTCGACGGCTGCATCGCGCTTCTGCGCCGCGGCTTTCGCCGCTTTTTCCGCGGCCAGTTTGCGCCATAGCGGCGACTCTTCGAGGCTGTTGAACACGAAGAGGCCGAGCACCGAGCTGATGATCCCCGTGAAGAACATGCAGCGCCAGCCCCACACGTCGAACAGTTCGCCCGGAAACAGCGACGACATCAGCAGGAACGTCAGCGAAGCGAGCAGCGCGCCCATGCCCGCGCCGCCGCCGCCGATCAGCCCCGACACGGCGCCGCGATATTTCGGCGCGACGGATTCGGTGCCGATGGTATGCGTCGACGCGACCACGCCGCCGACGAACACGCCTTGCACGAGCCGAAGAATCAGAAACAGCACGGGCGCGACCAGTCCGACTGTATGCACGGTTGGCAGCAGGCCGAAAGCCGCCGTCGATATGCCGACGCCGACCACGGCAACGATCATCGCACCCTTGCGTCCGTGACGGTCGGCGTACGAGCCGAACAGCGCGGAGCCGAGCGGGCGCATCAGCAGCGTGACCGCGAACGACGCATAGACGCCTGCGAGCGACAGCATCGCATGATCGGAAGGGAAGAACAGACGCCCGACGACGGGCGCCACGTACAACAGCACGAACAGGTCGAACAGATCGAGAGCCCAGCCCAGACATGATGCGAACACTGCGCCCATGACCTGCCGCTGGTCGATAGCCGGCACGGCGGCGCCGTTTTGCGCTGCTACGGACATCATTCATCTCCTTGAATGGTCACCGTCCTGTCTCTGTATCAGTCCGGTGAAAGTGGCACCTGTCGATTGCGTGCTCTGATTGGCGTTAATGAAACCGTCGGTTGAATTCGCTAAGGCGTTGAAACGAGTGGCGCTGCGTGCGTCGCGCCCATTGCGTGTCGATGCTTGACCATGGCATCCGCGATCTTCTCGGCGATCATGATGGTCGGGATATTCGTGTTGGCCGACGGCAGTCGCGGCATCAGCGATGCGTCGACCACGCGCAGCCCTTGTGCGCCATGCACGCGGCCTTGCGTATCGGTCACGCTGTCGGGCTGGTTCGCGTCCCCCATTCGACATGTGCCGCTCGCATGCCACACACCGAACACATTCGCGCGAATGAAGTCCGCAAGCGCGTGTTCGTCGGCGAGTAAAGCGGACATGCGCTTGCCGCGCGTGAAGAAACGCTCGATCAACGCGCGCCGTAAAGGCGCAGGCGTATCGAGCAGCGTGCCGAGTATCGAAGTCAGCAGCGCATTGCCTTTCCCGACACGGCTCAACGCTTTCACGCGCGGCGAAAACGCGGCAGGAAAGAAGTCGCGTGCATCGTGACCGAGGCCCGAAGCATCGACCACGCGCGCAAGCATTCGCACGCCGGCAGCGAGCCGTTCGAGATCGCGTGCGTCTTCAAGCAGATTGAGTTCGACGCGAGGCGCAATGGACGCATCGGGAGAGACCAGTTGCACGCGGCCCCGCGAATAGGGCCGGTTGCACCACAGAAAGAACAGGCCGAGCCGGTTGCCGAGCGCGTGCCACGCGGCACGAGTAGCGCTCGACAGATAGAGGTCGGATGCTTCGCTGCCGTCCACGCCCGAAGTCACGCGCGCCGCCACCATGCTGGCGCGCCGCCGCGACAAAGGCATGCGAAAACCCGGCGCAAGAAAATGACAGAACGTGAGCGACGGATGATCCTGCAGATTGCGTCCCACGCCAGGCAGATCGACATGACACTTGATGTCGAGCGCGTCAAGGTCCTCCCGCGATCCAATGCCCGCACGCAACAGCATCGCGGGCGACTGCAACGCGCCCGCGCACAGAATGACTTCGTTTGCGTCGAACTGCACGCGTTCGCCGTTGTGTGCCATTGCGATGACGCCGCGCGCAACCGTGCCGTCCATCACGATGCGCTCGACGTGCAGTTCCGCGAAGATGCGCAGATTGCTACGCTTGCGCGTCGCGTCGTCGAGATAAGCAACTGCCGTCGACACGCGTTTGTCGTCGATGTTCGAAAACGCGCCGGGGAAAAACCCATCGCCGAACTCGGCATTCTGATCGCGCAGCATCACGAGGCCTTGAGCGCGCAGTCCGTTCGCAAACGCATGGCAGAACGGCGGCCAGTCCTCGGGCATGATGCGGCGAATCGGCACGGGGCCGTCGTGCCCGTGCATGTCGCCGCCGGGAAAATTCACATCGCGTTCGAGCTTGCGAAAGTAGGGCAACACGTCGCGCCAGGCCCAGCCCGTTGCGCCGTTCGCGGCCCAGTCGTCGTAATCGCGCGGCAGGCCGCGATTGGCCGACTGCACGTTGATGCTCGACCCGCCGCCCATCACCTTGCCCTGCTCGTAGACACGCGTCGCCGCGCCGCGCGTCGCCTGCGCCTTCAGATCGGGCCAGATGTACCGGTCGCCGCAGAAGACGGGCATCGGATAGCTGTCGAGAATCTCGCCGGGCACGGCGCCCGGCGGCGTGTCCACGCCCGCTTCGATCAACGCGACGCGCAGCGACGGCACGGCCGACAGCCGGTGCGCAAGCACGCACCCCGCCGACCCGCCACCGACGATCACGTAATCGAAGCGTTCCATGAACGTTCTCCCAAACCTTTGTCGTGCGCTTTGTTATCGCGCGCTTACTGTTTATTGCCCGCGAAACACGGGCTTGCGCTTCGCGTGAAATGCTTCGACGCCTTCGCGGAAATCGTCGGACGAACGCAGGCGGCTATAGCAGTGGCCTTCCAGTTCGATCGCAATCGACAGCGGCGCATCTTCCGTATCGTTGAGCAGCTTCTTCGCGGTGCGTTGCGCGAGCGGCGAGAACGCGCGCAACTCGTCGACGAGCGCATCCGTGGCAGCTTCGAGTTCGGCGTCGGCGACACATTCGACGGCGATGCCCCAGTCATACGCCTGCTTGCCGGGGATACGGCGCGAGCGCATCACGATGTCTTTCGTCCGGCCGATGCCGACCATCTGCTGCAAGCGCGCGGAACCGCCCGAGCCGGGAATCTGACCGAGCTTCTGTTCGGGCAGCGCGTAAAAGGTCGTGTCGGTGGCGATGCGGAAGTCGCATGCGAGCGACAGCTCGAAGCCCACGCCGAAGCAGAAGCCGCGATTCGCCGCGATCACCGGCTTCGAGCAGCGCGTGGGCGCCGCGACATTCCATGCGAGTTTCGACACACGTTCCGGCGATGCTTCGAGAAAGCCCTTGATGTCGCCGCCGCTGGAAAAATGCTCGCCCTTCGCGCGCACGACGATCACACGCACGCGGTCGTCTTCGTCGAGTGCTTCGAAGGTGGCGCGCAACTGGTCGCGCGCATGCATCGAAATCACGTTGAACGGCGGACGGTCCAGGATGATGTCGGCGCGCTCGCGTTGCGCGTCGATTTCGACGTCGAAGCCGTCGAGGTCCTGAAGCAGCGTCTGGCCGCGGTGGGTCAGGTCGGTCATGGGTGTCACTCCTTCGTGATTTCAATGTGTTGATGCAAAGCGCAGACTGATGCGGCCGGGCCGCGCTCGTCGCGCAGGTATTCGCCCGCCTGGAGCTTGCGGCGCAGTATCTTGCCGACCGGCGACTTCGGTATGTCGTCGACAAACACGTAGTCGCGCGGACGCTTGAAGTTGACGAGATCGGACGCGCGGCACCATGCGTCGAGCGTGTCGCCGTCCACGTAATCGCTTCGCTTGACGAACGCGACGACGCGCTGTCCCCAGCGTTCATCCTTCACGCCCGCCACGGCCACTTCGTCGACGCACGGATGCAGCGACAGCACCGATTCGATATCGACAGGCGAGATGTTCTCGCCGCCGCTGATGATCATGTCGTCGACGCGGCCGGAGACATAGAGATCGCCGTCTTCGTCGAAGAAGCCGGTGTCGCCCGTGAAGTACCAGCCGTTGCGCAGCGACTTCGCGTTCGCATCGGGCCGGTTCCAGTAGCCTTCGAAGGCTTCGTCGCCGAGCAGGTCCGCGATGATCTGGCCTTCTTCGCGCACGGCGGCGACATCGTCCGGCGACTGCGCGTCGAGCTTCACGACGCGCAGGCGGGTGTTGATGCCCGAGCGTCCGGCGCTGCCGGGCTTGAGCGTCGCGTGCTGGTCGATGCTGACCGTGTAGACCTCGGACGATCCGTAGTGGTTGACGAACAGTTCAGGCTCGAATGCAGCGGACAGACGCTTGAGCAAGCCATCGCTCATTGGCGCGCCTGCAAAACCGAGCTTCGTGACGGATGACGTATCGATATCGCCAAACGCGCGATCCGCGAGCAGATCGTGATAAAGCGTCGGTACGAGATAGAGGCACGAGAGCTTGTATTGCGCAATCGAATCGAGCGCGAGGCGCGCATTCCAGCGGCGCACGCAGACGAACAAGCCATCGACGAGCGCCATCGAAAGCAGCGAGCGCACGCCCATCGTGTGATAGAGCGGCATCACGCCGAGCGTGCGCTCGCCATGCCGATAGAGGTTCTGCGCCACATGCGCGAGCGCTGCAGCGCGCTCGTGCCGGTGTCGGCGCGGCACGCCTTTGGCCTTGCCCGTCGTGCCGGATGTGTAAAGGATCAGCGAGTAGTCGTCGGCAGAGGCGTGCGTCGGCGTCGTTTCGATGCTTTCGGGTGCGTGACCCGTTTGAACTGCGAGCAGCACGTCGATCGATGCGGTGCGTCCAGGCGCATCATCGAGGCCGATGCGCGGCACGTTCTGCGCGGCGGGGCTTTGCATCACGGCTTCAGCGCTGACGGGTTCGTAGACGATCGCCTTCACGCCCGCGTCGCTCACGCAATAGTCGAGTTCGTCGGGCTTCGCGCGCCAGTTGAGCGGCACGATGACGATGCCCGCAAACTGGCAGGCCCAGTGCAGCGTCGCCATTTCCCAGCGGTTTTGCAGCACGACGAGCAGACGGTCGCCATGCGCGAGACCCAGTTCGCGCAGACCGTGCGCCGCTTGCAGAATCAGCCCGTGCCATTGCGCGTAAGTGACGCGAAACTCGCCGTCGACGAGCGCAAGCGCATTCGGGCTGCGCTCCACGCTTTGCAGAAACGTGCGGCCGAGATCAAGCATGTTCGGCCTCCGTGTCCGCGCACTGCGCCCTGCGCCGCGCCGCGCAGTCGAGCACGGCGGCGACGATCGGCGTATAGCCCGTACAGCGGCAGATGTGGCCCGACAGCATCTCGCGCACCTGTTCTTCCGTCGGATCAGGCACGCGCTGCAAAAAGTCCGCGCACGACATCAGGATGCCCGCCGTGCAGAAGCCGCACTGCAACGCGTGATGCCGCGAGAACGCCTGTTGCAGATCGCCGAGCGTCTGCGCGGGGGCGAGCCCTTCGACGGTATCGACGTGCCGTCCGTCGGCTTGTACCGCGAGCATCAGGCACGAACGGGCCGCGACGCCATCGACATGCACGGTGCACGCACCGCACACGCCATGTTCGCAGCCGACGTGCGTGCCCGTCGCGCCGAGCTCATGACGCAGAAAATCGGACAACAACTCGCGGGTTTCGCAATGGCCGCTGCGCTCGCGGCCATTGAGCGTCAACGTGACGGCGTGCTGCTCGCCGTGCCGCATGACGTACGGTGTGGATTTGCTCACTTGGCCTCCTCGATCACGCGCCATCCGAGTTCGCGAACCAGATGACGGCGGTACTTCGCGCTGATATGTGCATCGTCCTGCGCGCCCAGTTTCCAGCTCAAATCGTTCAATGCGCCGCGCAGGTCATCGCCTTGCAGACGCGGCCAGCGCTCGACCTTCGGCCGGTCCGCGACGCCGCCCACGGCGATCCGTATCGCGTCGTCCGTGACGACGGCGGCGCACGCGACCATTGCGAAGTCGCCGTGACGTGCCGAGCACTCGGCGAACCCAAAGCGCTCGCCCGGTTCCTTCAGCGGGAAGCGCACCGCTTCGACAAGTTCGTCCGGCTCGCGGGCCGTCATCAACATGCCCTGAAAGAAGTCGTTTGCCGACACGGTGCGTTGCTTCTTTTTCGAGCGCAGCAGCACATCGCCGCCAAGGGCCGTCAGTACGAGCGGCAATTCCGCGCTCGGGTCCGCATGCGCGATCGAGCCGCACACAGTGCCGCGATTGCGGATCTGAAAGTGCGAGATGTGCGGGAAGGCCATCGCCAGCAACGGCACTTCGTCGCGCAGCGTCGCGCGCCATTCGACGCTGCCTTGCGTCGCAGCTGCGCTCACGACCAGACGGCGCGCATCGCGATCCACGCGCACGGCGTTCAGATCGTCAGTGCGCGAGATGTCGACGAGCACGCGCGGTTGCGCGAGCCGCATGTTCAGCACGGCCATCAGCGATTGACCGCCCGCCAGCACGCGCGCGTCTTCGCCGCTTTGGGCGAGCACATCGAGCGCTTCGTGCGTTGTCATGGCGCGTACGTAGTCGAATGCGGCGGGCTTCATGCGTGCCTCCTGAAGCGTGAGAAGAGACGCCGGAACAACCGCGCAATCGACGAACCGTCCGTCGCGAGCGGTTGGCCCGCAGCCTGCCGTCCGAGCGCTTCGAACAGTTGCCGCAGCACGACCTTCGCCGCGCCTTCGAGCATGCGTCCGCCGACGGCCGCGACCTTGCCCGACACCTGGGCTTCGTAGTCGTACGTGAGGCGCGTGCCGGTGCCCGTCGGCGTGAGTTCGACCAGGCCGTTGCCACGCGCGCTGCCGAGCGGCGAGATACCCGCGCCTGCAAGGCGCAGCCGATGCGGCGCATCGATCTCCGACAAGCCGATACGCGCCTCGAAACGCGCCTTGATCATGCCGACGCCGATCGTCACATCCGCGCGATACTGGTTCGGCCCTGTCGCTTCGAGCGCGTGGCAACCGGGAATGACCTTCGCGAGCGCAGCGGGATCGAGCAGCACGGCGAAGATCGCTTCGGGTGTGGCGGGCAGATCGACAGTGCCTTGCGCCGTGAGCGCGCGCCCGCCGCCGGGCGTTGCAGGCTTCGACGTGGGCGCTTCGCGATACTCGGGCCGCGAAGGCTCCGGATCGTCGATACCGATCAGCGCCATCACCTTCGAAGGCGTGAGCGGCAAGCGGATATCGTCGATGCCGAGTGCGTCCGCCACCGCGTTGGCGATGCATACGGGCGTGCTCATGTTGTTGCCTTCGCCCAAGCCTTTTGCGCCGAGCGGCGTGAACGGCGAGGGCGTTTCCAGATGCACGATCAGCGGGTCGGGGACTTCGCAGGTGGTCGGCATCAGATAGTCGGCGAGCGTGCCCGACTGGAAGCTGCCGTCCGCGCCATAGCGGAACTCTTCGAGCAATGCCGCGCCGAGACCCTGCGCGAACGCGCCACGAATCTGGCCATCGGCGAGCGCGGGGTTCAATAGCGTGCCTGCGTCGTGTGCCGTGACATACCGGTCGATGCGTACGTGGCCTGTCGCGCGGTCCAGTTCGATACCGCACATGTCGAATGCAAAGCCGTAGGCCGCCGACGTGTTGATGCGGTCGTTCTCATCCGGTGCGTCCATATGCGGCGGCGACCAGAACACGGTCTCGCGCAAGCCCGGCTCTTCGCGTTCGGGCAGCAGCGCGGGCGCCCAATGCGGTGCATTGCTCGCGGCCCGGCCGAACGGCAGTGCGCGCTCTTCAGCATCCTTCGGATAGATGCGCGCGCCTTCGAAGCGCACGTCGTCGGGCACGCAGCCGAATTGCTTCGCGAGGATGCGCGCAAGCTTGTCGCGCACGCGCATCGCTGCGAGATGCACGGTACCCGCTACCGCACCCGCAAAGCGGCTGGAGTAATTGCCCGATGCGACGGACCACGCGTCCTTGTGCGTATCGAACTCGACATTGACGACGATGTCCTTCGGATCGAGGCCGAGCACGTCGGCCACGACCTGCGCGCACACGGTCATATGTCCTTGCCCCGCGGGCGTCGATGCGATCGTCACGTTCACACCGCCCAGCAGATCGACGCTCACGGTCGCGCTCGCGATTGCGCCGTTTTTCGGTCCGGCTTTTTTGCGCGCTTCGGCAGGCATCACCGTCGTGATGTAGCCCATATTCGACACCGACGGCTCGACGATCGCCGCGAAGCCGATGCCATAAAGCCGGCCCTGCTTGCGTGCGGCATCGCGGCGCGCGACCAGTTCCGCATGGCCGCCATCCGACAGCGCGCGCCGCAGCGCTTCCTGATAGTTGCCTGAATCGAGCAATGCACCCGCTGCCGCGCGATACGGAAACGCATCGGAAGGCACGAAATTTCGGCGATAGACGTCGAGCACGTCGAGCTTCAACTCGATGGCAATGCGCTGAATCAGCCGTTCGAGCGCGAAATACACCTGCGGCCCGCCGAAGCCGCGCACGAGTCCCGTCGGCGTCTTGTTGGTCAGCACGACGCGGTTGCGTACCAGCAGATTCGGGATCGCGTAGGCGCCCGTCAGGCAGCCGTGCATCCGGTAGAAGGTGGCAGGCTCGGGCGCGCGCACGTAACCACCGCAATCTTCGAGCTGATCATAGGAGAGGGCGGTGATGCGCCCATCGCTTTCGACAGCGGCCTCGATGGTCGACAGCCGCGCAGTCGCAGACGTGGCCGCGCTCAGATGTTCGAGCCGGTCCTCGACCCATTTCACGGGTGCGCCCGCCTTGCGCGACGCGAGGCACATCAGCACGACATACGGAAATACCGCCTGCTTCACGCCGAAGCTGCCGCCCGAGTCGCGCGGGGCCTTGTGACGCAACCGGTTAGCGGGCACGTTCAACGCCATTGCCATCACGGCATGCAGCGAGAACGGACCCATGAAATTCGACGTGACGTCGTAGCCTTCATCGCCCGACAGATACTCGGCGATCACCACGCCACATTCGATCGGCGCGCACGAGTTGCGCGGATAGTGCGCGACCAGCTTCACACGATTCGGAGCCTGCTTGAATGCGGCCTCCGGCTCGCCGTAGCGAAAATGCCGGTCGCTGATCACGTTGGTGCCGACCCGCTCATGAAGAACGGGCGCGTCGTCGCGCATGGATTGCTCGATCGACGTGACGGGATCGAGCGGCGTGTATTCGACCTTGATGAGGTCGAGTGCGTCCTCGGCGAGCGCGCGCGATTCCGCCATCACGACGGCCACCGGCTCGCCGACGTAGCGCACGCGATCCATCGCGAGCGCCCATTGCTCCATCGGCGACTTCACGCCGACCACGAACGGACGTGACCATGGGCGCAGATCGTCGCGCGTCAGCACGGCGCGCACGCCGGGCAGGGTTTCTGCGCCGCTTGCATCGATCGAAACGAGTTCTGCGTGCGCATGCGGCGAGCGCAGAACGGCGGCGTGCAGCGTGCCCGGCTTCACGCCGATGTCGTCGCCATAGCGGCCGCGGCCCGTCAGGATCGCCGGGTCTTCGAGCCGCTGCATCGGGCGGCCGAGATGTTTCGCTGCGCGTGCCTGGGAGGCCTCTTGCGCGGGCGCTTCGGCAACGTTCATATCGCGCTGGTTCATCGGTCGGCTCCATCGTCGTCGCGGCGGCTCGCGAATTCATCTGCAAGACCGCTCCAGCGCTTTGCGATCTCACGATGCTCGATGGCGAACAGATCCAGAATGCGGCCGACCGTGTGATCGACCACGTCTTCGATTGTCTTCGGATGCGCGTAGAAAGCGGGCACGGGCGGCATCACGATGGCGCCCATTTCGGTTGCCAGCGTCATGTTGCGCAAGTGCGCGAGGTTGAGCGGCGTTTCGCGCGCAACCAGCACGAGGCGCCGGCGCTCCTTGAGCATCACGTCGGCAGCGCGCGTCAACAGGTTGTCCGCGAAGCCATTCGCGACGCCCGCGAGCGTTTTCATCGAGCAGGGCGCAATCACCATGCCTTCCGTGACGAACGAGCCGCTCGCGATGGTTGCGCCGATGTCGCGCACGTTGTGGGCGATATCCGCCAGTCCATCGAGATCGCTGCGTGTGAGGCCCAGTTCCTGCGCTACCGTGATGGCGCCTGACGCCGACACGATTAGATGCGTTTCGTGCGTGCCGAGCCGGCGCAGCGCGGCAAGCAGGCGCAGGCCGATCATCGCGCCGCTTGCGCCCGATATGCCGACGACGATGCGTGGCTTGCGGTTCGCGCGCTCAGTCATGATGGCGGGCCAGCCAGGCGTCGAACGCGGTGTTATCCGCGGCGACGAGGGTCTCGAGATCGACCGCGTCTTCGCCCGGAATCCGCACGCGCGTGAACACATACGCGGGATAGACGACGGGCCGCGTTGCGTCGAGCCCCATCTTCGCGCTAACGCCTTGCAGATGCGGCGGCGCATCGTCGGGCTGGCCGACGGTCGTCGACGGATCGAGGGGCGAGCCTTGCGCGCCTTCGATCACGACGAGATCGCGATCGGCCTGGAAGCGAGTCGCGACCGCCCATTCGATTTCGGCGGGATCATGCACGTCCACATCCGTATCGACGACGACCACCTGCTTGATGTCGTAGTGCGCGCCGAACGCGCAGAGAATCACGTTCTTCGCTTCGCCTTCGCGCTTCTTGTCGAACTGGATCCACAGGTGATAGCGGCACACGCCACCCACCGACAGATGCACGTCCTTCACGCCCGGATGGCTGCGTTGCAGATGCGCGAGCAGCGTCGCTTCACGCGGAATGCCGCCGAGCAGCAGGTGCTCCATTTCAGCGGGCACGATGGTATGAAAGATCGGGTCGCGCCGATGCGTGACGGCCGTGACCTCGATCACTTCACGTGCTTCCTTCGCGCTGTAGTATTTCGGAAACTCGCCGAACGGGCCTTCGGGTTCCCGCACGTCCGGCAGAATGCGTCCTTCGATCACGATCTCCGCGAACGCGGGGACGTGCACGCCGTTCGTTACGCACTGCGCGACTGGCAGCGGCGCGCCTTGCAATGCGCCGGCGATTTCCAGTTCATCGTGATCGATGGGCGTGATGGCTTGCGATGCGAGCATCGTCAGCGGATCGACGCCGATGGCGATGGCGACGTCGAGCGCATCGCCGTTTGCTTCGGCTGCTTTCTGGAAGGCATAAAGATGGCGCGGCAATAGCAGGATCGCCATGCGGTCGCGGCCATGCACCTGAATGCGATTGATCGACACGTTCTGCACACCGGTGCGCGGATTGCGCGCGATCACGAGTCCCGCCGTGATGTAGGGACCGTTATCGTGCTCGCTGTGTGTCGGGATCGGCAACAGCGCGTGCAGGTCGATTGCATCTGTATGAACCATCTGCTGGCAGGCCGCCTCGCCGCGCGCGACCAGTTGGGACGCGATCGGCGCGTCGGCGGCATCGCGAAAGCGCGTGAGCAAGGCGTGTTCCTCGACGCCCATCGCTTCCGCGATCCACGCGCGCTTCGACATGAAGCCGCTCACCACGGGCACGTCCAGTCCGCCTGGTTGCGTGAAGAACGCAGCCTGTGTGCCGTCGAGCCGCTTGGCGACAGCGGCCAGTTCGTGTTCGAGCGCGACGGGCCGGTCGATCGTCGCGAGACGTCCGGTGCGGGCAAGATGCGCGAGCCAGCCGCGCAGCGTGAGCGCGCCCGAAGGCTCGGCCCACGTGCGGGCTTGCGAAAACGGCGTAGCGGAAAAGGCGCCCTGGGTCGCGGCGTCACGAGTGTTCATCTGCGTCTCCATCATTGCCGCCTCTTCGATGCTTTCGATGCGAATCGGATCGAGAGGACATGGAGCCAAGCGTAGCGACAAGGCGGTATAAGTTCTAATACTGATTTTTGATGCTTTGGATCATCGTTGCTGATATCCGTGTTAGCCCCGATGACGTTCGCCTTACAGCACGATATCAATACACACGCCCGTGCGGCCTTGTGCGCCGGGGATCTGCCACGGCATGCCCAGCGGGGCTTTCGGCTGTGGCCTGATGAAACGGATGGCCGCCATTAGTCGTCGTGATAACCCGCTTCCGGGATCATCCCAGTCATGGACCTCAAGCAAATCCAGTATTTCATCGCGTTGTTCGAAGACGGCTCGGTCACGCGCGCGGCCAAGCGGCTGAACATCGTGCAGCCCGCGCTCAGCATGCAGATCGCGAAGCTGGAGGAGGAGTTGCACCAGCAACTTTTCGATCGGGGCGCGCACGGCATGGCGCCGACCGCCGCGGGGCGGCTGATGTACCGGCTCTTTCTGCCCATCATGCGCGACCTCGCGCACGCGCGACAGCAACTCGTGCAACGCGATGAAGTGGTGACGGGGCATGTGGGGATTGGGCTGATCGCGTCGGTCACGGAGAGCGTGCTCGCGGATTCTCTGTCGCGGTTTCATGCGCGTTATCCGCATGTTGAAGTGACGGTGGCCGACGGCTACAGCGCAACCTTCATCGATTGGGTCGCGGGTGGTCAGCTCGACGCCGCGCTGATCAACAAGCCGCGTGCGCGTCTGTCGCTCGATTCGCAGCCGCTGCTCGACGAGGAGATGGTGCTCGCGACCAGTGTCGCGCATGGGCCCGAGCTGCCGCATTCGATCGAACTCGCGCAACTGCACGACCTGGAACTCGTGTTGCCCACCAAACGCAACGGTCTGCGTGGCGTGCTCGATACGGCAGCGCAACATGAAGATGTGATGCTCGCGCCGCGCTTCGAAATCGATGTGCTGTCAACCATCGTCGCGCTCGTCGAGAAGACGCGCTTTGCGACGATTTTGCCGCGCATCGTGGTTGGACGCGCGGTGCGTGAGGGGACGCTGCGCGCTTACCCGATCCTCGCGCCGCGCATCGTGCGGCATATCGTTCGCGTGAGCCATCCGCGCCGGCCGCTCAGCGCGGCGGCGGAAGCGCTGATTGCAATCATCGCTGACGAGTTGCGGCAGGTGTCCAGCGCGATGGATGTGGGCGTGCCTGTGGAGTCGAAGGAAGCGGCTGGCTGAGCACGAACGTGGGATGGTGTGGATCGTCGCGACCTGCGAAGCATGTCATCATGTCGACGCCCAACGATCCAACGCAACGACTCGACCGATGAACCTCAGAGCGCTTCAATGTTTCGTGACGCTCGCTGAAGAGCTGAACTTCAGCCGCGCCGCAGAGCGTCTGCATATTGCGCAACCCGCGCTCAGCCAGCAGATCCGCGCGTTGGAAGAGCGCCTCGGCACGCAACTGATCGACCGCACGCGCAGGCCGCTGCGTCTTACGGAAGCAGGACAGTACCTGTGCACCGAGGCGAAACAGATACTCGGCTCGCTCGAACAGGCGACGCTCGGCGCGGCTGAAATCGGCATGGGCCGGCGCGGCTGGCTGAGTGTCGGCTTTACGCGCTCGGCGATGTACAGCATTCTGCCGCCTGCGCTGAAGGCCTTTCACCGCGAGTTTCCGCAGGTCGAGCTGAAGCTCTACGAAATGCTCACCGACGAACAGAGCGACGCACTGCGCGACATGCGCATTCACGTCGGCATCGGACGACAGCCGCTTTCGATGTCGGGCTACACGTCGCGCGTGCTCTTGCGCGAGCAGCTCGTCGTCGTGATGGCACTCGATCATCCGCTTGCAAAACGAAAGAAAGTGAAAGTCGCCGAACTGGCCGACACGCCGTTGATCCTCTATCCGAAGCATCAGAATGCCCAGTACAAGCGGTCGGTGCTGTCGCTGTATCGCGATGCGGGCGTGACGCCGTTCATCGCGCATCAGGCTTACGAAATACAGACTGCGATTGCGCTCGTCGCGGCGGGGCTGGGCGTGACGGTGGTCGGGGAATCGGTGGCGCGGCATGGGCGTACCGATGTCGTGTACCGCCACCTGGAAGGCCCGGGTTCCGCACAGCGTTCGACGCTCGCCGCCACCTATCGCGACGACGACACGTCGCCGCATCTGCTCGCATTCTTACGCTGCCTTCCGCCGCCGCTGGCCGACAGCGGCACACTATAAGACGATCGTTATACAAGAATAAGCATCTCGTCTTGGACTTCCTGGCTGCGCATTCCTACCATCGAACAGGTAACTGACGTTGTGATTTGAACCACATCGCTCAGTCCACTGGAATGAAGCGACCGCAGTGTCGCGCGCTCAGGAAGGAGACGGCATGACTCGTATCGACGAAGCAGCAACCATGCGAAAAGTGTACGGGCGCTTGATGCCCTTGCTCTTCGCAATGATGTTCTTCAACTATCTCGACCGCATCAACATCGGCTTCGCAGCCCTCGATATGAACAACGACATGGGCTTCAGTCCTGCCGTGTTCGGCTTCGCGGGGAGTATTTTCTTCGTCGGATACATGCTGCTCGAAGTGCCGAGCAATCTGCTGTTGCATCGTGTCGGCGCGCGCCGGTGGATTGCGCGCATTCTGCTCACGTGGGGCGCAGTGGCAGCCGCCACGGCGTTCGTGTTCAACGACACCAGCTTCTACGTGCTGCGCTTTCTGCTGGGCGTGATGGAAGCGGGCTTCCTGCCCGGCGTCGCCGTCTATCTGACCAAGTGGTTTCCCGAACGTTACCGGGCGCGCGCTGTTGGCGGGTACATCATTGCGGGCTCGTTTTCCGCTGTGCTCGGTGGCCCGATCTCGACGACGCTGATGACCTACGCGAACGGCGTGCTCGGACTGCATGGCTGGCAATGGATGTTCATCCTCGAAGGCGTCCCGGCGATGCTGCTCGGCCTCCTGACGCTGCGCATCATGACCGAGCGTCCCGCCGACGCTGCATGGCTCAGCGACGACGAGAAGCGCTGGCTCGAATCGACGCTCGCTGCGGAACGCGAAGCACTCGGCGGCCATACGCATGTTTCGTTTCTGCGCGTGGCGGGCGATATCCGTGTATGGAGTCTCGCGTGTCTTTTCGGCTGTGCGCTCGTGGGCATTTATGGGCTCTTTCTGTGGCTGCCGCAGATCGTCAAGAGCCTCGGCCATCTGAGCAATATCGAAGTCGGCTTTCTTTCTGCGGCGCCGCCGCTGCTAGGCGTGCTGGGCACGTTCCTGATCAGCCGCAGTTCCGACCGTTCCGGCGACCGCAAGAAGCACCTCGCATTCGTGTATGGCGCGAGCGCGATTGCCATCGCGGGCAGTGCTTATGCGCCGAATCCCGTGATCGCTTATGCGTTGCTGTGCGTAACGGGACTCTTTATTTACGCGGGCAATCCGCTGTTCTGGAGCCTCGCGTCGTCGTTCAGGACAGGCGCGGCGGGCGCCGCAACGATTGCGCTGATCAACACGATCGCGCAGTTCGGCGGACTCGTGGGGCCGTGGAGCATCGGACTGGTGCGCCGAGCGACGGGCAACTTCTCGCTCGCGTTGCTGACTATCGCGGCGTTCCTCGTGATCGCGACGATCATCGCGCTCGTCATGCGTGTCACGCCGCCGGAGGAGGGTGCGCCTTCGGCGCTGGCGGGTGGCGATGCCGCCACGGGCAGCTAATAGCGTTTATCGCAGGTTCATTGGAAAGACTCAAAGGGTTCGCTACATGATCATCGATTGCCACGGTCATTACACGACGTCGCCACGACCGCACGAGGCGTGGCGCGCGAAGCAGATTGCGGCGCTGAAGGACGGCACGCCCGTGCCGCCGCGTCCCGTCATCACGGATGACGAGATCCGCGAAAGCATCGAAACGGGGCAGCGCCGCATTCAACGCGAGCGTGGAACCGACCTCACGATTTTCTCGCCACGCGCTGCGGGCATGGGCCATCATCTCGCAGGCGCGGAGGCGAATGCCGTCTGGTCGAGCGAGTGCAATGACCTCGTGCATCGCGTTTGCTCGCTGTTTCCAAGGCATTTCGTCGGTGTGTGCCAGTTGCCGCAAGCGCCCGGTGTGTCGCCTGCGAACAGCATTGCCGAACTGCGGCGCTGCGTGCAGGAGCTTGGCTTTATCGGCTGCAATCTGAATCCCGATCCGTCGGGCGGGCACTGGTCCGGGCCGCCGCTTACCGATCGCTTCTGGTATCCGTTATACGAAGCAATGGTGGAACTCGATGTGCCCGCGATGATTCATGTGTCGTCATCGTGCAATCCGAATTTTCATGCGACGGGCGCGCATTACATCAACGGCGATACGTCCGTGTTCATGCAGTTGCTCACCGCTGATCTGTTCGCGGACTTTCCAGATTTGCGCTTCATCATTCCTCATGGCGGCGGTGCCGTGCCTTATCACTGGGGACGTTATCGCGGGCTCGCGCAGGACATGAAGCGGCCGTTGCTGCGCGACTATCTGCTGAACAACGTGTTCTTCGATACGTGCGTCTATCACCAGCCCGGTGCCGAGTTGCTTGCGAAAGTGATTCCTGTTGAGAACATTCTTTTCGCGTCGGAAACCATCGGCGCAGTGCAGGGCATCGATCCCGAGACGGGTCACTACTATGACGACACGCGGCGCTATATCGATGCAATCGAATGGCTTAGCGACGCGGACCGGCAGCGCATCTACGAAGACAACGCGCGGACAGTGTATTCACGCCTCACCGCGCAACTCGACAAACAACTGGCAACGGAAGGGGCGACGATATGAATCCGATCGGCTGGCGCGAATATGAATCGGCTCCGCAAGCGAGCCCTGCAACGCTGGCTGCGTTGCGCGAGCTTGCTGTGTCGCTGCTCAGCGACAACATGGCGCGCGCAAGTGGAATAGTGGGCTTGCAGGCGTATCACAGGCCGCATGCGATGGCGGGTACGGCTGTCACGGTGCGCACGCGTGGCGGCGACAATCTCGCGATCCATCGTGCGTTCGATTTTTGCAGGCCCGGCGATGTGCTCGTGATCGACGGCGGCGGCGAACTGACCCAGGCGCTGATGGGCGACATCATGGCGAGTTATGCGGAAAGCCTCGGCGTGCAGGGGCTCGTGATCGACGGTGCGATACGCGATGTCGGCGCGCTGCGTCAACGGGAGTTTCCTGTGTATGCGCGGGGCGTCACGCATCGCGGGCCTTACAAGAACGGGCCCGGGGAAATCAATGTGCCCGTGACGGTTGGACGGATGGTGGTCAATCCGGGCGACATCATCGTAGGCGATGAAGATGGACTGCTGGCGATCGCGCCTTCGGATGTGGAAAGTGTGATCGAAGGCGCACGCAAGCAGGGCGCGAAGGAAGCGGCTGCGTTGCGATCGATTGCGGAAGGCCGTTTCGACCGGACATGGGTGATGCCGCATCGCGATCGGATGATGAACGGGTGAGGTTTCGGTGAGCGGCGCGGCGTGGTTACGTGAGTTGAGGTATAAGGGACGCTCGCGCCGTCGGCATCGAATCAATCTGGAAACAGGCAATATTTCATGACACCCTATGTGGACGCAGCGGCGCTTGTCGCACTTGCTCAGCGCGCTGAGGAAAATGGTTGGGCGCCTTGCTCCTGCACGAAGACGCCGCTGGATGGATGGCAATCGCAACCGCTTTCGCTCGATGAAACGCGGCTTGTCGAGGTGGCTACGCTCATGCGCGAGGATGATCCCGAGCCGACGTTTGCTGAGTATCGGCCGGATAACGTTCAGTACTGGTCGCCGGATGCGCCGATCGCGCCGCGGTACTTTCCGTATAACCGGTGTGGTGTGTGGGAGTGTTCGGAGTGCGGGCGGTTGTACTTGCGTTATACGGAAGGTGGCGGGTATTTCGTTGATCGGCGCATTCGGGCGCTGAAGGCGGGGTTGGTGGAGGATGTGGGGGTTTGAGGTGGGTTTGTTGAGGCTTGGCTGGTGGTGGGTGCCAGTCAAGGTCGGGGTTGTTGGAGACGCCTGATTGGTGAGCTTCTTAATTTGACATAACATAAATTATCAACGGGCTGGTGTCAGAGCTTTTTAGTAATGTCCGGTTCTGGCTATTTACAGATGTCGTGTTTCTGAACGCTGGCAAGCTGGCACCGTGCTGCAACCTTGCAGGAGCCAGCCATGAAACCGGACACCACGCTGGTGAGTCTGAGCATGCGCGAACTGGACAGGCTGAAGGTCATTCAGGCCATCGTTGAGATGGGTCTCAAGCCGGGCCGTGCCGCCGAACGGCTGGGACTGAGCGTGCGGCAGGTCGAGCGACTGGTGAACCGGTATCGGCAGTCCGGGCCGTCTGGCGTGGCGTCCTGCAGGCGTGGCAGACCGGGCAACCGCAAGCTCGACGAAGGTCTGGCGTTGCGGGCCCTGACGCTCATTCGCGAGCGCTATGCCGATTTTGGGCCGACGCTGGCGCGCGAGAAGCTGTGGGAATGCCACGGCATCGGGCTGTGCAAGGAAACCGTCCGTCACCTGATGACGGATGCGGGTCTGTGGGTGCCGCGTGCACAGCGCCCGCCAAAGATCTACCAGCCGCGCGCGCGGCGCGCGTGCCTGGGCGAGCTGGTGCAGATCGACGGTAGCGATCACCACTGGTTCGAGGAACGGGCGCTCGCGTGCACGCTGCTGGTGTACGTGGACGATGCAACCAGCCGGCTGATGACGCTGCACTTCACGGCCACCGATCTAACTGCAAGGACAACGACACCATGAGCGAACACGAAGCACTCGCGACGAGGCCGTTTTGCGGCGCTTTTCCGAAGCCGGTTCACAGAGACCAAATCATCGGCGTATCTGAGCCGTTTCGAGGAATCCGTACGGGTGCCCTATCCGGAGCTGTTGTCGCACCACTGAATCGCCCAACGCTGCGCCGCTTCGATAGCATCCGCGTCAGAGGGATAGTCGCCAAGGTCGCCCGAATATTTCACTTCCACGGCATCTCCGGTCGCCGGGTCGCGCCGGTAGATCTTTGCTCGAGCATAGTAACGGCCGCCTTCATCAAGAGGCGACGCGTTGATGTGAAACTCCTTATAGTCGAAATGCATGACCGCCTCCGAAAAGGTGCCCTACTCGTCGTCGCGCTGGATAAGCTGCGGGCGCCCCGCCGCGTCTGGACCGACGTTCACCAGGTTGTTTCGGTAGTCACAGTCGCGACGGATGAAAGAAAATCCGCTTTCGTCGGTTTGAGCTTCGACCTGATCGAATGAGAAACGTGGATTGCAGTTTCGGCAAGTCCACATGGCTATCTTCGCCGCCGTTTGTGCCGCTTGGGCGGTTGCCTGCTCCGAGGGTCGGCGCGGCAATTCAGGACTCTTGTTCTTTAAGCAGCTTGTTAGCAAGGGCGCGCGCTCCAGCTCAATGTTGCCCTGCGTTCAGCAGCATCCAGACTTGTTTTCGCGGCTCGCCCTTGAGGATACGCGTGAATGCGGCGCTGCATCGCGTGCAGGTGTAGTGCTGCTCAACTTGAGCGTCTTTCACTGCGCCGGCTCCGACCAAGGTCAACGTATCGTGTGGATGTACCGTGGACGGCTGTCCGTAAAGGTCAGCGCATGGCGCGCAGGGTTGAATCCAAAGTTCCACGTCGGGACTCCTGCTCCTTCGACTGTTGTGAAAGCTCGCGGAGCTCGGTATTTGTCATTTACTCAACAGAGTAAACTAGGACTCTCGCGAGATATGCGGATTTACATCGAACTCGAAAAGAACCTGCGAGACGGCTGTTCCAGCGACGGCCCTTGCCTCGATGGTATCGGGTTCCAAACCATGTCCGCTCGCTGTCGCGCCGTTGCTTCCCTCCGGATAGAGAGACACACGCACACCCTTTTCATATCCACCGATGTTCGGCAATCGCTCATTCACTTCGGCAATAAACTCTTCCGGCGAAATCACGGGTTTCGACATGGCAGCGGTCTCCGGGATGTTCTGCGAGGAATCCTAGCATGAGTGCCGTCATCAGCCCTTGCGGCACATATCGCTATCTGGTCAAGAGACAAGCCGAATCAATGTCGCCGATGAAGTCGACCGCGCTGTTCGTCATGCTGAAGTTAACGGCTTAGTGGCAGTAAATGAATCAATTACTTTCAAATCGTCGGTCGCTGTTTTGACTCTCGGCTCCGGAGGAACGGTCACGCTGTCTTGCAAGGCATGCGCGGCTGCTCCGCTGCCCTTGACGGAATTCAACGGGCTTACGATTGACGTAACGACCACTTTCGCTGGCGCCATGCAGCGAATAGACTGAAAGGGAGCATGCAAACAAGGGGGTCTCATGCACACGTTCAGCAAGCGTCAAATTTCTGCAATTGCTGTGCTGCTCTTCTGGCAGGCTGCAGCAGTGGCGCAGCCCGTAGCCTATCCGGCCAAAGGTCAAAGTTCGCAGAAACAGCAGCAGGATCAGTCAGCATGCGCATCGTGGGCCAAATCGCAAACTGGCGTTGATCCTGCAGCGGTGGCTGCCACACCTCCGCCACCATCCGGGCCCGCCGTAGGCGGCGGGGAGCGAGTCGGCGGCGCTGCTCGCGGGGCCGCCGGGGGTGCAGTCATTGGGGCGATTGCTGGCGACGCCGGAAAGGGCGCTGCAGTTGGCGCGGTTGCCGGAACAATGGGTGGAGGAATGCGCGCGCGTCAGAACCAGCGAAATGCCCAAGCATCGGCCCAGGCGCAAAATCAGAATGCAATGGCGGCATTCAATCAGGCATATTCCGCCTGCATGAGTGGCCGTGGGTATACGATGCACTAGGCCCTAAATCTCTAGACCGAAAAGCCTCTTGTGGCAGTGATCCGCGATGCGATTCAGGCGGAATGTATTCGCGGACCACTGTTTCTGCTCATGAGCACATCGGCGAAAGTCAATTTACTTCTGCTCACGCCTTCGACGACGACGACATCGTGAAGACCGAATACCGGAACCGATGTCGTCGCGTCTGATGAACGCCGACTATTCTGGTCACAGGGCGATACAAATGACCGGGCGATCAAAAGTAACGGCCAATCTCCTCTACGCGAGTGTGAGCGGTTTCTTTCGCCTCGAAGATTTTGACACCCACCATGACTGAGTGCTGGGCGGCTCACGATGCTTTCTTCAAAACGATTGTGGCGTTCGCTCGGATACCCACTATGTTTGGTGTGGCTGGTGTTCGCATTAGCCACTTGTGCGCCGTGGCATGACCCAACGACGGATAACGACGCGCCGCTGCGCGCTCGCGCCGTGACGGAGGAGAGTCACAGCGTACGCGTGAGTGCCGCAGTACTCAGCGCAGAGGATAGCAAGCGCATGTTCGGCGCCGATCTATACGCTGTCAACGTGCAGCCTGTATGGCTTGAGGTAACGAATAGAACCGCTCAATCGTTATGGTTGTTTCGGACAGGCGCTGACGGCGGCCACTTTTTACCTTTCGACGTTGTTTGGGCCCTGCATCCGTTACGCGGTGGACCAACTAACGTGCAAGTCGATGACCCGTTCTACAAACTCGCCTTCAAGAATCCAATTCCACCGGGCACGGCCCGCGCGGGCATCCTTTTCACCAATCCGGATCGTGGCACGAAACTCTGCAATATCGAACTGTCCGCAAAAAGCGCGCTGATTCACTTCTCACTCTTCTTGCCGGTGCCGGACGACGGTGGCTTGGATGTCCCCCTCAACAACGCGCGGACGTCGGAAGAACGCGGTGAACTTGCAGTGCGATCTCTTTTGGCTGATTAATCTGGACGCTTGACCTATTCTGATAGAAAACAGGATGAGGGTCGGGCCATCCCTATCACACAATGTGTGACGAGCCTGCTTTTGCTGGTAGCGATGCTGGTTGCGGGCGCCACGGCGGAGGCAACAACAGCACGGCATCCATTGCGTCGGCCGGACTGACCGAATGCGACGCGTCGGTTGTCTTCGCGGAAGGTACCGAAATCATTCCGGAAACCGTCAGCAACAGCGGCGGGGCAATCACGCAATGCAGCGTTTCGCCATCGCTACCCGCGGGCCTTGTCCTGGATCCGCAGACCTGCGCGATCACTGGCACGCCCAAGGTCGTCTCCCCCGCCACCATTTACACGATCCCCAGCAGCAACGCAGCAGTTCCACATGAATCGAGATCGAAGTCAAGGCCGACGCCATTGCACCGACGACGCGACGCACATGATTGACGGCCAGTGGTCCACTATGTGAGCCGAACCGACCTTCGAACTTCGGCTTGAGACCACAGGCGAACGGCTGGAGCTGGCCGAACCCGGAAAATTAGTTCGGATGGTTGACCGCGATCCGTGGTTCAAAGCCAACTTCCGCACCCTTCTCGGACGCTCGACAACCGGTGGGCGTATTTCTCTTTTCGGAAGTGCAATGGTCATTCGAGGCGCTGGCGCCTGACTTTCGTCTCTTTGTACAGTGCGCCAGTTCCGGTGACTGGACTAAGGCAATATAAACGCGGAAGTCACGCGCGACTGGCGGCATCGCACCGCTTGCGTTGCGCCAATCGGACGCGTGGAGATGCGCTATGGAAAACCTCCCGAAAAACTGCTCGACGCTTGCAGTGTTGGCGCTCCTGCTGACTGGATGTGCCGCCGCCGGCGTGCCACAAAGTGGGCCACATCTGAGTCCAACAGAGTGCCGTGACCTTGCCGAGCTTAGACGCAACGCGCCTCCGACGAGGGCGCAACAACAAAGCGAGCTCTCGGCCCTGAGGAAAGCGGGCTACAACCCGTCACCATGGAACGACGACCCAAAGTTCCCAGAGGATCTACACGCCGCGCAGCGCCTGGTCGACCATTGGTTCGAAACAGAGTGCCGGCAGTTTCATCCCGGGTGAGAAGCTCCGGAGCCACCACGGACCTCCTCAGACTTAGCGCGCAGCAACCGTGCGTCGCATTGCAGCGCAGCGCAGCGGTGTGCCGCCAACGACCCGGGGCCACCTTCGCTTCGCTCATCATCGGGATGATCCGGTCTAACAGGGACCGCTGCGTTATATCAATGCGCGGTTTATAACGCTGCACCGGACTCAGGCAGCGCGGATGCTCACGTGCACAGAGCATGGCGAAGGTTCTGACCTGTAAAAAATCCCCGACGGTCGGAACTCGTGCTGGATAGGCCGAGATATCTATCGGTATTCCTGATTGCTTTTCAACCGCCGTCGGCTTGGCCGGAAAACCAACGTCTTTTTCGCGGAGCACCAGGTTCTGCAGGACGCAATCGAACGGAGCCTCGCATCGGACAACCTTTTTCGTCTTTCAGCGGCGGTTTACCGACGTGCCTCATTCGTCGGTTGATCAGATTGGAAGCAGCCAGCTTCTGGCTATGCCCATGAGGCTCAAAATAACTTCAAAGCAAATTAACCCTATTACGTACCATTCCAGTTTGTGGATATTCTTGTTCTCCACAATATCGGCCAAGGTTTGCACGGTGTCCGAGATCAGAGTGAGTTTGCGCTCTAGCGCCGCGTGACGTTCATGAAGTTCAAATTCGTCTTCGAGAGCTGCATACAGACCGCCAAGCGACGGAAATTCCCACAGGATTTCAGGTTTGTCACCGATCTCGGCACGCCCAACCATGCGATGCTCAATCAGTATTAGATTGCCAATTTTCGAAAGAAGTGATCTCGAGTTTGCCATCACCTTTCCGGAGTTAGCCAGTTCCAGCGCAACAGGGGCAATCCCGTCAAATTTACCCGCAACCTCTTTCTCATATAGTGATAAGACGAGGCTCTTCCCGAGTACGTCTGCGATTATCTGTATCTTCTCCAATGTGACCTTGTCCAACGACACGGCGTCGCTCTGTACACCCGGGTTGGATTTTCCGCTGTAAATGTCGAGTTCATCGACCTCGGGGTTGTCGTAAACGTTGGTTATTATGCTTTTGAGAGAACCAATGAAAGCTACTTCATCGTCGGCACGGACGCCGAAAAATACCACGACGCCATAACGAAATAGAACCGCTACGCCATCGTCAGAGCCGACCGTCAGTGTGAGCGGAGTGGTCCCCAAGGGATTGGCGATCTTATAGTTTTTCAGATCAAGCCGGTCTCCAATCAGGCGCGCGCGGGCTTTCACGTGTTGTCGCAAATCGAGAGCGAGCTGGTTCATGTTCTACCCGTCAATCTAACGATCTCCTGCACGACGCATTTTTCCGCACCTGCGCGCCAGCTGTCGTCGATAGCTTGCCTGTCGAACAGGTTATCTCCGGACCGATGGGTCTCTCTCCCTTCTACATGCTGGACCGCCACAATCTCGTTTCCCCACGCACGTTTCGGCTTCGGAGTCGGACCACGCGACATGAACGACTCAAAGCAATTCCTGAGCTAGATTGCGCTTCCGACGCGGCAACGTAGCATGTGAAACTGGCGATTCAATCTCGATGTGTACGCTCTCGACTGTCGTCGTCGCGCATCAGTAAGACAGCGCAATTCGAACACCGCAGGAAACGTTCTGCGACACTGCCGAGCATCAGACGTCTCACGCCCCTGCGCCCATGCGTGCCTAACACGACGAGATCGGCATGAACCTGTTCCGCGTACCGCTGGACAATAGAAGCGACATCGTCCGATAAGGTGGCAGGTTCAACCAGTTCAACGTGACACGTCACATCGGCCGCGGCACACGCCTGCTCTGCGTCAGCGAGCAATACTCTTCCGCTTTTCCGCATGGCGTCCACAAGTTCAACCGGATCAAGATCCGTATATGCAAACACGGGCGCGTGGTCCACGACGTGAATTGCATGCACGATGCCTTGTGTCGACGCAGCAAGCCGCACGGCTTCCCTGAGCGCCAGTCTTGATGAACTGCTTCCGTCAATGGCGACGAGGATCGTCCGGTACATGGCGTACCCTCCAGTGTTCGCTTCGTCTGCGATACGTCTTGCAACGTATCGGAAGTCTTGAGCCTGGCGAATCTCGGGGTTGGCGACTTTTATCCAGGCACGATTCGTGTCGAACGACTTCATCGCTCACTTCGCGCACACGCTTCCGGCATTAAGGACGAGCATGATCCGCCAATCACCTGAATGGCATATTCCAGTGTATGCACAGGGTCGCCCGAGCGTTATTGGACCTTGGTCCAATAACGCAGACGGCAGTGCCTCGTCGATGATCTGCACCACTTCACCCCATCGGATTTTCATACACGCGCTTAATCCACACGGCCTGCAAATTGATATCGGCGAAACGACATACTGTGGGAACTGGGTGTGAAGCCGGAGCGCCGCCCTCAAGGCGGAAGCGTGGGACCAGAGGGAGCGCAACACTGAGTGTGGCAAAACTGCGTTGCCGGATCCCAACGTGTTGCGTTCCCAGAAGAGCATCAACGCAACAAATGGCAATGCTGTGACCACGCAACAGTAAGTACATGAAACGTGGGTATCCTGTGGATAAGTCGGCCGCCTTTCTCGTTGAAATATAAGAAAATCTGAGAAACCAAAGCATCGCAACGTCAGACCATACCTGCCAAGAATCTAACGATTGTCTGTAGCGGCTTGGGATCACGAATCTGGTGTGCCGCGAATTCGCCGCATCATCCCGCTCGTATATGCCGCGGCCTACCGAACCCGGCCGGGAACTGCCGCGAAACGCCTGGTCTCGTTGATGACTCGGCTTGATCACAGCTCCGCGCTGACATAGCCGTAGTAGCGCGGCAGGAAGTCCTTCATCGCGAAATCGCCGAGGCCGCTCCACTTCCATGTATAGAGCTTCATCTTCACACGTCCGGTCGGCAAGTTGGTCGCGTCGGCTTCGATCCGCCGCACGAGAATCCAATGGAGATCGGAAAGCTTGGGCACATGCGCATCGCCTTGGATCACCGCGCTGCGTTTCGCATTCGTGGCCAGGGTCCCGTGCACCAGCATGATGACCACGCAGTCCGGCGCGCGCCTGAACAGACTCGAGCAGCTCGTCAGGTTGGTGCCGGCGGTGCTGAGCCGCGTGCCGTCGCGCGGCGACGTGTAATCGGTGAGCGCCTGGTTCTGTACGGTCCGGTAGCCTGCCTGCGTGAGCAGCGTCGCGATCTGCCCCGGCGTCGTCGCGTGGCTTTCTTTGCTCAGGAAGTCGAAAGCCTGACCGCCGCCCAACGGAGCGGCGACGAACGCTTCGATGTTGCAGCGCAGGCTCCCCAACGCGATAAAGTCGGCCGCCGGACCGCAGGCGGCCGTCCAGCCGTGCCGGAACGGGTTGGCCTGCTGGACATCGACGTCCGTTTCACCGAAGCGTGCAATCCCCTTGTCGAAGAGGTCCCCGACGAAGCCGACGTAGTCCAGAGGACAACCACGCACCACCGGCACCAGGATCGAAGCCGGACCGCAGAAGCCCTGGGGCCCCTGGTTCATCGAACTCGGGCGTCTCACTCGAAGCGCCACCTGCACGGCCACATGGAAGCGATTGACGTTGCTGAAGACGGGGCTCGTTGTCGAACCGCCGGCGACCCAGCTCTGAACCTGCTTCAACGCGGTGAGCCGCTCGGCGCGCAGTTCGGGCCGCGCCCCATAGGAAGCCTTCGTTTCGTTCGTCGTGAGCGTGATCAGTTTCGCAAGAATCGTTTGCGTCTGAGGCAGGTCGAGGACGACATCCGGGTCGAGTTCCGTGTCTTCGCCATAGGTCATCGGCTGGAAAATATCGGCGAGGAACGCCTTTTTCGACTTGCTATCGCCGGCCACCGAGATGGACTTGTCCAGGAGCTCGATCAGTTCATCAAAAGTGAGTGGCATCTGAGGCGGCTCCTTTTCCCGTTTCCGATTCCCGTTTACCTTTCCCGCCAGGCAACGAATCCGCGGGCTTACCGCGGCCCTCCCCTAGCTTAGGAAACGGGCAGGCGCATTCCAAAGTACTTTCGAATATCTTGTCGTGTCGGGTGGTGAACTTCTGGTTCTATCGCATTAAGGAATTTGCAACACGCCCAACTACCCTACGCTGGACGTTTTCGCCCCCGTCACGTCGTAGTGGCTTACAACAGCCGCAGCACGATTCTTTGGAGAAGGCCCAGCAGATCGCGTCGCGTGTCGACGACGAGATGAACGTAAATGGTGTCGTCCCGCACCTGATCGATGATCCGGTTCTTGCCAAAAAGGGCTTGTAGAAAACTGTCATCGACGAAGCCCTCAAGTTCAGCGGGGACGTGGCCGCTTTCGGGAAACTGGCCGATGGACAGGCCCGCCTTGCCCTCGTGGATGCCATAGCAGGAAAGGCGGAACAACACGCGCTACTGAATACAAAGTCACTACATACGTTCGTTAGCGCCCTTAATTTCGCATGGGTGGGCGCTATGGTTACCTGCGATCCGGTGGCACGCTCGCCATGAATTAACCCCGAGTCCTTGCCATCCGCCCAAAACCTGTATAAATTTACAGTACTGTGTTTGCATACAGTATCTCGGGAGGCGTAATGGAGCACCTGGTCAGGGTCTACAACGAGAAGGACCGGCAAACCCTCGAATGGCTTCGCAAGCACGTTGGCGATGCCGCGATCGCCAGCGCTGTCGCGCAGTGCGCCGGATCGGGCAAACCTTATCTCTCGACAGTTTGCAGATGCCTTGGCGTGAGAACTCCGGCGTTTTCCGCGCCGCTTCGACAAACCTCGAGTCTGGTCGCCGACCATTCCCTTGCGACCATCCGGAGCATTCTCGCAGCCAGAACGGCGACAGCAAAACTGGGCGCTGCCAGGCAGGGCACGCACTCCCCTTTGTGACTTCACAATCGGAGACGAATCTGGCGACTTTGTGTGCTGATCTGACTGGGCACTACGCCACTCGGGCATCTGGTGACGCGTGGCCTCCGCCCATTTCCGGAGGGCAACGGATAGGTTCCACGCGCGTCAAAACAGAGATAGTCCACAAATGGGACATTTACTCTGCAGAACTGCGTATCGAAGCCGGTTACAGCGGTTAAACCTCTGCCGCCCGCTTGCCTTGGCGCGGGAGAAACCTCTGCCCGGTACACAGGAAACCCCGTGGCCATGCCGATTGGCAGGTATCAATCCGGCGTGAGACAAAGTTGTCCGTCGCAGGCGGTCGCGCCATGCGGTACCGCATTCGCGAATACGAGTCTCGACGTCAACAGGCTCAAAAAATGGCAACTGGCACAGTGAAATGGCCGATCGTCACGCCGAAAGAGTTTGTCGATGAGATCAATCGCTGAACCACTAATGGCTTGTTATCAGGCTACCGAAAGGCGTGTCCCCTGCTCTTGGAGAGTAGATGGAACCGCACCGCTCTAGCCGTGATTTACAGTGAAGCGTCGGCGAAACTCACCGGGCGTGAGGCCCGTGACTCTGCTAAAAATCTTGCGAAACGCGCCCACGTCCCGGTAGCCCACGTCCCATGCAACCGTCTCGATCGAGGATGTCGTGAACTGCAGCATTTCGCGCGCTTTGCCAACACGCAACTGCTGACAGTAATCGATGGCGGTCATCCCCGTCGCCTGGAGCCAATGCTGGGTTTTCAGCACGGCGGCGTCGCCGTGGATCAGGTTCGGGGAGAAAGCGCTGTAATAGCGTTGCTCGCGCCCGGGCGGATCCACCAGCAGAAATCGGGCCGTCTCGGCCATGATGGTCGGCCCCAGAAAACGGTCGACCAGTTTCAGGCCCAAGTCGATCCACGCCATCAAACCGCCCGCGCAGATGATATCGCCGTCATCAATGATGAGCCTGTCGACATCGAGGCGCACATCAGGAAACCGCGTCCGGAAGATGTCGGCGTGAGCCCAGTGCGTGGTCGCCGTCCGTCCGTTGAGAAGCCCTGTTTCAGCCAGCAGGAAAGCGCCTCCGCACATGGAGCCGAGTGTCGTCCCCGCCCGATGATGCTCGACTAACCAGTCGACGAATGGCGCGGCGTCGTCGTGACTGATCTGTCCACCAAGGCTTGGCGGTAACAGAATGACTGCGGGTGACCTGTCTGCACTTTCGCCCTTGTCATGGTCTCTGACAGGTGCCTTGCCACGTGTACGGGCGTGCCACTGACTGACAAGCAGAAAGGCCGATCCCTCGCTCTGATGTTGTGCGACGAAGCGATTTGCGACTTCGAACAGGTCGCTCAAACCATGTATCGCTGCGAGTTGCGCGCCCGGATAGTGGACGATGCCAATTTCGATTGTCGGGTGAGAAGTCATGTGTCGGTATTGCCACGATGAATGTCGATTTCGACACTGGTGATGATCCTGCGTCAGCCTCATCATGTCCAGACTTTTCGTCAGGACCAGAGAGAGACGCGTAATGGCAGGTCTGATAGCTGAATCCGCTACGACGACTCCGCAGTGGCGGATCGCCGGTGAGTGGCTAGACGTGTGCTCGTGTAACACACCGTGTCCCTGCACCTTCGCGCAAGCGCCGACGGGCAATCACTGTGAAGTGTTATGGGCGTACAGGATCAATGAAGGCTACTACGGCGAGACGCCGATGGCGGGCCTGAAGGTGGTCCTCCTTTCCAGCTTTACCGGGAATCTCTGGGATGGCGCCAGGCTCGAGACAGGTGTCTTCTTCGATGGAGCCGCGAACGAGGATCAGCGGCGGGCGCTCGTGGCGATCTTCACGGGCCAGGCGGGAGGTTGGATGGCGCAGTTCGTGCCTGCCAAAGTAAGCGCGGTGCGGGGCATCGAGTTCGCCGACATTGCGGTGGAGATCGACGGCTCGCTCGAACGCTGGAGCGTGACAGTTGGCGACAAGGTGGATGCGAGCGGCGTCGCGCTGAGCGGGCCAACCTCGGACCCGACGAAGCGGCTGCAAAGCTTCAATCCGCCGGGCAGCGAAGTCGGTCCGACCGACGGAGCCGTGACGTGGGGTAAGAGCGCCAATGGCCGGTGGAGCGGATTCGGCTTTGACCAGAACATTCCGGCTGGTCAGGCGAGCAAGCATATACCGTTCGACTGGCATGGCCCGGACGCGCGATGAGAGCCATTCCTTCCTCATCGCGATCAGCGGTGCACGCGTTAGGCCGGGGGCAGCCCGTACTCGGCTGGACGGTGGTCGTGATGCTGGCAAGTCTCGCTGCCTGGCTCGGCGCGCTAGTGCTGATGAGTGGCATGGACGAGGGGCCGGGGACTCCGCTGCACAACTTGCCGGCCTTTCTCGTCGGCTGGGTCGTCATGCTGACCGCGATGATGCTGCCATCGGAACTCAATTACATCACGGCGTTCGCCGCCGTACTCAGGTCCCGTCATAGCGTATCGGTGGCGTCTGTGAGTCGCGTCTCCAGCTTCATTGCAGGCTACGGCGTCGCGTGGATCACCTACGGCCTGGCCGCCTATCTGCTCGATCTGGTGGTTCGAAGTATCGGCCCGGAATTGATCACGTGGAATCGCGGCGGTCCGTACGTGGCCGGATCGGTGCTGATCATCGCGGGTGTCTATCAGGTCTCGTCGCTGAAGCATGTGTGCCTGACGGGATGCCGCACGCCTCTGTCGTTTTTCGGACGTTACTGGCGGGAAGGTAACGCGGGCGCCGTTGCGATGGGTGTCCGGCACGGACTGGTTTGCGTGGGCTGCTGCTGGGCGTTGATGGCAGTGATGTTCGCCGTCGGCGTCATGAGCCTGACCTGGATGGCCTTGCTCACTCTCTTCATGTTCGCTGAGAAGGTTTTGCCTAAGGGCGAGAAGCTGGCCATTCCGATTGCCGGCTTTCTCTGGGCGATGGGAATCTGGATTGCGATGTCGCCCGCGACGGCACCGCTGCTCAAGGATCCCATGCTGTTCGCCAGTATGTGCCGCGCAAACTGATCGCATGCAAGTCCGGCGGCTAAACGAGTTCTAAAAGCGGCGGCGTTCCAGGTCACAGTGCTGGCGCCCTGCAGTGATACACATCATCGAGGAGCAGGAAAATGACGACGAAGTACAGCGAATTTGAGTTCCGGACGCAACCCTGGTTCGACCAGGATAATTTTCAAGGCTTCAACGCAGCCATACCGATGAAGACGATGGTCATCTGCTGTTTCGACCCACGCGCGTCGGAGGCTCCCCAGGTGGTCGCTGATCATTTCGGCGATGAAATTTATCCGGGCGAGAACGTTCTTGACGAACATGGCAACAAGATCGGGCACACGCGGACGCTGTTTGCTGTCTACTGCGCGGCAGGTCGAGCGGCGTCAGCTTTGCAGTCGGCCGCAACGATGGACTATCTGTTCAGCGTGGAGAACATCGTCGTCGTCCACCACTCATTCTGTGGCGCCACGGCCTTCAGGCCGGACCAGCTGATCGGGAAGTACCACGACTGCCATCACACCGACATCTCGACGATGTTCGATCACGGTAGTCTCGCGATCATGAACTTTGAGGAATCACTCAAGCACGACGTGAAGCTGCTGCGCGACAGCCCTGCAGTGCCAAAACATATCAAGCTCTACGGCTTTTTCTACGAGATGAACAGCGGCGAATTGATCGAGGTCGCGCGCGACATTCCGTCTTGAGCTTCACCCAGACTGCGTCAGTACTACGACAATCTCTTCAAGAACGGCAGACCGTGTGCGCGTGTTCCCGGCAACATGGCGGCTGCCGGCTGGCATGCTGCACGGCTTTGCGAAGCATTCCCCTGGCAACGATGCGCCACCCTGCTCGCCGGTCTACAATCAATGCCATGACCTGCCTGTGCGCGAGGTAGGAGGCATGTGCGGATAGGCCGTTCCGCCACGGGACCGGCAGTCGACCTTAAACAACGGTCGAATCGAAGCGGATCGCGAGTGACGTGCCGGCAAGGGAGGGACGATGCCGCCGCAAGTGATATCCCGCGTGCGCATCAGACGCACCGCGATCACCGTTGCAACTGGCATCGTCAGCCTGGTTGTTATCGGGCGCGTCACGCGTGTCCTGGTCGACTGGCTGTGGTTCTCTTCGGTTGGACATGTCGGCGTTTTCTGGACAATTCTTGACGCCAGGGTCCTCCTGTTCGTCGCCGTGTTCGCCGCCTCGGCAGTCACCATCGCGGTATCCGGGTTTCTTGCGCATCGTTATGCGAGACGCTTCGGTCCCATCCATGCGGGACCGGTTTCTTCGACGGCTGCACTTGAAGTTATCGACGAACTGGCCAGCGAGGTCGCGCCTCGTATTCCATGGCGCTACGCCATCACCGGCGCCGCCGTCCTGCTCGCGCTGTTGATCGCAGCCGGCGAAGTCTCGAACTGGGACATCGTGCTTCGCTTCCTTTATCAAGTGCCGTTTGGGGAACGCGATCCTATCTTTGGCAACGACATCGGCTTCTATCTTTTCTCACTGCCCGTCTACGTGGCGCTAAAGAATTGGCTGCTGCAGGTACTTTTTGGCAGCACAGTCGTCGCGGGAGCCGTCTACGGGCTGCGTGGCGACTTAGCGACCGGGAAGCCGCCGCACGTTCTCTCACGAGCCGCCGCCACGCACGGTTCAGCACTGCTCGGGCTGCTCTTCCTGGTTAAGGCCGGGTCCTACTGGCTCGACCGTTTTATGCTGCTCTACGGCGACAACGGTGTCGTGGTCGGTGCCAGCTATACCGACGTCCACGTCGAGTTGCCAGTATTGTGGCTGCTCATCGGCCTTGCCGCCGGCGCATCCGTCGTTTCGTTGGCCAACATGCGCTGGCGGAGCTATCGTATTCCCGCTGCCGCAGTGCTACTGGTGTTCGGCAGCTCGGTTGTGTTCGCCGTTATCTATCCGGCGATGTTCCAGCGGTTCTATGTCAAGCCGAGCGAACTGAGGCTGGAGACGCCTTACATCGAACACAATATCGCGCTGACCCGAAAGGCCTATGGCCTCGCGCAAATCGCGGTCAGGCCATTCGCTGCCCAGCAGGGACTGAATCTGGCCTCACTGCAGTCCAATCGCGCGACCATCGAAAACATCCGCCTATGGGATCTACAGCCGTTGATGGATACCTATGCGCAGCTGCAGGAAATCAGGACCTACTACCGATTTCTCTCCGTGGACATCGACCGCTACTGGCTCGACGCGGGTTACAGGCAGGTGATGCTCTCTGCGCGCGAACTCGACACGGCGATGCTTCCGGCCAATGCGCAGACCTGGGTGAACCTGCACCTCCTGTTCACGCACGGCAATGGTGTCGTCATGTCGCCAGTCACGGAGAAATCCGCGGAGGGTTTGCCGTCGCTCTACCTGCAGGACATTCCACCTGTCTCCAATGGCGGCCCGGCCATTCGCGAACCGCGCCTCTATTTTGGTCAAGGCGTTCAGGGATACGTCATCGTAAAGGGTAGCGTACCGGAATTCGACTACCCTCAGGGAAAGGAAAACGTCTACGCAGCTTATAGCGGGCACGACGGAGTCGGCATCGGCAGTACCGCACGACGCATTCTCTTCGCCTGGCAGCTCGGCGACCCCAACATTCTGCTAACCAGCTATATCACGGACGCAAGCCGGATCTTGCTTCACCGTAATATCGAGGAACGGGTCCGAACGGTCGCGCCGTTCCTCGATTTCGATCACGATCCGTATCTTGTCGTGAGTAGCGGCCGCCTGTTCTGGATACTGGATGCATACACCACGAGCCGCTGGTTCCCGTACTCCCAGCCTGCCACTGGCGACGGCACGAACTACATCCGGAATGCGGTAAAAGTAGTAGTGGATGCGTATAACGGCACGGTCGAGTTCTTTGTCAGCGATCCTGCCGATCCAATCTTACGGACTTACCAGCGCATCTTCCCAGGCCTGTTCAGGCCTCTCGATGCAATGCCACAAGACCTGCGTCAGCATATCCGCTATCCCGAAGATCTCTTTCTGATCCAGGCGCAACTCTATCGCACCTACCATATGGATGCGCCGGAAGTCTTCTACAACCGCGAGGACCTCTGGCAGTTCCCACGGGAACTCGCCGGCATCGATGCCGGGAACACTCCCGGCGCGCAAATGACGCCGTACTACATGATCATGCGATTGCCCGGCGAGCAGCGCGCCGAGTTCGTACTCCTGCTGCCGATGGTGCCCAGTCAGCGTGACAACATGATTGCGTGGCTCGCGGCACGTTGCGATCCGTCCGAGTACGGCAAGCTCATCGTCTACACGTTCCCGAAGGACAAGCTGGTCTATGGACCGTTCCAGATCGAGGCACGCATCCAGCAAAATACCGAGATTTCACAACAGATTTCACTATGGAACCAGATGGGCTCACGCGTCATCCGTGGTCATCTTGTGGTGGTGCCGATCGAGAATTCGATTCTCTACGTTTCGCCGCTCTACCTGCGCGCAGCGTCCGGGCAGTTGCCGGAATTGAAGCGGGTTATCGCCGCGTATGGTGAGCGTGTCGTGATGCAGGATACCTTGGCGCAAGCCCTTGCAGCCCTCTTCGAGGAAACCTCCCCGGCCATATCGAAGTCGTCAGGCACAGCGGACGCGCGTGCCCACGAGGCGCTCGCACGCTATAACCGCGCGCTCGAACGGCTAAAAGCAGGAGATTGGAGCGGCTTCGGCCTGGAACTCGATGCTCTTCGGCCACTTCTTGAATCGCTGGACGACGGGCGTCCGCAGAATAAAAAGTGACCAGAGAGAATTTCCGGGCGTGCGCAAGCGACGAGGATGAATCGCGAAGCGGCGCAATCGCAGCGCCCTGTCCTGCTTCAGATACCTCAATCGGCGTCAGAACCGATGCACGATACCCACACCCGCGCCGACCACGCTGCGCGATGAAGAAGGCGTCGAGTTGAAGCCATCACCCGTCGTCGCCATCGGGTTGATTACATTGCACGCGCCATTGTTGGCGAGCATCTGGCCGTTCCCGCATCGATACACTAACAACGCATACAGATCCCGCGCGACTGGACAACGAGTAGTACTCGGACAGATTGAACGGCTGGCCCTGCGCACTGCTCCACTTGCTGATTACATAAGGAATCCATATTTTAAGGTGAAAGCCCGGCCCCCTTATCGCGGCACAGTCTTGCATGCTGCTATGAACGGTGGCGGGCGCCACAGACTCGTTCAAGTGGGGTATCAGCAAGAGGCGTGTAAACTCGCGAATACGATTCGAATACAGACTGGAAAACTGCCGATTGCAACTCCCCACGCTACTGCGGTACTTTTCCGACAAGGTTGTTGGTGAGTATTTTGTCTGTCCAGCCCCGCTCAGGAGGGGAGGATGCAACTGCGAATGACGATGAGCTGCCCGATTCGCGCGGGCGTGCTATCAGGGCTGCTCGCACTGCTTTGCACCGACTCGACAGTCGTTGCGAAACGGGATCGCGTGCAGTGGTCGCCTCCCTTGCAACAGTCACCAAGGTACGTCCACGTTACGCCACCCGATGTCCCCGTCCTGGTCCAGCGTGTGGATTTTGTTCTCGACCAGGCGGCCCAGGCTGAAGCAGATGCGAAAAAGAAGCGCAAAGCTGATCAACGCCATGCCGTAGCGCCCGCGACGAAGCCGAATGCAAAGGCGGCTTCCGTACCTGCCGCGTCGGTTGAACCGGCAACAGGCAACCGGCCGCCGTCGAGTGCCAGTTCGGCCAGCGCATCGAGGACGGCGCCCGGCGTGCAATCTGCCGCGTCCGAACCATGGCCGTCGGGGGCCGTCGCGTCAGCGGCGTCTGCTGTCCCGCTTGCGCCTGCGTCTTCCGCTGTTGGGACCGCACGAGCACCCGCAGGGCAGCAGCAGGGAAAACCGGGTGAATCCGCGAACGCAAGCGCGGCAGCAATGGCCAACCCCATCGCCCAGGGCAACGCGCCGCACTCGGGCAGCGGCCGCCCTCTGCCACTGACCAGAGACCAACTGATTGCGTTGATGCCGGGCGCCACCATGCTGAGAACGAATACGGCAGGCGCCCTGCGAGAATGGGTCAACGTCCCCAACGGGACACTGACTGTCTACTGGGCGGGCGGTGGTTTTGCCCAGTCGCACAGCGCAAGCGGCAAGTGGAGCGTAACCGATGATGGCCGCTTTTGCCTCCAGATCGATTGGGAAGACAAGCCTGAAAACTGGTGCCGCTTTCTGGAGCCAACGCCCAAAAAAGGCACGTATCAACCGATCCCGGACGTCGCCGACGAAAAATGGACTCCGCCGACGGATCAGACCGATTGGCGTCCTCTAACCATTCGCCACTAGTCCATTAAGCCGGATGAATCGCACCGGATGCGGCGTTTGGGGCCGGCGTACTTCCTTTCAATGGAGCGGCTTGCTTGTTGTACTGGCGGATATAGCACATGAGCTTTTTGTCGAGGTCTCGGGTGCTGGTGAACACGCCGCGCTCCGAAGCCGGGATTTCAGAGTCGGTGTCGCGTATGCTTACGCCACGCTTCGCGCGGTCGCGTATCCGTTCAACAACACGAGCCGCTTGCGACCGCAACAGACGATGGCGCGCCAGGGAAGCTCGCCAAAGCGAAGGCGCACACGGGGCGCGCGCGTGCGGGCGACCTGCGCGATTCGGAAAGCCCCTCACCTGTTTCGGCGGATGCCGCAGGAGAGCAAGCGACGATCATCGTCAGCCCGCAAGATCATGTGAATGATTTCCCCGACGACCTTGCCGGCCGCTCACTTGAAGAAAGTAATGGCGAGGCACCGGCAGCCAAACCGGCGACCCGTGAGTCGCTCCCCGCCGTCGCAGCCAGCTTCGCGGTAACCAGCGTACAAGCGCCCCGTCAACCACCACGCCACCGACGGTCAGGCGCTGAGGTATGAGACGCGTTCTCGACTACCGTCATCTCTACTGGCAGCAAATCTGCTACGAGCGTCGCAGAGCGTTCAGACGTGCGAACTCCGTCGGCCTCACAAAGGAGCGATAAAGCTCGCCAACGGTACCGAACGCGAATGCTGGTTTCAAGGTCGCACCAGGGAGCGCACCCGAAAGCCAGTCGTACGCGTTCATGTCGCGCTGCTGGCAATGAATCGCGTCTGTGAGTAGAAGAAGCGCTTTGTGTGCCGAATGTTCGCCCAGGTCGATAAACAATCTTTCGAACGAGTCACCGGGATATCCAGTAACGCGAGGTTCAGACGAGCGCTCGGTCAAATCATTCTCCTGTACAGGGTGGCCAGCGTATCAAGTCGACATGATGCTGCAACGAGCTCGTTGCAACTCTGCTAGTGGAGCAGACAACGCTAGCCTTTTAACAATCCTTCGACAGACTCTCATGCGTGTTTTGCACGCCCATGACATCCTTCCATTGAAACGTACGGCATTCGCAACATCACTGACGGATCAGTTTATCTGCCGCACCCGATCCCAATCGGCGATCGGGTGATATGGTCCCGAACATTTCAGTGCACGGTCTGGACGCTGCTGATGGCTGCATCATCGTCTTCGTCGGATGATGCTTGATCAAGGATCGCGCACCGGAAGTCCAATTTGACGCGAAGGATGGCGGATTCGATGCGTGCGTCGCCGCGATGCCCGCTCAGGCGAGCATTGATCGCCTCCTCGACGGCGAGAATCGCCTGCTCGACGCTCTCCGGATCATCGCTATCGAACCCGATCTCAACTTCAATGCTCTCCAGCAGGTTCAATGCAGTTGCAATGTCCTCGGATGCAACGAATAACGTCTCGGCATTTTCTGTCATCTACCCTCCCCGTTGGGTTGACCGGCGTCTTCAGACCGGTGCGAGTTGCACGACCATCGTTGCATATCCAGAGCAAACCTGCCGGGCGACGAAGGCGAGTGTTGGGTTCAAAACAACGGATGGCTTGCTGGTCACAGCAAAGCGGGTAGAATTGAAGGTTCCAGCGTGGTCGGTCCTTGGTCATTGCGTTTAGCGCCCCCGGTTCCGAAGCTTCCTCTCTTTGCGTATCGTCGGCCACGTCAGTACGGCAAACGAGTCATTCCGTTCACCTCTCTCCGCACGCGGGCGATACGGTGCAGCAAGGCAAGAACATCCATCGGTCACGGAAGAGCTCTGATTTGCACTTCAAATAGCTGTTGCCGACCCGTTGAGCCGGTCGGAAACCCCGGAAGCAGCCGTTCAAAGCCGGCCTGCAATCAAATCGGCAGCATGCCCATCCCGGACGCTCAGCTTAAAAATCCCAGAAGACTGTCCGAACGAGTGTGGCCACCTGTCTCCACCCTCCGCGCCGCATTGAGACAGTTGGGCAACGAACCCTCCACCGTGGCGATCGAACTGCACCGTCAACAGATCGACCTGATCAACTCGTTGGCGTCGGAAATGCGGCAAAGAACCTTTGAACCCCAGTTGGCGAAGCGTGGGAACAAAACGCGCTTTCAACACGGTTCATTTCGTCACGGCTCATCGGGATGTCCCGTCAAAATGCGGCGGCCAGGTTGCCGCCTTCTTTCACAACCTCGATTGTCAAGCGATTCACGAGATGATGTCGAATGGATGAAATTGTGCCGAACTTGCTCAAACGTCGCGATCGAGAGCGGGCTTACATCGCTTTTGTAAGCCGTGGACAACCAAATACCGTACGGCCAAAGCGAAGAATATTTTCACCTACCAGGCCACCGACGTGTAACCGGCACCACCTGGCCGACGAACTAACTTAACCACCCAATACCCGTTCGCCGATCCTGCTAATGTCGATTCACTTTTCATGCACCATGTGCGGCCGTTGCTGCCATGGTCTGCGCCTGCCACTCGCCATTGATGAAGCGCTCGATTGGATCGCGCACGGTGGTGAGGTGCAACTGCTTTGCGATGCGATCGTCTGGCCCCAGGAGCCACGACGAACCGACGCGCTCGCCCAACACCGAAGGCGCCGCTCATTCTCTGCGCATAGTGGGACGTTGCCAGTACGTGTAACCGTGACGCTGGTGGCCGCGTTCGCGGGACCGTGCCCCAACCTTCGCCCGGACATGTCCTGCGGCGCCTACCATCGGCGTCCGCGTGTGTGCCGCATCTATCCCGCTGAGGTCAATCCGTTCTTACCGCTCGATCCTGCGGCGAAGGCTTGTCCTTCCGATGCGTGGTCCGACGCCGGTCCGGTACTCATGCGAGCGGGCCGGATCGCGAATGCCGACACGGTAGCACTCATCGCGCAGTCGCATGAAGCCGACGAGCGCGACCGTGTCGCCAAGACGTATCTGTGTGCGCTTCTCGGGTACGACACCGCTGCCCTCGCCAACGAAGGTTTCGCGGTCTATGCGCCGGCACGCCTTCACCTCGAAGCTGCACTGCGGGCGGCGCAACAATCCGGTGTGCCGCGTGACGATCCGCAGCCGCGCTCATCGCACCCTTGGCACTTCATCACAAATCGCTTGACGACACTCGCGACGCTGCAGTCGATCGGCGCAAGCGCTGGGCGGGCTGAGGGCCCATCCGGTTCGGCACACACCCCGGCATACCTGGGCTTCTTTGACGAGGACATCAGCGATAGCGATCGACTGAATTCACCGCACGCGCCGGGTCCGCTTCAACTGTAACCCGCTCGTGCTGGCGGGCGAATTACCATGACTGTCGTTATCTGGAGTCAGGACATGCTGCCCCGTTCTCTCACTGCCACCATTGCGAGCGCTACGGCGCTGCTCACCTCGCATGCGTTCGCTGCCGCGCCGCGCCCGGTTGTCGTTGAACTGTTCACATCGCAGGGCTGTTCGTCGTGCCCGCCGGCGGATCGCTTTCTGTCCGAACTGAGCAACTCACGCACCGACGTTCTGCCCCTGGCGTTTCATGTCACATACTGGAACCAGCTCGGCTGGAAAGATCCGTTTTCGTTCGACGGCGCCGATGCGCGTCAGGCCCGGTACGCGCAACGGTTTCGCGACTTCGAGTACACGCCGGAAATGGTGATCGACGGCAAGGCCGAGGTGGTGGGCTCTAATCGCACTGCGGCCAGCGCAGCCATCGACCACGCCAGGTCCGCTGGTGTGACGGCCGCTACGGTTAGCGCTACACGTGTAGACGGCGGTGTTTCGGTATCCATTGGCCCGGGCACCGGACGCGCGCATGTGCTGCTGGTCGGCTACGACGCACGTCACGTCACGGCGATCGGGCAAGGCGAGAACGCAGGCCATACGCTCACTGAATCGAACATCGTGCGCAGCATTGTGGCAATCGGTCAGTGGTCCGGCACGGCGCTCATGTTGCGTGCCGACGCCGTCGCCGGCGAACATCAAGTGGTTCTTCTCGAGGACAATGATGGTGCAATTGTCGGCGCCGCACGCGTTGTCGATACAAGTGAAGCGCCTGCTCGATGAGTGATGGCTTGTTGCCCGCCAGTGAGTGGACCCGCTGGTTGGCAGGTTTCATTCCAGCGTGGTAAAAGTCTTCCTTCGCGGGTGAGCGCTTCGTGCCATACCGCGTTCGCGAATGCGATTTTCAACATCTACAGGTTCAAAAATGGCAATTGGTACAGTGAAATGGTTTAACGATGCAAAGGGCTTTGGTTTCATCACGCCGGACGAAGGCGGCGAAGACCTGTTCGCCCACTTCTCCGAAATCAAGACGGAAGGCTTCAAGTCATTGCAGGAAAACCAGAAAGTAAGCTTCGAAGTGAAGATGGGGCCGAAGGGCAAACAGGCCGCCAATATCAAGCCTGTCTAACTCGCGCGCGCATCGTCCTGACAGGTGCCCCGCCTTGCGCGGGTTGAATTTTTTGGTTCAGCGTGTCGGGGGTCAGTGCATTGGGTGGCACTACGGTGCACCGGTTCGAGCAGGACGAACAAGTCCTGCTCATGGCCAGTCACCCCACCGACAATCCGGCCGCGTCAATCAGCCGGCGACGGGCGCCGAGGCGCTATCGCTGGTTGGTGCAGCTGCTGCCTGGTTCTGCGGCGTCCGCTTCGCAGGTGCCTTCCTCGCCACCGCTTCTTTCGCCGCAGTTTTCCTGACTGCAGCCTTCTTCGCCGGTTCCGGCTTCGTTACTGCCTTGACTTTCTTCGCGGCGACCGCTTTTCCCGTCACCTTTTTCGTCGCGGATTTCTTTGCGGTTGCCTTCCTTGGCGAAACGGCTTTCGAGCCCGAGGCGCCCTCTTCCGCGGCGACAATCAGAAACTTCGAACGATCTTTGGCGCCAGCCAACCATGCCGGTGCCGGGCCGCGGCCACTCCATGTCGCCCCACTCTTTAGGTCGCGGTATTTCGGCGCCTGGGGGCCCTTCACATAGTTGCCCGCCTTTGCTGGTTTCTTTGCAGCAATGGCCAGTTTTGGGACGCGGCCGTCGATCAGGAACTTCGTCCGGTCACGTGCGCTCGCGATCCACGCCGGCGCGCGGCCGTGCCCGGTCCAGGTGGCACCCGTCTTCGGATCACGGTACTTCGCCGACGCTGCTGGCTTGGCAACCGTCGCGGCGCGTGGCTTGCGGCCACGCTTTTTACCACCGGTATGTGCTTCGATGTCGGCAACGGTCAAGCCATGCTTTTCCATGAGGTCACGAATCTTCGCGATGACGCCGGACGACTGCTTCGCGGCAAGCGCTTCGGCCTGGGCCTGCAACCTGGCGATTTTCGCCTGCACGTTTTCGAGCGTAGCCATTCTTTCCTCTTTCTGTATGTAGTAGTGGCCGAACTATGCCAGCAAGAAAGACGCACGTCGATAGTGACACGCTACAATTGAAAGAGGCTCAGACTCCGAACGAATAATCCGGGTGCTTCGTCGGCTTTCGTTAAGGCAGCACCAAGGAATGAGCGACGACGATCGCTACGCCGCGAAAGCGGCTATAGCCGGACCGCTTGCCCCCTGCTTCACTCAGCCCCGGTTCCCAAACTGCGACTTCAAATGCGCGGGCTGACGAGATAACTGCGGCTTTAATCTTCTGCTGGAAAGCGGCGACAGCCGCTCCCCCCGACCAACTCGATTGAGCAGATCAAATCCGCTTCAGACAGGTTGTCCGCAGATCATGTGGAAGAACAGTCGGACGGTACTCACGGATGAAAACGAATGGATGAACGTAAGCGGGACAGCATGATCGCTTATCTCCGCCACCGGATGGAAGAATATGGCATCGAGCTGGACGACCTGGCTTCAGCAATAGCGGGCGATCAGGTAAGACAGAAAGCAGCCCGGTATCAAAATGCGACGGGGGATACGTGGACAGGCGACGGGGAAATGCCCCAGTGGCTGAAGCAGGCGATTAGCGCAGGACAAAGGCTCGAGCATTTTGAGATGGTATCGGCGTCACCGATGCGGGATAGCCAGCGAAAGACGATCGACTGGCGCGACGACCCTTTCGCAGGGAGTCCACTCGCGCGGCAGCACGCTGACTGACAAGTTCACCTTCTTGTGCTGGGCGAACGCCGGCTGCGACAGATGGATTCGATAGCGCGGTCCCTGTTGCCTTCCAGGCTGCGGGAAAAAGCGATGATGGAAAGGCTGTTCGATACATCGCATCGCGAGCATCCCGACTCGCCCGGATATCGAGGTTGGAGCCGGCGCGACTCCTGGAAATCCTCACCTTTTATTGACCTGAGCACACGGAAGAATGCCTCCCTGCGCAGCGGCTCAGAAAAGAGCAATACGGCTCGACGTCGCTCCCGCTGAACAGCCTTCCCTCTTCTGACCGTCGCTGCGGGCTTCGGAGAATCGCGTCCGACGGCCCTAAAAATTCTGTTCACCTTCCCACACCCGATCCTGATTCAAGCGACTACATTTATATTGTAGGAAGACGATCTTGCGCATGGAGTGCCCTCTGCCTCCGAATTGCGGTTCGCAGTTCCGAAGTGAGAATGACATGAAGAAATTGATCTGCGCATTGCTGCTTGCGGCCACGTCTCTATGCGCGCGTGCTGACACCCCGTCGCTCTACTCCCCTAGCGTGATCGTGTACGACGTCACGCGTGGCGAAGTTTTGCTGGAAAAGAATGCTGACGATCTCCGACCCATCGCGTCGCTGACCAAACTGATGACTGCGATGGTCGTACTCGACAAGGCACAGGAGATGGGAGATACCCTGACCGTTGACGAGGCTGACATCGACCGGATCAAGCACTCGGGTTCCCGGATACCCGTCGGTACGTCGCTCGAACGCGAGGCGATGCTTCGCCTTGCACTGATGTCATCCGAAAACCGTGCGGCGTCCGCCCTGTCACGCTCGTTCCCCGGGGGCCAATCGGCGTTCATCGAGCAGATGAATCTGACGGCGCGAGGGCTAAACATGTCCGGCACGCATTTCGAGGATCCGACGGGACTTTCGCCGAACAATGTCTCGACGGCTCGCGATGTTGTCAAACTGGCGATCGAAGCGTCGCACTATCCGATGATCAGTTCGTTTACCACCCTGACAGCGTACGAACAAACAGTCGGCAGCCGGACCCGTTTCTATCGCAACACGGACCCGGTCGTCCGCTGGACGGATTGGGACGTTCAGCTCGCAAAAACCGGATACACGCGCGAGGCGGGTCGCTGCATCGTGGTCGACGTCGCGATGCCGAGAGGCCCGGTGATCATTGCGCTGCTTGGCGCACGTTCATCCAGAGCCCGCTCCGCTGATCTGGCCACGATCCGCAACTGGGTGAACGGCGATGAAACGCCCGTAGCCGTACCTCGGCTGTACTACGCCTCGACGCATTCGCATCACAGCCACTCCGTCGTCGCCAGCCAACCGCACCGCGTGAAGGTGCGATTCGCGTCGACCGGCCCGTCACATCGCCACGCGGCGCGACGCGTGATCGCCAGTCGAGCCGGTGCGTAAGCGCGCCTGATCCGGCAAGACAAGACACGCATCGCCGTCGACATCAGAGCGACCCTCATCCCGTTCCACCGCCGCTTTTCCACGGCCATGATTACTGTTAACGAACTTGTAAGCGCTTCGTGGGCGATACGCGTTTAACCTTGGAATCAAGGGGCTGATCCGCTCGATCAAGGGCTTTCCCGTGGACACATGTAAAGCCGCGCTACCGTCGCTATCGATCCGCCGCAAAGGCGGGACAGGCGTGCCTCGCTGCAGCGCGCAACGTGTTCACTTCGAACGTGACACGCCCGGCATTCGCTATGCCGGGATCGAACTGAATCATCTTGTCCGTGAGCTTGACATGGATCGTCTCGTCCGCATTACCGCTCAGCGGCGCAACGCCAGGCGCAACCGCCGCCAGCACGTACACAGTGTGATTTCTGTCGATCATGATGCTTCTCCTCGAAAGGGCCGCATTGCCGCAAGACTGGTCGAACCACAGATCGCGTGCCTGGAGCCGCTATTCGTCGGATGCCACCGCGCCTGGCTGCGGCGGGTTCTTGAAAGATCTATCATGGTGAACCGTGAGGTCGCCATGACTTGCCGGAACGCGAGCATCGAATGAAGCCACCACGCAATACCGACTCCGTCCCAGGGGAGTGGTACATCGACACAGCGTGCATCAATTGCGGTGCATCGCGTCATGTCGCGCCGGAGCTGATCGTCGAAAGAAACGACAAGAGCGTCTTCGTTCGGCAGCCCATCACGCCGGAAGAGCAACTCGCTGTCTGGCGTGCGGTGTTCGTATGTCCTACGGCATCGGTACGCAGCGAAACGAAGCAGCCTCGCCCGAACGCCGCGATCTTTCCGCAGCAGATCACATCGGGTGTGTGGCGATGCGGATTCAACGCACGGTCGTCGTTTGGCGCACATTCGTATTTTGCGGCGCGTCCGGACGGCAATCTGCTGATCGACTCACCGCGCTATGCGGCGGAGCTGGTGAAATGGTTTGACGACGCCGGTGGTATTGCGCACATCCTTCTGTCGCATCGTGACGACGTCGCAGACGCAGACAAATACGCGCGCCAGTTCGGCGCCCGCGTCTGGATCCACCGGGAGGACAGGTCGGCTGCCCCATATGCTACGGATCTGATCGACGACGGGTCAGTACCGAGCATTGCGGCCGGCGTGCGCGCAATCCCTCTGCCCGGGCACACTCGGGGTAGCGTCGCATACCTGCTCGATGATCGCGTGCTCTTCTCAGGTGATTCGCTTGCCTGGAGCCCACGCGAGCGGGACCTCATCGCGTTCAGGGACGCGTGCTGGTATTCATGGACGGAACTCGCCGAATCGCTTGGCAAGCTGGCCGCGTATCGTTTCGAATGGCTGCTTCCTGGTCACGGTTGGCTCGCGCACTTGCCGGCCGGGGAAATGAGTGCTCGCTTGCTTGCGTTGGTTGCACGCATGCGAAATGATTGAAGTCGCCGGAATACCTCCTTCCGGCATGACGCGTTTCCGATCCGTCGGCATTTAGCCCTGCAATGCAGCGGAGCGAGGTGAGATTGCATTCGCTCTAGCCGAGGAGGTCTGCCATGTCTCCTGGCCCCGCGGCGCAACTTACTGATCGTCAACTGAATTTGCCAGATTCCAACGTAGGAAGAGTGGAGTTCTTCGAACGCAGGGCGACAGGTCAGAAGGTGCCGGAACGTAGCGTACGCTGTGGAATAGGGTGTTACGAGCAAACCTTCGGGTAAGGATCGCGCGCAAAGACGAGTATCTCAACCTGCGAACGTATCGGCTCCATGCGAGCTTCAAGCCGCACCTTCAGCAGGTGCTCGAACCGGTCGCTCAGCTTGACTTTTCTTTGCCTGTCGTCCGGTTGCGCAAGCGCGAGGAACAACGATGGCACAAACGTGGAACGATAAAACGCAGCATAACGGCTCACCATCCGCCCGCCGTCCCCGTCTCGCAGAAAATCGTCCCACACGGCGTCGGGCAAGGGAAGCCGCTCGCAATGCTCGACTGATAGCGCGCAAAACCGGCCGTCCGTCTCGAATGCAGTGAGCAGCTCGCGCTCGGGGCGAGCGTAAGTCGCCAGCACCATGTGCGCCCGTTCATCCTCTGTGAGGGCCCCCTCGTCTGCCATCTGTGTCAACACATCGTTCGCGTCGTTCATGAGCGGTTCAAACCCCGTTCGCCCATCGTCGTCCGCTCCTGGGAGCACAACGACGAGACGCCCATCTGGCCGCAACTCGGTGGCGCGCAACGACAGGAACTTCTGCCAGTCTTTTTTTCCCTGTTCGCGGAACGCAGCGCTCGCGGCCCCCTTCATGCAGGGCACGTAAATATGGTCGGCGACCTGCGTGGGGACGCTGCTTAACCACATCGCGGCGTACGCGCTCCATCCGAGATGCACGTAGGCCGGCGGAAGCACGCTCTCGTAAAACGACCGGCCAATCGCACAAGGGTACACTTGCGGGTCGTCGCGGACATATCGGTCCGGGGCTGACTCCAGCACCTCGAAAAGCGAGCCGAAATCGTTAATGGGCAGATCTTCGTGATAGACGAGAACGGGGCGATCGGGGCCAACCCGAGCACGCAACTCGCTAATCGCAACGCGCATCGGACGTTGCGAATTTCTGCCCTGCGACGCTCCATATTCTGCAATGACGATTGGCTGGTCCATCGCGTCCAGCACAATGCTTGCAGCCGCCTGCTTTAAGGCGTTCAACGCGAGCGCCCCGCCTGCAGCCTGTAACCCTGCGTGCCGGTTATACGCGCCGCGGCCCTCCATGGCGCCTGACCATGTCTTTGCCTCGTTCATGATTGCATCCTCTGGTCGGACTGTGGCAACGCACTGAAGACCGCCTGCGTTGTTTCGTTGTGGGTACGGCGCCGGACCATGGCGCCGGGCACTCGCGCCGTCCCAGAAGCCACGCCCGTGCCGCTATCGCAAGGAGTTCACGCCTCGGTCCGGTTTCTCATTCGCTTAAGCCAGGCTCACAGTCCTTCGTGCTCAACTGCTGTGTCTGGCGCAGCTTCTCGCGCTTTTCGCCGAATCTGTACGCACATAGCAGCCCCCGACGGTTGTCGCCCATTGCTGTAGTTAAGACGATCTACCGACGCGAGAAAAGAAAAATGGCTCTGGGCGGGGAGCAATTAGAGTATTCGCCCGGCGTGCACGTCACGACAGATCAGCGTCTGCGTCTTCCCGAAACTGCGGAAGAGGCAAGCTGCCCATTGCCAAACGGACCTCTCTGAACTATGTTCCAGCGGATGCGGCCAACTATTCCGGGAAGGATCGCAGAATGCTCACGAGACTAAAAGCGGCGTTCCGCTACTTCAACAGCGTTGTCCCGTTCCGACTTGGTCCCGCGCTGATCACAACGGCCGTGCTGGTAACCCTGCTGCTGCTACCTGTGCCCGAGGGGTTGAAGCCCAAGGCTTGGGGCCTCGTTGCCATATTTCTGACAACAATCGTTGCGATTATTTTGAAGGTCATGCCCATCGGGGTCATGGCGGTGATGGCAATCGTAGTCCTCTCGCTGTCACAGGTGACCTCGACCTCGTCCAAGGGGGCGATCGCCGATGCGCTGACCGCCTTCGACAGTCCGCTGATCTGGTTGATCGTGGTGGCCATCCTGATCTCCCGCGGGCTGAAGAAGACCGGCCTGGGCAGCCGCATCGGCCTGATATTCATCTCACTGATCGGCAAGCGCACGGTAGGCATAGGCTATGGTCTGGCCGTCTGTGAACTGGTGCTGGCGCCGTTCACACCGAGCAATACCGCGCGCGGTGGCGGCATCGTGCATCCGATCATGAAGTCGATCGCCAACGCTTTCGACTCGGATCCCGCCAAGGGCACCGAGGGCAAGGTCGGCACCTACCTCGCGATGGTCAACTATCACTCGAATCCGATCACCTCGGCGATGTTTTTGACCGCCACCGCGCCCAATCCGCTGGTGGTGGACTACATCGCCAAGGCGACCAATCAGAGCCTGCATCTGACCTGGACGAGCTGGGCGCTCTGCATGATGCTGCCCGGCCTGCTATGCATGCTGGTCATGCCACTTGTGATCTACGTGCTGGCGCCGCCGCAGCTCCATGCCACACCCAATGCGGTAGCGTATGCCCGCGCCGAACTGGCGAAGATGGGCCCCATGTCACCGAGGGAAATGGTCATGTTGGGGACCTTCGCGCTGCTACTGCTGCTGTGGGCCGACGTGCCGGCGATGGTGTTCGGTCCGTCGTTCATCCTCGATCCGACAGTGGTCGCCTTCGTCGGCCTGTTCTTGCTGATCATCACCGGCACCATTGACTGGGACGATGTGCTGTCGGAGAAGAGCGCCTGGGACACGCTGGTGTGGTTTGGTGCGCTGATCATGCTGGCCGAGCAACTGAACAAGCAAGGCGTGATCACCTGGTTCTCGGAAGCCATGAAGGGCGCGATCGTTGCCAGCGGCATCGGCTGGGGCGCCACTGCCACGATCCTGGTACTGGCCTTCGTTTTTTCACACTACCTGTTCGCCAGCACGACGGCGCACATCAGTGCGATGATGCTCGCCTTCCTGACGGTCGGGGTTCATCTGATACCACCCGAATATGTGGCGCCGTTCATGCTGATGATGGCGGCCGGCTCGGCGATCATGATGACCCTGACCCACTATGCGACGGGCACCTCGCCGATCATCTTCGGTAGCGGCTATGTCACGATGGGAACCTGGTGGCGCGTTGGTTTTGTGATGTGTGCGGTGGAGTTGCTGATCTTCGCGGTGGTCGGCAGCCTCTGGTGGAAGATGCTTGGCTTCTGGTGAAGCAGTAGTCCGTTCTGCTTCTGCCTGCTGACCGCGACGACGCAATGCGTCTGGAACAATTAGAAGGTGATGCAAGGCTCGCCAGCTCGTGGCGCTGGCTAATGCTGACACGAGCGGCATCATTTGGGCACGCGCTGCCAGGGGCCGCCTCTGGCCGACCACGGTCTGATGATGAGTCGATGAAGGGTTTGCGTCATTCACGCTTCCATATTGGTCAGTAGTCGACCCTTTTCAGTCATAGGCGCCCACCCCGCCTGAGCGGCAGCCTTGTCGCTACAACGGGCATCTGCGTGGCAATCTTGGCGAGCGAGTGATCGAGCTGATCAGAGGTCAGCGCTTTAGCCATCGCGGCGCAGTAACCGCGAGACAGGTCCAGACGGTCGGTGCACCTTGTTCTGATCATGGTTCTGTCCGTGCCGGTTACGGCTCAGTTGGCGAGCGATGGACGCTCCGATTTGCTAAAGGCACGCGACTCCTCGTCGTTTATTTCGTTGCTCTCACTTTTTTTGTCGCACTAACGCGATCTAAAAACGGAACCTCGAAGGGGCGGGAGTTCAGCCTCGCTGCGCCCAATCCGGACAGCGCGCAGACACCAATCACCAATGCCTGATGGTGGTTCCGGCAGATCGAGAGTCACTTGGTCAGAGGCGACGGATAGAGACCGGCAAGCCGCGCGATCAGGACACCAACGTAAAACACGCCTGCAAACTCTTCGATCATCACAAAAGAGCGGGCTTGGTTGGTCAATGGGATAACGTCACCGTAACCGGTGGTCGTGAGCGTCGTGAGGCTAAAATAGATCAGTCTGAAGAAAGTGCCAGCGTGTGTGAAATCGAGTCGGTCAGGACCGAATGAGCCAGCGGTGGATCTCTCGATCAGGGCGTAGATGAAGGCCCAAAGGAAGGCCAGCATGATGTAGCCTGCAAGCGCACCGTGCAGCTTGTCGGCCGTAATTGGCCCGCGCTTGAGAATGTAGCGGAGCACTCCACCAATCGCGACTGCAAGAGAGGCGGCATAAGATATCCCGGCAAGGCCCAGAATCGCGATACTCTCAGTCCACAACGCAGTCCATTGAAGGCCAACCCCAAGCAACGCCAAGCCCAGTTTGAGGATGAACCCCCGCCGAGTCTGCCTGGTGGCGAAAGCGCCCACGAGCAGCACGATTGAAAACAGAACGCCGAGCAGTGTGCGAGCGAATATGCCTTCCTCAAGGTAGGGAAACAGGAGGATCAAGCCAAGTAAAAGCAGTAATAGATAGGTGCAGGGCCCTTGCCCTATCATCATCTGAGCCAAATCCTCGTCGGATTCGGCCCTATCTTGCGGATTTTTCATACCAATTTTCCCAGAGACCGAACTAACGCTCGCGACCTGACGTTGCACGGTTGAAATTTGACGTGGCTTGAGAGTGGTTAAACTGGAAATTCCAGTCGCGGATGCGTGTGAGAGGATTCTGCCATAGCGAGCGTCTGCCAATGGCTGGATGTTTCCCGCCAGTTTCAATTCGAGATCGTGCAAACAATCGTTGCGATTGTTGGCACCTAAACGACCGGACTCGAAGAGACATGACGAGCCCATCAGTATCGACGTCTTACTTCTCGCCCATCTGCGCCAAAGGGGAATCTGCTAGAAGCAGCCCGCTTACGTCATTGCCACCGAAAACTCAATGAGCTGCGTGCAAAACGCTGGCGAAGATAGTTGTATACGGCGAAGAACAAGTTTGGCGGGCAATTAACTTCTTCTATGACCGCTTTCGAGAAGACTGAGGGGTGGCTAAGGGTCGCAAGTACTCATCCGACTGCAGCGAGAATTGACATTCGAAGTCGCGCCGGTGCGAATGGCAAAAGAGCAACCCTAAGCGGCCTTACCAACGGCGACCCGTGAACGTCAGCAAAGGCCGAACTTGAGACGCTGAATCCAGGATTCGCTATGAACGGGGAATCGCAAAAGAGGCGGTAGCCGTTCGGATTTTTCAATTGTCCTTCGAGATAGCCGTGAGCGTACCGTGGCCCGTTCGAATACACCTGAACGAGAGCACGTGCACGCATCGTTCATGTCGGTCGCTATATCGTGACTTGATGAACTAGAGCCGCTCGCCGTTTTGAATTACCAGGTGATGAAGCGCATTCTCCCTGGTCTCCCATGCCACCACGACGGTCAGTCCTGGATGGAACTGGCCCAGTTGCCCAAGAACGCCGGGGTCAACATGCCGCGACGCAACGAGCCCGCCTGATGATCCTGCACTTCACGGGGCACTCTCGCGCTGCCTGCTTTTGGCGACCTGGGACGACAGGCCTTCGCCAACGGCATTCTCTGGAGCGTCGGCATGCGACAGGCGTGTTACGCGACGGCGTCCATCAAGCGATACCACGCCACACCAGCCGTGATGTAAAAGCGCTGCAGGCCATGGAACGGGATCGATCTGACGGGTGTCACTGCAAACGGGAATGATGCAGGCGATTCCCCACACATGCGTTCGGCCAGGTGCTTGCCGACCGTTGTGGCCATCGCGATGCCGCGTCCGTTATAGCCCAGCGCGATGCTCAGCCCAGGTGCGGGTTCATGAATGTGCGGCAGGAAATCCGAGGTGATTGCGACACGCCCCGCCCATCGATACTCATAGCTTATCCCCTTCAGTTGCGGGTACATCAGTTCCACGGCACGTTCCAGATGCGCCCAGTCGCCGTTCGCCCGCGGCTCGGAGAACGGTCCTCGGCCACCCATCAAGAGACGGCCCGCCGCATCGCGCCGGAAGTACAGTAGCAGGCGGCGTGAATCCGACGCGACCTCTCCGCCAGGCAGAATGTCGTCGCCGATCTCCGGCGCCAATGGCCGGGTCGCGACAATGAAGCTGTTCGCCGCGATCACCGATTGCCGCAAGCCAGGCCAAAGCGCACCCGTATAGCCGTTGGTGGCGATCACCACACGCTGCGCTTCGACGCTCGCCCCGCCCTGCGTCTCAAGGCGCCAGCCGCGCGCGTTACGCGAGAGCCGCGTCACCGACGTGCGTCCATGAATGACCACGCCCAGCCCTTGTGCCGCACGCGCAAGGCCGCGCACATAACTGAGCGGCTGGATGCTGCCCGCGCGATGATCGACCCATCCGCCGATATAGCTCTTCGTGCCGAGCCGTTGCGACACCTGTGCGGCATCGAGCAGACTGACCTCGACGCCGCGCGCTGCCCATTGCCGCGCGCGGCGCGTCACGGTTTCGAGCATCGCCGCCGATGGCGCGGGTTGAATCCACCCGCGGCGCACGGCTTCGCATTCGATGCCGTATTTGCCGATCAGATCGAAGACGTTATCGGCTGCCGCGCCGACTGTTTCGACGAGCCGGTTGCCCGCCGTTTCACCGAAGCGATGCACGAGTTCGTCGGGATCGTACTTGAGGCCCGGAATCACCTGCCCGCCGTTGCGGCCCGACGCACCCCAGCCGGGTTCGGCCGCGTCGAGCACGCACACTTTAACGCCGCGTTCGGCCAGATGCAGGGCTGTCGACAGACCGGTAAAACCCGCACCGATAATCGCTACGTCGAATGACGCCGATTCACGAAGCGGCGGTGTGTCAGGCGCAGGCTGCGCCGTCGCGGCCCACAGCGAATCGGGCAGCGCGGCCCCCTCTTTCACTTCGATCATGTTCAGCTCTGGTTGGCAGTAGCGTGAGGGTCGCTGGACGAAAGCAGACGCCGCAGAAATTCCTGTGTGCGCGGATGCCGGGGGGCGGTCAGTACATCGCGTGCGGGACCCGTCTCGCAGATCGTGCCGCCGTGCAGGAAACACACGCGATCGGCTACCTCGCGTGCAAATGCCATCTCGTGCGTAACGACGACCATGGTCATGCCGTCGCGCGCAAGCGAGCGCATCACGTTGAGCACTTCGCCGACGAGTTCGGGATCGAGCGCGGACGTCGGTTCGTCGAAGAGCAATGCTTCCGGCTCCATCGCGAGCGCACGCGCGATGGCAACACGTTGCTGCTGGCCGCCCGACAGTTCCGCGGGAAAGGCATTCATCCGGTGCGACAGGCCGACCTTGTCGAGCAGTTGCCGCGCCTGCTCGCGAGCCTGCGCGATGGGCGTGCGGCGCACGTACACCGGGCCTTCCATGACGTTTTCGAGCGCGGTCCGATGCGCAAACAGATTGAAGCGCTGAAACACCATGCCTACGCGCATGCGCAGTTCATGAATATTCTTCGCGTGCGCATCGACACGCACACCGTCGAACGTAATCGAGCCCGCGTCGTAGGTCTCGAAGCCGTTGATACAGCGCAGCACCGTCGATTTGCCTGAGCCCGACGGTCCGATCAGGCACACTACTTCACCCGCCTTCACGCTCAAACTCACGCCCTTTAGCACTTCCTGATTGTGAAAGCGCTTGTATATTCCATTGATCTCGATCATCGGCTTCTCCTCACGGCGAGCCGCTTGCCGATCTGGTTGACGCCGAACATCAGCGGCAGGCTCAGCACCAGATAGAGCAGCGCGACGAGCGTGTAGACCGTCATGTTCTGGAACGTCGACGATGCAATCAGTTGCCCGGCGCGCGTGATTTCGGCGACGGTGATAGTCGATGCCACCGACGAATCTTTCAGCAACATCACCAGCGTATTGCCATAGGGCGGCAACGCGATCCTGAACGCCTGCGGCAGCACCACGCGCCGCATGATCAGTGGCCCACGCATGCCGATCGCGTGCGCGGCTTCGATCTGCCCATGATCGATCGCCTCGATGCCCGCGCGGAAGTTCTCCGCCTGATACGCCGAATACGCGATGCCCAGACCAATCACGCCCGCCTGAAACGCGGACAGTTGTACCCCCATGTCGGGCAGCACGAAGTAGATATAAAACAGCTGCACAATGATCGGCAGCCCGCGGATCAGATTGATCACGGTGCTGCCGAACGTCGATGCCGCGCGGTTGCGCGACACTTTCAGCAAGGCAAGCACCAGACCGAGGATTGAACTGAGCACGAATGCGCAGGCCGTGATCTCGATGGTGATGACTGCGCCCTTCAGCAGGATCGGCAGAAAATCGATTGCGTTCTGCAAAAACATCGCGCCTCCCGACACGCCTGGCAGATCGTCCGCGCGCATTCACACGCGGACAGGTTCGAATGCAGCGATACGGCGTGCCGTTCAGCTCATGTGCCATTTCTGCAGGATCTGCTGCAGCGTGCCGTCGGCCTTCATCTTCCTGATCGCGCTATTCAGCTGTTCCAGTGTCGCCGTGTCGCCCTTGCGCACGATGAAGCACACCTGTCCTTTCACAGCCGACTGATACTCGGGCACGAGCCGCACCTGCGTGTTGGCACCCTGCTGCAACTGATACGCGACGATAGGCTGATCCGCGAAGCCTGCCTTGATGCGACCGAGCGCGACGTCGCGCATAATGTCCGCGACGGAATCGTAGGTGCGGACTTCCTTGAAGATGCCCTTCTTGTTCAGCGCATCGACGAACGCGGTGCCGACCTGCGCGCCGACCACTTCGCCCTTGAAGTCGTCCATCGACGTGTAATGGCCTTTGTCATCGGCCTTCACGACGAGACCTTCGCCGTACGAATAGACGGTGTCGGAGAAATCGACGATCTGCTGGCGCGCCGGCGTCTTGAGCATCGCCGCGGAAATGATGTCGATCTTCTGCGTGGTCAACGACGGAATCAGCGCCGAGAACACGTTCTGCTGCACTTCGACCTTGAAGCCGGCCGCGCGGCCGGCGGCAGTGACGGCATCGACCATCATCCCCTGGATCGAATTCGACTTGATGTCGAGAAACGTGAACGGCACGCCCGTGGCCGTTGCACCGACCTTGTAGGTCGGTTCGGCGGCATGCACGGCACCCGACGCAATCGCGAAAGAGGCGGTAAGACCAACTGCAAACAGGGTGAAGCGTTTGACGAACGTAACCATGCATATCTCCTGGCAGGAGCCAGCGAGGACGCGCTGGCTGATTTCGTTTTGTGACCGCCAGACAATCATAATCGAATCAAAAAAATCGAAAAGAGATTTTTGTGTATCGATATGCGATACGCTATGATGGAATATCACGTTCAAGATTGAGACGACAATGAACCTTCCGCCTGCCGAAGACGGCGCCCAAAGCGGCCCGGACCTGCTTTTCAATCAGTCGCTGGAAAAGGGTTTGAGCGTGCTGCGCGCGTTCAGCGCGAAGCGCCGCACGATGACGCTGGCTGAAGTCGCGGACGCGACGTCGATGTCGAAGAGTTCGGCGCAGCGGATGGTCTACACGCTCGAAAAGCTCGGCTATGTCCGCAAGCATCCGTTGACGCGCCGCTATCAGCTCACGCCGCGCGTCATGCAGATCGGCTTCAACTATCTCGCTGCCGACACGCTGATCGACGTCGCGAATCCGTTCCTGTCGGAGCTCACGAACATCACGGGCGAAACCACGAATCTGACCGAGCCGGACGACGATGAGATGGTCTACGTGTCACGTTTTGTGTCGACGAAGTTCGTGCCGATACACATGCCCATCGGCAGCCGCATCCCGATGTATTGCACAGGCAGCGGGCGGGCATTTTTGTGTGCATTGCCCGTCGACGAGGCGCTCACGCGCCTGGAACAGATGAACCGCGTGGCGTTTACGGCGAACACCGTGACGGATCTCGCGACGCTCGGCGAAAGGCTGGTGGAAGCTCGTCAGCAAGGCTATGCAACAAACCGCGAGGAACTGTTCATCGGCGATATGTCGATCGCAGCGCCCGTGGTCGGCAGCCAGGGGCGCCCCGTTGCTGCCGTGCATGTGGTTGCGCCCACAAGCAGATGGACTTTCGAAGACGCTCGGCAGAAGCTCGCTCCTGCCGTTATCGACTGCGCGAGAGGTATCAGCAACTCGATACGGACGTTGGAGTAGCGATCAACGACCTACGATCGATCATCGATCACCTCGTCGTGTCATCGACTAGCCGTGGTCACGGTTTTCTGCAGCTTGTTGCGTATCTTCGCGATATCGACTCCGGCTGGCCCTGGCACGTCCGCAAACGGCATATAACGCGCCGGCGTATGCAGCAAATACGCCTGCATCTCATCGATGACGATCCTGTCGCTCGGATCGTAGCCCATGCCCTCGAGCTGGCGGGTCAGTTCCGCGCGTTCCGCGTAGCTGAGTTCGTGCCACCAGAACGAGCGGCATGCGTGCGCGTACGCATCGTTCGAGAAATATTGCCAGTGACCCAGTTCATGGCTGAGGATCGCCGCCCGCACGGGCGCATCGATCATCTCGCCGCCGGGCGCCGGACCCAGCCCCGGAATCGTGATCAGAAAATCATGCGTGCTGCGTGCCTGCCAGTTGCCATCGCGCTCGACGATCAGCCCCATTTGCACGACCACGCGTTGCAGCGTACGTTCGCCCGGCGTCAATTCCAGACGCTGTTGATGCGCCAGGTCGAAGAAGTGCGCGAGTTCGACCGCGCTGAAATTATTGCCCGCCGTCAGTCCCGCCGGGTCCGTGCCGAAGCGCCGCGCGTGAGTCGCGATCGCTGCCATCGTCACGATACGATCGTGCGGCATGTCGCGGCGCTCGAATAACGCGACCACTCGTGAAAACATCGCGCCCTGCTCGGTCAGGCTCGGCGCGTGCATCACATACAATCCCGGACGGTCGGCAATCGCAAAGAGCGCGAGCCTGGCGTCGCCCGGCAACGACGCATTGAGCTGAGCGATCGGAATGCGCCGGATGTCGACGTGCTCGCTCTGCATTTCGAGCCGCGCGCTGCCCGCCTGCGCGCATGCGTTGTCTGCGGACCACCCCGCCGACAACGAGAGCGCGCAGGCCGCCGTCAACCTGATGCCGTGTTTGCAGGAAATTGTCATCGCCGCCACTACGGCCGCTCGCGCCTAGTTCGTCACAGTAACGATCGTCACGCGACGGTTTTCCGGCGCGGTCGGATTGCGTTTGTTCAGCGGCTCTGACGATCCCTTGCCGACGGACGTCAAACGCTCGGCCGCGATACCGTCCTTCTGCGTCAAATACTCGACGACGGCGGCAGCGCGGTCTTGCGACAGCTTCATGTTTGCATCGGCCGCACCGCGCGGGTCCGCGTGCCCCTCGACACGGAAGCGATACGCCGCCAGCCGGTCCGATTGCAGCGCGTGAGCCACCTTGTCGAGCGCGGCTTGTGCGGTGTCGGTGAGCGTCGACGAGTTGGTCGTGAACGTGATCAGCATCTGCAGCGATGCCGCCTTCGCCGGGGCCGCCGGCTTCGCCGCCGCACCGGGCTTGTTCGACAGCACGAAGCCACGCGTGACGATGTTGTCGTTATCCTCCGGCGTCAGCGCTTTGGTCACCGAATTTTCATCGATGTCCTGCTCCTTGACCACCGGGTCTTCCGCATGAGCGACACTCGCGCACGCGACCACACACAGCGCGACGACCCACGCCCCGCGCGCTGGACGTCCCCTCAGAAACGAAACGATTGAGCCAGACATACCCCGACCTCCCATCAATGCGTACACTGTCTACCGCTTTGGACCTTCGAGCGGTTCTCACAACCGTAATTCGACAACCGACGGCCAGCCGTTGCGCGCCTTGTCGAGCAGCCCGACGAAGCGCTCGCCATCCGGCAAGCCCGTCCCTGCCAGCAACGACGCGGGCACCGCGCTCGACCCTTCCGTCCACCACGCGCCCGATCCCGCCGTCGCGTAGAGCGCGAGCAACGCGGAGAAGCGGTCGGGGGCGCCGCCAGCCTGTTCCGTTTCGTTCGCTTCGTGTCCCTCCTCTTCCACCGGATACAGCCGCCACGCTGGCGCAGCGGTTTGCGCTGGCGCCGCAGTCAAAGGCCCCCACGCATCGAGCTGCGCATCGAAACGCTCCAGCACGAAGTCCGCGTCGAGCGTCGATAGCGCGCGCCGCATGGCCTCGTCGTACCAGGCCTGCGCCCCGCCCAGCCAGTTCGCGGTATCGTCGCGCGCGAGCGGCGCGGCGAGCGTGAACGGAAAGTAGCGCCCTACCCGGTCGACACCCGGCATCAGCACACCCGCCCATGCCGACTCGCCGCACACGTCCGCGCCGAGCGCAAAACACCAGATCGGCGCATTCAGATAAACGGGCAACCACTGCGCGTCGAACCATCGCTGCGCGAACAACATGCCCTGCTGCAAACACGCATCCCACGGCGTGATGAACGCCGCCGGCAAGCGCCGCGTGACAAAGTCCCCATGCGTGCGCACCTTGCCGAAAAAACCAGGCCCCTCTGCGACGAACCCACTCATAACCGGTCAGGACAACGGAACTGTTCGAACACCCCACGACGGAACGGATTCGTCACGCTGCTCGCGTCAAGCTGAAGCACGAGCGGGTGTCCGTCCGTTTCGAAGGTCATCTTGAAGCGGTCCGCTTGCGCGGTCGGCTGCAAGCGCGCGTTGTCCATCAGATGCAACAGCGCCCACGGCCCATCCGCCCGCGCGGAATCCCCCGATGGGTCGAAATCGACATGCGCCTGTCCGGTGCCTTTGCCGCTCGGCCACTGGAACACCATCGATTGATCCACATGGGCGGCAACCAGTTGCTGCCCGTCGATATCGATGGTGGCGTGGTCGATGGCAGGATCGATATCGAGCACCTTGAGCGTGAAGCGAACCGACACGTCGCGCCCGCCCGCGCGGAAAAATGCGTCCCTGATCTGCGCAGCCCACTGGAACTGCGCGAGCACGTCCACCGGGATGCCGAGCGAATCGGCGCCCGTGCGCCAGCGCCATTGCGGCCCCGACATGTCGACCAGGGTGGCCAGGTTCTTCTGGAAAAAGTCGTCGATCAAACCGCCAGGCCCGAGTATCCGCCCGAAGTCGTCGGGCGCTGCATCCCGGTTGGAGCCGCGTACCAGCGGATAGCGGCCATCGAGCGCCTGCCGGCAAAGCTGCGCGACATTGGCCTGCCACAACGCATTCAACCGCGCGCGTTCGCCGCCTACCATCAGCGTCGAGCCGCCGTTCGCGACGTCGTTGGCGATACCCGCGAGCGGCGCGGGCGCGCCCTGCGCGACCTGTTTCAGCTTGTTCAGCGCGTCGCCCGGCGGCGCGGGCAGTCCTTGCTTGCGCGCCGCGTCGGACGCTTCGAGATACGACGCCGCGTCCTTCAGCGCCGCGAGTTGCGTATCGAGCGGCACGGGACCCGCCGCACCTGGCTTGCCCGCGAGTTCGTGCAGCGCCTGAAAGTGCGCATCGACGGGATTGACCTGGGCGGGCGGCGGCGCCGCATCGTCCGGCTGGTTGCCAAGCGCGTTTTCGAGCCGCTTCTTCACCGCATCGAGCTTGTTGCCCAACGCGCCAACGCCCTGTTCGACCAGCGAGCCACCCGTCTTCACCGTGCCGAGCGTGGTCTCCTGGGAGGCAGCGAGCATGAACGCCTTCAACGGCGAATCGGGCGCGGCGAGCACGTTCGCCACGCGCGCACCCTTCTCCACGCCATCGAACGGCACCACTGCGACATCCGCCAGCAGCGCGTCCCATTGCTTGATGTACTCGTCGTAGTACAGCTGCGTCATCGCCGACTTCAGATCGTCGATGCCGTTTGGCGTGAGTACGGATTCCTCGCGACCGAGCACCCAGTTGTCCTTGGCGACATCGACTACGGCCTCGTCGCGCAACTGGCCAAACTTCTGATACCCCGCCCGCGTATAGGCGCCGGAGACGCCGCGCGTCAGCGGCGCACCACTCTTTCTGACAAGCACCAGCGCCGCGTTGCGACCGGCGGCGGCCGCGACGCTGAATGGCGGCAGCTTCGCCTGTTCGAGATCGCGCGCGACGCGATTGAACATGCGTTGCGCGAGCGGCATCTTGGCGAGCGTCGTGCGCGCCTGCGCGATCAGGTCCTTGTCGAGCGGCAGCGACGCGTCGAACTGCGCGGGCTGGAACAGCGCCGCTAGATGACTGTCGATGTCATTGCGCTGATCGTCGCTCGCATTGCTCAACGGCCCGCGCCGCCAGTCGATGTCAGCCCACAGCCGCACGGAATCGGCGTCGAAGTGGGCCGAATCGCCGAGCATCAGATACGCGCGCAGCACCTCGTACTGAAAGTCGGGATTGTTCGCGTCGCCGCGCCGCAGTTCGTCTTCCATCCTGTGCACGACGAGCGGCAGCAAGGTCTGCTTGAGCAGACGCCGGTAGCTCGCCTGCGCTTCAAGGCCTAGTTTGTCGCCCTGGTACAGCCCGAGCCGCGACAGCCACGGCACGCTCTTGTTGCGATCCGCGTAGCCGCCAGGCAGATCTCGCGCCGCATTGAGCAACGGCAGCAGCGCGAGCGGATCGTCGCCCGCGCGGGTGTTCTGCGCGAGCTTCTGCAGTTCGGTCACATGCTGCTCGACATTGGCGATATAAGCGCGGTTGCGCTGATAGCTGACGAAGAACAGCACCAGCGCGAGCACCACCGCAATGCCAATCAAACCGAGCGCGATGCGCTGCAGCCACGTGCGGCGACGCTCCAGTTTCGGGTTGGTGCCTGCCAGCCCGGCTTCCTGGAAAATCACGTCACGCATCAACCGCGTGATGAAGTACGCCCGTCCGCTTGCCGGGTCCGGCAACACGACCTGACGCTGCAAACCGAGCGCCGACGCGACCGCGCTCATCACGCGGTCGATCGGCCGGCCTTCCTGGGTGCCGCTCGTGAAGTAGACGCCGCGCAGCAGCGCCGCCTCATCGAAGCGCGACGTGCTGAACGTTTCCTGCAGGAAGCCCGTCAGCATGTTTTCGAGGCCGGCGAACTGCTGCGGAAAACCGTACACGAGCGCACGCCGGCGCGTGTCGGTCTCCTGCTGCATACGGTGCAACACACGGGCCTGCAGCTGCTTCTCGAGCGCGGCGAACTCGCCGGGGAATGACGCCAGCGCTTCGTCCGGGCCGCCCTGCGCGACGTAAGGGAACGTCACGCCCCACACCTGTTCACGCTCGTCGCGGCCGAGGTCATCGAAGAATTCCGCGAACCCCGCCAGCAGGTCGCACTTCGTCACGACAACGTAGACGGGAAAGCGCATCCCAAGGCGGGTGTACAACTCCTTGAGCCGTTCGCGCACCGCACCTGCCTGCACCGTGCGCTGCGTGTCGGATAGCTGCAGCAGATCCTGCACCGACAGCGCGACGATCACACCGTTCAGCGGCCGTCGCGGCCGGTATTTGCGCAACAGTTGCAGAAAGCCGCCCCATGCGGCCTGGTCAGCTTCGGCGAAGCTGTCCTGAGTGGTAAAGCGGCCGGCAGTGTCGAGCAGCACCGCATCGTCGGTGAACCACCAGTCGCAATTGCGCGTGCCGCCAACACCGCCCACTGCCTGCTTGCCAAGCCGCTCGGCGAGCGGAAACTTGAGGCCCGAATGCAGCAGTGCCGTCGTCTTGCCGGTGCCGGGCGCGCCGACGAACATGTACCACGGCAACTGGTAGACGTACTGGCTACCGAAGCGCCCCTTGACGCGCGCCTTGCGCAGGATCGTCATCGCCTCGTCGAAGCGCTGCTTCAGCGCGGCGACATCGGCTTCCGATTCCTTCCTGCCGGGTTGCGGCGCCTCCTCGGCGACCACTCGCGTGAACTTCACGTTTGCGAGCCGCACGAGCAGCCAGCGCACGCCCCAGTAGAGCACCCATAGCGCGAACAGCACGGCGATCACGATCCAGCGGCTCGCGGCCGATTCGAGCGGCGCCTTGCCCGCAAACGCCAGCAACGGCCCTTCGATCCAGACGATCAGTGCAAGCGCCAGCACGCCGAGAAACGACAGCACGATCGGCCGCATGAACCAGCCAAGCAGTTTCATGAGCAACCACCTTCAAGGTGCGGCGCACGGAGGGCGAGCGGACTCACGATGCTGCCCCCGGCGCAAGTATGGTGATATCGACGCGGCGGTTCTTCGCGCGGTTCGCAGGTGAATCGTTCGGCGCGATCGGCTCGGTGTCGCCGCGGCCTTCGGCTACGAAACGCCCCGGCGAGCCGGTGCGCGCGGCGAGCATGTCCTTGACGACATCTGCGCGTGCCTGCGACAAATGCCAGTTCGACGGGAAACGCGCCGACAGCAGCCGCTGGTTGTCCGTATGCCCGGCGACGACGACGTTGCCCGGCACGTCCTTGAGCGCATCGCCGATGCGCTGGATCAACGGCATATATGCCGATTCGAGCTCCGCGCTGCCCGACGCGAACAGCCCATCGCCTTTGATCTCGACGACGGTCCGGTCCGGCAGTTCGGAGACGCGCACGAGCCCCTGCGCGATTTCCGGCGCGAGAAACTGCGACAGCTTCGGCGCGAGCGCGGGCGGCGGCGGCGCGGCTTTCGCGGCGAGCGGCTGCGGCGCGACGCGTACGCCATGCAGCGCCGCGAACACGCGATCGGACTCGTCGTTCAGGCGCAGGCTCAGCACCAGATGCACGGCGACGAGCACCACGCAGGCGATCGCGGCGGCGACCCACAGTGGCACCAGTTGCAACAGCGGCTTGCGCTCCGCCTTCTCGGGCAGCCAGTGCACCGACAGATCGCGTTCGGCGGCGCCCCGCTGCGAACGGATCATCGTTTCGAGCCGCTCGCGGATCGTGTCTAACTGCGTGCGGCCGCCGTCGATCAGCCGGTAGCGGCCCTCGAAGCCCAGCCCGAGAATCACGTAGATCAGCTCGAGCACATCGGCATTCCCGGTGGGGTTCTGCGCGAGTCGCTGCAGGATCAGGAAAAAGCGCTCGCCACCCGACGCCTCGTTATGAAACGTCACGAGCAGGCTGCGGCTCGCCCACATCCCCGCGCCCCACGGCGTGCTCGAGATCGCCTCGTCGAGGAACGTACACAGGCAGTAGCGCGATGCGCCGAGCTTCTCGTCGTCGATGCCGTTCGCGCGCCCTTGCGTTTCGAACGTGCGCATCATCTGGATCAGTTGCGTGCGCAACTCTTCGACGTTCGGATGGGTCGGCAGCTGACGCAGCGGAACCGCCAGCTCGAGCAGCGGATTGGCCGCGCGCAGCAACGGATTGAGGCCGCCCGTCAGCGTCGAGATCGGCGCTGCGGTCGCCGCGGCGGCGACAAAAGCGGCACGCGCGCCCCCGGGTGTCGGAATCAGAATCGTCGCGCCAGGATCCTCGAGTGGACCACGTGGTTCGTCTGGAGTCACGATGAGTGTCCTCGATCAATGCGTCAGCGGCGAATGGCCCAAAACTCCATCGCCAGCCCCGGAAAGTCGCCCGCGACGTGCAACGCCATGCCGGCGGAGGTCGCGAACTGCTTCCACAATTCGTTGCCGCGATCAAGCTCGAAGTACGTGAATCCCGCATGAAACGGCAACTGGCGTGGCGCGACAGGTAGCGCACGCAGCCCGACGCCGGGCAACTGCAGATTCACGAGATCGCGAATGCGCTCGATCGGCCCAATCTTCACCTGCGGCGCGAAGCCGGTCAGGATGTGCTCGGCTGGCATCTGCGCACGAACGGCCAGCACGAAGGTCGCCGAAGTGAACAGGTTCTTGTCCGGCACGAGGGCGACACGCAGGCCGAACTTGCGCTCTTCGAGCGGAATCGGCACCGCGTGCGGGTCCATCACCATGCTGAGCGACGCGCGCAGATCGTCGATCACCGGCGCGAAGGTTTCCCGCAGCCGGTCATGCCGGTAGACCGGGTACGCTGGCGGGCGCTTGGTCGGCTGGCTGAACGTGGCGAGTTCTCCCGCCAGTTGCACCGAGATCTGGTACAGCGCTTCCGGATGCAGCCCTGTCATCGTCGACAGGTGGGCGGCGAGCGGCTCGTGGCGGTTGATCAGTTGCAGCAGCAGGAAGTCCGACACTTCCGCGACGCCCGTCACACCCGGCTGCGCAAGACGCGAAGCGAGCGCCTCGCCGCGCTGGTGCAGCAGGCCGACGAGGTCGTCGACAAACGCGGCGAGACGCCGCCCGACCCGGTAGTCGAGACACGGCGCGCTATAGTCGTTCTCTAGCACGACGCGGTTGTCGGGCAGCCGCTCGACAACGCGCGCGATGCCGAGCACCGCATACGCATTCGCGACGTCCGGTTCGAGTGCGAGCCGCACGCGCAGCCTGCCGATCTGCATCAGCGCCGGGGCGGCATTCGGATCATTACTGTCGCCGACTTCGAGTTCGGCCACGCGATGCCGCGCGAAGTTTTCCTCGCTGGCTTCGTTGCCCGTCTCGGCAATGCCCGGACGGCGCACCGGCAGCGCCAGCGCGACCAGCGTGTTACGCGTGCCTTCCGGAATCTCGAGCGGTTCGGGCAGATCGTCGTCGGCGGGCAGATTGAATGGCGTGCCGTCGGGCATCACACCGGCGCACGACAGGAGCGCGACCTTGCCGAGCTTGAGCAGTTGCTCGTCGATCTCGAGCACGGTCAGCCCCCAGCTGTACGGACGCAGACCGGCAGCCCGCGTTTCCAGCTGGGTCTGCAGATAACGGTCGTGCTGCTGCAGATGCTGCGGCTGCAGGAACATCCCCTCCGACCAGATGACTTTGCTGTTCCAGGACATTTTTTCTCGTGTCTTTCTCGTGGCCTTCTCGTGATGAGAAGGGGTCAGTGGTGGCTAGTGGGGTCCGTCTTGCTGCTTTTGCGCGCGGCGTGCAGCGCGTCGATCTGCGCTTCGTACGCATCGTTGAACGCCTTGCCGAACAGTCTCTGAAAATCGTCTTCTGCTTCACGCGAAACGTCTGCTTGCCTTTCGACGAACAGGTCCCACAGTTTCGCCTTGCGGTTCGACAACACCTTGTCGATCACCCCGCCCGCTTTCAATTGCGCTTCGATGCTGGCGGGATCGAAACGGCTGAGCACTTCGGCCAACCCCGCGCGCATGCCGACGATCACCGCCAGTTCGTGCGACTCGATGTCGTCGAACGCGCGCTCGAGCGCTTCGGCGGGAGGCAGGTAACCGGCGCCGCGGCCCGTGAGCATCTGCGCGAGCGCGCTGTCGACATCGGGGAAAAATTTCAGCGGATTGTTGTCGCGCGCAACGATCAGCGTGACGTCGAGGCGTGCCTCGCGCCGCGTCATCGAACGGGCGCGCAGCACGGCCATCGTGCCGCGCAGCGCCTCGCGCAGCATCATGCCGACCAGTCGCGCGAGTTCGGCGGGCGGCAGGTTCGGCGCGCGTGACGGGTCGAGGCCAAGCCCTTCGAGCAGCGCCGCGAACGTGTCGCCATCCGGAACCGCGGCGCGCGGCGGCGCGGGTTCAGGCTGGACGGCCGGCGCGGGGGCGCTTGCCTTGGGGGCGGGCGCGGCCATCGCAGCGGGGGCTGGCTCGGGTTCGCGTTGTGTGGGCGATGGTTGCTGCACCGCTGGCTGCGCAGGAGCAGGCGCAGGCGCAGGCGCGACGCGAGCAGACCGTGCAGCATCAGGCAACGAAGAAGCAGGCGCGATCTCGGTGAGATCTTCCGGAATGAGTGGGTTTGCGGATGGCGCAAGCAGATCATCGAACGGCGTTGCAGCGCCACCGACGGGACCATCGAGCAGGCTTTGGGGCAAGCCAGTGGGCCCGTTTTGCGACGCGGGAACCTGCGGCGCGGGCGCCTGCGCTGGCGCAAAGTTCGACGCAAACGCGGACGCATTGGACGTCGCAGACGGCGACGGAGCAAAAAGCGGCGACGTGTGCGCTGCGCCCGCTGGCACGCCGCCGGGCTGCGCCGGCTTTTCCCATTGCGCGAGCACGTCCGCGAGCGGATCGTAATCAGCGGGAATGCCGGAGGACGAAGGTGTCGCTGCACCCGGTGCGATGGGCGGCGCAGAGGCAGGCGCAGGCGCACGCGGCGCCGCGACGGGCGCGGAGAACGCCTGAAACTCCGGCGCGACATGATCGCTTTCCGAGCCCGCGTAGCGCGGCCCCGACGCAATCCCGGCGCGCTCGCCAAACGCGGGCTGTCCGAGAGGATCGAGCGAGCCAAGACCAAACGGGTCGCCTTGCCCATCGGCCGGCAACGGTCCGCCTAGCACTTTCACCGCTGCCAGCGGATCGGACAGGCCTGTCACGCTGCGCACGCCCGCCACGCGTTCCGCAATCGTCACTTCGAGCAGATACGTGCCGATCATCAGACGGTCGCCGTTCGCGAGCCGCGCCTCGCGTGTGCCGCCCAGCGCGCGCTGGTTCAGCACGCTCGGGTTGCTGCCGAGATCGCACAACAAATACTCGCCGCCGCGGAACTCGATCCGCGCATGCACGCGCGAAATCGCGCGCTGCTGGTCGGGCAACACCAGCGTGCAATCGGTCGCGCGGCCAATCGTCCCGCCCGCCGGTCCGAACTCGACCGCGATCGGCTCGGCGACCGGCTCGTCATTGAAGCGCGCGACGCGCAACGAAAGAATCGGATCGTTCACTTGTCTCCCCGGCCCCAATGGCCAAGCATCGCGTCATGATTTGAGCTTCTTCGTGCCATCGTCGGCGTCCTTCGGCGCAGTCGGCGCGGTCGGCGACGAGCCGCTGCCGGAGCCGGCCGAACCGCCGGAATTCAACAGGATCGGCGTGCCCGATACCGCGACGCTCGCTGGCCCCACCACCACGAACGCGCCGCCTGCCTTGAGCGTAATACTTACGCCCGCTTCAATCACGACATTCATGCCGGCTTTGATATGCACATTCATGCCCGCGTCGAGCGCGTAGTCCATGCCGACTTTTTCCTGCAGTTTCTGGCTGACGTTCAGCGAATCGTTGCCGTCCACTTTTGCGTTCCGGTCACCCGTTACCGCGTCGTGCCGTGCACCCGTCACCGCGATGAATTCGTTGCCGGTAACCTTCAGATGCCGGTCGTTGCCGACATTCGCCAGCGTATCGTTCTTGATCCACGTTTCGTGGTCTTTCTCCGCATGAAAGAACAGTTGCTCACTGCCCTTCGTGTCGTCGAAGCGCATTTCGTTGAACCCGCCGCCACCTTTGGTCGAGTTGCTTTTCAGTGTCGAGAGCGCGGAGTTCGCCGGCAGGTCGTATGGCGGCATCGTGTTCGCGTTGTACACACAGCCCGTGACGAGCGGCCGGTCCGGATCGCCTTCGATGAAATCGACCAGCACCTCCTGGCCGATGCGCGGAATGAAGAACGTGCCCCAGCGCTTGCCCGCCCAACTGTGCGATACGCGCACCCAGCAGCGCTTCATCCGTTCGCTGGCATCGGAGGGCGGCGCGAACTGCTCCCAGTGAAACTGCACCTTGATGCGGCCATATTTGTCGGTCAGGATCTCGTCGCCGTCGGGGCCGACCACCATCGCGGTTTGCGGGCCCGCGACAACGGGGCGCGGCGTGATGCGTTCGGCGCGGAACTGGTTCTCCTTGCGCAGCGCGGTGAAGCTGCAATCGAAGAACGGCAGCGCGCTCTGATCGCGATCATTCGAGAGGTAGCTGTCCGAGTTGATTTCGTACTCGGCGCTGACCACCAAATAATCGTGATTCTGCGCATCGCACGCATGTTCCTGCAGCTTGAAGAGCCCCCCTGGCCAGACACCGCGCGCGCTCGTGCGCCCGCTGATGCTGTCGTTGCGCGCCTGGCGGATTTCCACGCCGACTTTCGCGTAACGATCGCCGTCGCTCGACTCGATGTGGCCGCTCAGATGCTCCTGCATCGTGTACACCGGCGGATCGTAGACTTTCGGCCTCGTCGCGCGCGACAGCAGGCCCTGCTGGTTGCTCGACGACGGTTTCTCGAAGTCGTACTCGTTAACTTCGTACTTGCCCGTCTGCAACTCCGCGCCCGACGACCATTGATACACGCACTCCTTCTCCTGCACGGGTTCGTACCAACCGTCGTACGAAATCGTCGCGTAGTGATCGATCGACGTATGGACGTCCGCGGAATCGGTCATCACGAGCGTGTGCTTGCCGCCTTTGTGCTCGAAGTAGTAGTAGATGCCCTCGTGCTCCATCAGCCGGCTGACGAACGCGAAATCGGTCTCGCGATATTGCGCACAATGCTCCAGCGACGGATAGGTCGCCGAGCATTTGTTGCTCAGGTCGACGTCATAGTCCTGCAACACCTTCGCGATGATGTCGGGCACCGTCATCTCGTGAAAGAAGCGGCAGTGCGACGCGCGCGTGAGCAGCCACAGCCGGGGGCGCACCATCGCTTCGTAGCGGGCCATCCGGTTGCGGGTCTTGTCGCCGGGCGCGAGGAGGCGAAATGAGGTAACGATGCCGTTGATCTGCCGCTCGCCTTCGGACGGCAAGTCGATCGCCACCGAGATGTCCTGGCCGAGCAGGTCGCCCGGCTTCAGGTCGTTGCTCGTGCTGAGCAGGTCCAGATGAAACTCGCTCAACCGGCCCAGCTCCTCATGGCCGGTCAGGCGCAGAAACAGCAGGTCGCTGCCGGCAGGCGCGCAACTGACGGTGACGTGTCGGTCGGTGGCTTGGCTGGTCATGTCACGGAATCATTGTCTTGACGGTGGCCGGGTTGACGATCGTGACCACGCCGCCCCAGTTGCACATGCACTTCGATACGTTGTCGAGCGACGGCTGATTGCCGAGCAGCACGGTAGGCGCGCCCGTCACCCATGGCGACATCGTCGCGGGCACGCACGGCATCGGTGTCAGCACGCCGAGCGCCGCTGTCGTCGCGGCGGCCACCGTCGGGTTGGCTATCGAACTGCAGACGCCGAACGGCATGATATTGACGAGCGGCACGTGGTCCATGATGTTGGCCGCGGGCGGCCCCTCGCCCATCACGCGATTCACCGGCAGGACGACGAGCGTCGACGGCGCTGCGCCGAACGAGCACTGCAGCGTCGCGCCCATGCTGACTTGTTGCGGCATACGAATACTCCGTCAAACGAAACGGGCCGATCCGGCCGCCTCATCAATCGAACGTGTAGACGAACTCGCCATCGCGCGCGCCGATCTGCACCTTCGACACTGTCGCACCGTTCATCATCCGCTTGAGGAACTCGTTGCTGATATGCGGCAGCAGTGTGTTCGTCAGGATCGCGTCGATCATCCGGCCGCCGCTTTCCAGTTCCGTGCAGCGGCTCGCGATCAGCTTCACGACGTCGTCGTCATACGAAAACGGAATCTTGTGCGTCGCACGCACGCGCTTTTCGATTCGCCCGAGCTGCAAACGGATGATCGCGCCGAGCATCTCATCGGACAATGGGTAGTAGGGAATCACGACCACCCGCCCGAGCAGCGCGGGCGGAAACACCTTCAGCAGCGGCTCGCGCAGCGCCTTCGCGATGCCCTCTGGCTCGGGCATCAGTTCGGGGTCCTTGCACAGGTTCGTGATCAGGTCGGTGCCGGCGTTGGTCGTGAGCAGAATCAGCGTGTTCTTGAAGTCGATCACACGCCCTTCGCCGTCCTCCATCCAGCCCTTGTCGAACACCTGGAAGAAGATCTCGTGCACATCAGGATGCGCCTTTTCCACTTCGTCGAGCAGCACGACGCTATAGGGCCGGCGCCGCACCGCTTCGGTCAGCACGCCGCCTTCGCCATAGCCGACGTAGCCCGGCGGCGCGCCCTTGAGCGACGACACCGTATGCGCTTCCTGATACTCGCTCATGTTGATCGTGATGACGTTCTGTTCGCCGCCGTACAGCACTTCGGCGAGCGCCAGCGCGGTTTCCGTCTTGCCGACACCGGACGTGCCGGCGAGCATGAACACGCCGATCGGCTTGTTCGGATTGTCGAGGCCGGCGCGCGAAGTCTGGATGCGCCGCGCGATCATCTCGGTCGCGTGGCCCTGGCCGATGATCCGCTTGTTCAGGTTCTCGGCGAGCTTCAGCACGTTCTCGATCTCATTGCGGACCATTCGGCCCACGGGAATCCCCGTCCAGTCCTGCACCACCGAGGCGACCGCCTGCTGGTCGACGGTTGGCAGGATCAGCGGATCGTCGCCCTGGTCCTCTGCGAGCTTCGCCTGTAATTCCCGCAGTTCGGCAAGGCGCGCTTCGCGTGCGGCGTCATCCGCAGGCGCCGAGGGGGCTGCTTCAACTGCGCCTTCGACCTTGCCGGTCTCGTTGCGCAATTGCGCGCGCAGCTCGAGGATGCGCGTAACCAGTTCCTTTTCCGCCTCCCAGCGCGCTTCGAGTTCAGTCAGACGCGCGCGTTCGGCCGTCACGCGTTCGGTCGCCGCCGCAAGCCGTTCGCCCGTATCGATGCCGACCGCGGTCTCACGTCCGATGATTTCCAGCTCCGTTTCAAGCGCGGCAATGCGCTTTCTGGAATCGTCGACGGAAGGCGGTGTCGCATGCTGGCTTACCGCGACGCGCGCGCAAGCGGTGTCGAGCAGGCTCACCGCCTTGTCCGGTAACTGGCGCGCGGGAATGTAGCGGTGCGACAGCCGCACGGCCGCTTCCAGCGCCTCATCCAGCACCTGCACCTTGTGATGCTTTTCCATCGTCGACGTGATGCCGCGCATCATGAGGATCGCCTTCGTCTCGTCCGGTTCCGGCACCTGCACGACCTGGAAGCGGCGCGTGAGCGCCGGGTCTTTTTCGATGTGCTTCTTGTACTCCGCCCATGTCGTCGCCGCGACGGTGCGCAGCGTGCCGCGCGCGAGCGCCGGCTTCAGCAGGTTCGCCGCGTCGCCCGTGCCCGCCGCGCCGCCCGCGCCGACCAGCGTATGCGCTTCGTCGATGAACAGGATGATCGGCTTTTCGGAAGCCTGCACTTCCTCGATCACCTGGCGCAACCGGTTCTCGAACTCGCCCTTCATGCTCGCGCCCGCCTGCAGCAGGCCCACGTCGAGCGTGCGCAACTGCACGTCGTGCAGCGTAGGCGGCACGTCGCCCGCGACGATGCGCTGCGCGAACCCCTCGACCACGGCCGTCTTGCCGACCCCGGCTTCGCCCGTGAGGATCGGGTTGTTCTGGCGGCGGCGCATCAGAATGTCGACCACCTGGCGAATCTCTTCGTCGCGGCCGACAATCGGGTCGAGCTTGCCGTTGCGCGCCTGCTCGGTCAGATCGGTGGTGAAGCGCCTGAGCGCTTCCTGCTTGCCCATCGCGGCGGGCGGCACGCCTCCGACGGAATCGCCCGGCTGGGCGGCACCCGCGGCCTGGGAGCCGTCGGTCGCCGTCATCCCCGTTTCGGGCGAGCCGCCGAGCAGGCTGTCGAACTCTTCGACGAGGGGATCGAGCTTGATCCGCTCGAACTGGCGCGAGATGCCGTACAACCCGTTGCGCAGCGACGGCGTCTTCAGCAACCCGACCACGAGGTGACCCGTGCGCACCTGGTACTCGCCAAACAGCAGCGAGCCGAACACCCAGCCGCGCTCGACGGCTTCTTCGACCTGCGACGAAATATCGACCACCGACCCTGCCCCGCGCGGCAGCCGGTCGAGCGCGTCCGTCAGATCGCGCGCGAGCGCCGATGGCTCGATGCCGAAGTGCTTGACGATGCGATGCAGATCCGAGTCCTGCAACTGCAGGACCTGGTGGAACCAGTGCACGATCTCGATATACGGATTGCCGCGTAACTTGCAGAACACGTTTGCGCTTTCGATTGCGCGATAGGCCAGCTTGTTCAGCTTGCCGAACAACGCTGCACGTTTGATTTCGGCCATTTTTCTAGTCCTTCGATGAGTGTTGGGATGCCGGCTCGCTCGCCCGTGCGTCGCTACGCGCGGGCTCGGCGGGCCGTCCGGACAATGAAGCGGGATGCAACCGTAACTGACGCTGGTCCTGCGCGGCCGGGCTGCTCAGCAGCCAGCTCGTGTAGCCAAGCCGGGCGCGGCGTCCCAGTGCGAGGCGTGGCACGTCCTCCTGTTTGAGCCAGAGGTTCACGTCCCAATCGAGGCCGTCGCGCACGTAGTTGCGCACCCAGTCGGTGAGGCGCCGCAGGCTGTCACCGCCGGGCAGGAAACGTTCGTAGTCGGCGAGTGTCAACGGCCCGACGACGATGCGGAACTTGTGCTGGCAATCCCACACGCGCGCGCCGAGCAGCATCGAGACGCCGAGCGACGCCGAGCCATCCCGCGCGCCCAGGCGCGATAGCGTGTCGCGCGGCAGCTCCATCCAGTGGCCGACCCATTGCTCGATACGCACGGGCAGGTTGAAGAAGCGCGCAAGGATCAGTTGCAAACCCTCGGCGGGGCGAGTCGGACCGGACAGCAGGCCGGCGAAATGCAGTTTCGCGAAGTCGGGCACCGCATCGCGCTCGCGCAGCGCCGCTTCACCCAGGCCAAACGTGCTGCCCACATAAACGGAAAAGCGGTCGCGCTCCGGCCGGTCGAGGCTCACGGTCGGCTGCGCATTGGCCCAGGCGCGATAGAACAGCGACACCATCCGGTGATGAAAGATGTCGAGAAAGCGCGCAAAGGTTGGATCGTTGGCATTGCGTGCGCGGTCGCGCACGTACTCGGTCAGGTGCACGGGCATCGGGCCGTGCGGCCCCATGAGGCCAAAAAAATTCACCGCCAGTCGCGCCGGGTGGCCGTCGTGAGACGGCCTCAACTCACCGAGCGTGGTCGGGTGAAAGATCAGCTCCGGTTCCTGCGAAAAACGCACCGCGTCGTCGCGCGGGCGCAGCGATTCGCCGATCCGCGGCTTGTCCCGGTAGGCGTTCTCGATGAGCCTCAGGGCCTGGAAGAAATCGAAGCGGTAGGCGTGCGCTTCGAGCTCGCGCAGCAGGGTCAGAGCGTCCGGCATTGTCCGACCCTCGCTGGCCAGCGCATGATCTCGCCGCGCGACAGTGTTCTGACCACCGTCTCGGCGAACGAATTGATCGACACGTATTGCGCAAAGTAGTGCGACAGCACCGCGCCGAGCAAAAAGGCGCCGGCGCCTTCGAAAGCCGCGTCGTCGAGAGTCAGCGTGATCGCGAGCCCGCGTCCGAACACGATGGGCCCGGCACAGGGCAGACGCCGCGTGACGGGATGCGATTCGATCGAATGCAAGCCTTCGATCATCCGCTGCGCCGCAGGATCGTCGACCGGGCAATAGAGGCTCAGCAGATCGCGCATGGCGCGGGCGCCCTCTTTCGCGTCGCTATCGACGAGCGATGCATAGTTCAGCGACAGGTGACTCAAGAGCCGCCAGGCAACTGCGCCATGCGCATACGACGGCAGCGGCCGGCTCGGGCCGCTCACGCAGCGCACGCTTTCGATGGGCGCCTCCACGTCGAGTGTGAAATCACTCGCGCCAACGCCGATCGACAAGGTGAGCGGCAGGTCGCGATTCGTGCAAAGCACCTGCAACCCAAGCTGGCGCAAATCACCGCGAAACGGCGCGTTCGCCGCGTCCACGAGCGCGATGAAGGTCTCGCTGCCGAGATAGCTGGTGCGCGGTCCACGCTCGGCCTGGCGCGACGAGCGCACGCGCTTGTCGCGCCGCACCTGGTAGTACGCGCCTGCGCCATAGCCGGCGCCCAAGTCACGCGCGTGATAGAACGGCTCGAACTTCTGCTCGGCGGCGGCACCTGCGCCATAGCCCGTGACCTCCTCGATCCGGTAGATCTCGAAGTCCATCGGCCGCGTGCGGTCGGCCACCACGTGGTATTCGAACTGCTCGGCGGACAGCGCGATGCGGTCGGTGCGGCGCGGAAACAGGTTGACCGCGGGCGTGCAGTAGAGCGCGAAATTCGATGCGTCGACCGCCTGCTCCAGCATTGGGTCACCGCGCTTCAACAGCACGATCACTTCGACCTCGTTGTCGCCGCAGCGGCGCAGCGCCTGCTGCAACCCGTCGATCGAGACGAACATGAAACGCGCCGCGAACGCGAAATACTCCTGCAGCAGCCGGTAACCCTGAAACGATTGCTTGCTGATGGGCAATAGCGCTTCGTCTTCCGCGAAGCCCATCGGCGCGACGGCCGTCGCGGGCAATTGCGCGTGCCAGGTCGCGGGCCGCGACACGGGCATTACGACGACGCCCATCGCCGAGCCGACGAGGCGCTCGTAGAGGCGCGTCGGCATCGAGTCGGTGCCGCGCAGGTAGAGCGCCAGTTTGTCGAGCTTCAACTGGTTGATCTTCAGACCGCCCGTCGCGCGCAGGCGCAGCCGCAGGCCCGCTTTGACGCCGGCCGGCAACGCGATATCGGCACCGCCCAGCGACCCCGAATGGGTGAAGAACTTCGCGTCGGCGATTTCGAGCGGCCACAGCGTCAGGTCGTGCGCGCTGCGATATTCGCAACGCGTCGAGCCGTTCTTGTCGAGCAGGCTGCGCAACGCGCTGCCGCGCGCAATCTTTACCCCTTCCGCGAGGCCGGAGTTGCTCAGATCGGGCCGGATCTGCACGACGGCCATCGACGGCGTCGGTGCCAGATAATGCGGGTAGACAAGTTCAGCGAGATGCTGCGTGAAACGTGGAAACTCCGCGTCGATCTTCAGTTGCACACGCGCGGCGAGAAAGCTGAAACCTTCGAGCAGGCGCTCGACATACGGGTCCGCGCATTCGAGGCTTTCGAGCCCGAGCCGCCCGGCGATCTTCGGATATTCTTTGGCGAACTCGCCGCCCATTTCCCGCAGGTGCTGGAGTTCCGCGCTGTAGTATTTGATCAGTTCCGGGTTCATGTGTTCAGCGCGCGCCGCTTTGGTCGATCACTCTGATTTCCCCGGCCTCCAGATCCAGTTCAGTCCTGAAATAGAGTCGCTCCGGGTACGGCTGTGCCCACAGATCTCCCTCGATCAAAAACGACACGGTGTTGTGCTGGGCTGTGGTCTCTTCGACCTGGATCGCCGTCACGCGCACTGTCTCGCGCAAGATGCGCGGCTCGAATGCCCAGATCGCATCGCGCACATGTTTTTCCAGCTTCGCCGGATCGACACCCGAGGCGGTCTTGCCGGCGATGTCGGGAAAGCCGTAGTTCAACACCGACGTGCTGACATACGGATAGCCCGACACATCCTGCACCGACGAAAGGCCGTTCGCATTGAGCAGCCACGCGAGATCGCGCTGCACGCTCTGACGCAGTGCGCGTATCGACAGCACACGGCGTTCGCGCGCCTCCAGCTTGACCTCGGGCTCGTGGTCGGTCAGCCGGTCGAGCAGCGACGGTTGCAGCCGGTCACGCGAGCTCAGTTCAGCCATGATCCGGCGCGGCGCCAGCGCCGCCCTCGCTGCCTGACGGAGCCTCTACCGCCAGTTCGATCGTGCGGATATCGAGCAACGCGTAGTCGTTCGCGTCGGTTGTCAGCATTCGTTGACCGACTGGGCGCGCGTCTGCCGCATCGCTGCCAATCCATTCGGTCAGGTGCGCGAGCCACAACGCATGTTTCTTTTCGGCCAGTGTGCCGGCGTAGCGCGTCGGAATCAGTCCGACCGCCTGGCCATCGTTGGCCCAGGTGAACACCGCCGGCGTCCAGACCCGGTCGCGCAGGTCGACGGGCGCCTCGATCTCGATGCGCTTGATGCGGAAAAACGGCACCCAGTAGTAACGGCCGTTGAGCACCGTTTCGAGCGTCGGTCCGAGCCGTGTGTCGGCATCGGCGATCCACTCGAACGGTTCGCCGTTCACGCTGCCCGAGGTGGCGGGCGCATCGCCGAGCGCCTGCTCGCGTGCGGCCACGGCCGCTGCGTGGTCGCCTGCGGCATCGAGCCGCAACGCTTCGACCAGCAACGCGAGCCAGCTGGTCGGCTCGCCGAAAATCAATGGCGCACGCGCACCGTTGAAGACTGCTTCGCGCAGCGCTTCACATTGCAGCGCCTCGCGATACATTTGAACCATTGGCAATGCCGCGGCGTCGAGATCGCCGGCCACATTGAGTTGTGTCAACGCGCGGTCCCATGCGCCGAGCACTGCGAGCAACTGGAACAGGAACACGCGGTGGGCCGCCTTCGACGGATCGTTGCGAACCTGCATTTGCAACAAGCGCAGGCATTCGTCCAGATTGCCCTCGCGCAAGCTTTCTTCTGCCGTCATGTCAGTTGCTCCGTCAGGCCGGGTCAAGGCTGCCGAACCACACTGCGATACCATCGCCTGTGCCATGGCATCACAGTGCCGCCGCGCCACACGCCCCGGGCACGGCGATACGCTGCCGCTAGCCGTTGGTTGGATCGTTCTTCACGATGTTCCACTTCATCTCGACGACCCCGCCTTCCTTCGCGCCCTTTGCGTTCTGCGGCTGATATTCGACATGGAACTGTTCGAAGTTCAGCGTCACGTTTTCGGTGAAGCGGTCCTCACCACCCGAGCCGCCCGTCGAATACGAGCTGATCAGGCACGCGGTCAGCGTGACCTTGTAGTACTCGAGCGGATTGTCGCCCCCGGCCTTGCGCACGGTGAGAATGACCGAGTCTATGTGCGAGCCCTTTGCGCAGGCCAGCATGATCGTCGGTGTCGACTTGTCGACGTACTTGGTGAACGATATGTCCTGCACGTTCACCTTGCCGGCACCGCCACCCGTTCCCAGGTGCATCGTGCCGCTCTGGCTCAGCCCCCAACTCCACGCGAGCACATCGATCTCATCCTTATGAGACTTGTCCTGAGACTCACCCTTGATGTCGCCCAGCTTAATGAACATATCGACGGCCATGTTCTTCTCCAATCAAATCGGTTCACCACTGATAATGGAATTCCGTCATGCCGCCTTGGCGGACGGAAGCTTCGAGACCAGCCGCAACGACACGGTCAGGCCTTCCAACTGATAATGCGGACGCAGGAAAAACTTCGAGGTGTAGTAACCCGGATTGCCTTCGACTTCTTCGATCACGACTTCCGCTGCGGCAAGCGGCCGGCGCGCTTTCGACTCCTCGGTGGAATGGGCTGGATCGCCGTCGACATATTGCAGAATCCAGTTCTGCAGCCAGCGCTGCATGTCGTCTTTTTCCTTGAAGCTGCCGATCTTGTCGCGCACGATGCACTTCAGGTAATGCGCGAAGCGGCTGCATGCAAACAGATACGGCAGTCGCGCAGCCAGATTCGCGTTCGCGGTCGCGTCGGCATCTTCGTACTCGGCCGGCTTGTGCAATGACTGCGCACCGATAAACGCCGCAAAATCCGAGTTCTTCTTGTGTACGAGCGGCATGAAGCCGTTCTTCGCCAACTCCGCCTCGCGCCGGTCGCTGATCGCGATTTCGGTCGGGCACTTCATGTCGACGCCGCCGTCGTCGGTCGGGAACGAATGCACGGGCAAACCTTCGACCGCGCCGCCCGACTCGATGCCGCGAATCCGCGAGCACCAGCCGTACATCTTGAACGAGCGGTTGATGTTGGTCGCCATCGCATAGGCTGCGTTGGCCCACGTATACTTGCCGCTGTCCGCGCCCGCCGTATCTTCCTCGAAGTCGAATTCTTCGACCGGGTTGGTCTTCGCGCCGTACGGCGCACGCGCGAGAAAGCGCGGCATCGCAAGGCCGATATAGCGTGAGTCTTCCGATTCGCGCAGCGAGCGCCACGCCGCGTGCTCGGGTGTCTGGAAGATCTTCGTCAGGTCGCGCGGGTTCGCCAGCTCCTGCCACGAATCCATCAGCATCACCGACGGGTCCGCGGCAGCGATGAACGGCGCATGCGCGGCAGCGGATATCTTCGCCATCTGCGTCAACAGGTCGACATCCGGCCCGCTGTTGTCGAAGTAGTAATCGGCGACCAGCGATCCATAGGGCTCGCCGCCGAACTGGCCATATTCTTCCTCATAGAGCTTCTTGAAGAACGGGCTCTGGTCCCAGGCGGTGCCTTTGTATTTCTTGAGCGTCTTGTGCAGTTCGCCCTTCGAAATGTTCATCACGCGAATCTTTAGCGTTTCGTCCGTCTCGGTGTTGTTCACCAGATAGTGCAGACCGCGCCACGCGCTCTCCACTTTCTGGAACTCCTCTGAGTGGATGATCAGGTTGATCTGCTCGCTGAGCTTCTTGTCGATCTGGGCGATCAGGCTCTCGATGGTCACCAGCACGTCGTTGGAAATGACGGCGGTGTCGCGCAGCGCCTGTTCCGCTAGCGTGCGCACTGCCGTCTCGACGGCTTCCTTTGCCTTATCGCTTTTCGGCTTGAATTCCTTTTGCAGCAGATTCGCGAAGTCGCTCATCTCGAGCGTGCCCTCGGTCTGCTGGGCTTGTCCTTCAGGGGTGGGTTCGGCCATGGTCAGACTCCACTGTTAGTCGCGCTTATTCCTGTGGTTTCGGCGCGGATGCGAGCGATTGCAGCAAAGCCGGGTCGTTCAGCACCTTCGCGATCAATTCCTCGGCGCCCGTCTTGCCGTCCATGTAAGTCAAGAGGTTCTGCAACTGGCCGCGTGCCTCGAGCAGCTTCGACAGCGCGTCGACCTTGCGTGCGACTGCCGCAGGCGAGAAATCGTCCATGCTCTCGAAGGTCATGTCGACGGCCATATTGCCTTCGCCCGTCAGCATGTTCGGCACCTGGACCGCGACGCGCGGCTTCATCGACTTCAAGCGCTCATCGAAATTGTCGACGTCGATTTCCAGAAACTTGCGGTCCGCAACCGGCGCGAGCGGATCCGCTGGCTGTCCGGAGAGATCGGCCATCACGCCCATCACGAAGGGCAGATTCACCTTCTTCTCCGAGCCGTAAACCTCGACGTCATACTCGATCTGCACGCGCGGCGCGCGATTGCGTGCAATGAATTTCTGACTGCTTTCCTTGGCCACGACAGTTCCCCTGGTTGAAGCTGCACCGTCGAGAGGCGGAGCAGCGTATCAGTTACGATGCTGAGCAACTCCCCGACGACTATTCTTCGATACCGCCAACCTGCCGGGCCTGACCGAGACCTTCCGGCGCGAGGTCCTGCAATATTTCGATGAAGCTCTTATCCACCAGACGGCGCGCCCGTGTCAGCAACAACGGCACCGGACTCGACGGCTCGTGCTTTTCGTAATACGCGCAGATCTTGTCCAGCAGGCGGATGACGTCCTGCCGGCTGTTGACTTCTCCACTGGGCGCCGCACGCGTTGCCGCGCCTGGGGCGGCGGCTGCATCATCCACGCCCTCGCCGACGGGTGCTTCGCCTGCTGTCTGCTCATTGGCGTCGCTGACCCGCTCGCCAAGGAAGCCGGCCGCCTGTTGCAACAGCCGCGACAGCGGCGACAGGTCGATCGCCTGGGCTGCGCCGACGCGTTCCGTCAACAGCGTTTCGATGCGAGTGTTGCTTTGGCGCGCTGCGAGCAACGCGGCGTGCGTAGTCGCCGCTTCGTCTCGCACGTCGGCGATGGCCGCGTCGATCGAGGCGAGCGATGGCGGTTCGACGCCATCGGGTACGGGCGTTTCTCCCGTCGCATATTCGATATCGCGCAGCCTGACGATGCCGTGCGTGCGCGACGCGGCAAGCGCTGTGTCGCGCACATCGAGCAACATTCCCGACTGTTCGACAAGCACGGCGAGCGCATTGATGCGCGCGGTCGGATCGTTATCGTCGTCAGGGTCGAGTTGCGGATAGACGTGATCCCAATGCCGCTCGAGCAGGCCTTCGATCAACGCCATCCCTTCTGCGAGACCAGTGAAGCCCTGGCGGTTCAGGACCGCGCGCGCAAGATGCGCAGCGACGCGCAGGTCGCGGCTTTTGTTGAACAGTTCGAGCGCAAGGGCCTGGGCTGCTTTCCAGTCAGGCGGTGTGGCGGCGACTACGGTGTCGCCATACTGAACTTCCGGTTTGCCATGCACGACCTGTTCGAGTTCGAGAAACATCGGGTCGTACTCGACATCGTCCCCGCAGGGACTGTCAGGCGATATTTCGGCGAGCAGTACCCCGGCATCGAGCGTGGCCATTGTTGTGTCGGCTTCAGTCTGAAACGAATAGTTTTAGCGTGCCCACGCCTCGCGACGCGTCACGCCACGTTAACTTCCGAATCCGGTCTTCCTCAAACCGATTTACAACAAATCAAATTTGGAATCCCGATAAAAATACGCGATGCCGCAGTGTTCCTCTACGAACATTTCACAACAGACCGATATGAGCATAGCACGCAATATTTAAAAGAAAAGGAGCGCCGCCGTGGTCACAAACTTGAAAGGAACGACCCGCAAATCCGATTGAAATAACAGTTTCTAAACACCTGAAAAAAACGCAAGATGTACGCGGCCTGCGGTCTTCTGCTCATCGAACGGAATGCATCATCGTCCATCCATTGATAACAAATTACTCATCAATCAACGTGATTGCCATCAACAAACGTTTCAGCTTTATGAAATTGAAAAAGTCGCGCCAGGGAATGCGACAAGGTAAACCCTCATATAGGTTTTGTTGTCTGATGTGCAATACCTAGAGCATTGCCTTGCGCAGTTTCGCAGTGAATAACTGTCTCTTTGAGTCACGCTCGACAACAGTGAGCTGACAGTCGTATCCGCATTCCGGTTTCCCCTGCTCCAATCGAACAGACGCACATCGGGTACTCAAATCTGCACAGCGTGACGCTGTGCTCATCATGCGGGGTGACATGTGACACACATTGAAAGCGCACGGTCGGCCGATAGCGTCTGCGACAGTGCGTTGTCGGACCTGTGGCAGAGGCGCACCTGCCTGAATCAGGACGAGATGGCTTCGATCTATACAGTCGTGCGCCGCGCATTGCAGGGATATCACCCGTTCGAGTTGCAGGCGCTAGGCGAAGACAAGGAAGAACTCATTTCCCAGTTCATCTACTTCAAGGTCTTCCGGCTCGAAGCCGCGCATGCGCACCCGGAAGCCTTCCCACTGCATAGCGCGCCATCGAACGGTCATGCGGTGTGCGCGTACTTTCGCCGCTATCTGATCGACTGCCTGCGCAATGCCGGTCATCAACGCAACGTCTCGTTCGACGATGACGACGTGCTAGCCGAGGTCGAGCAGCAAGCGGCCGTGCAAAGCGATCCTGTCGGCTCGGTGTTGGCGCAGTACGGTCTGGACGAGCGAACCGTGCGGGAATCCGCGGCGCGTTTCATCGCGGGGATCGACGAGTTCGACCAGTTGCTGCTGGCGGGTAGTCTGGGCTGGCTGTCGAATGAAAAGGGCGGGCTGTCGCGGATCGCCGCACGCTATCGGATTGCGTCGTATCACTATCGCGCCCGCAAGCTCGGCGTAACGCTGAAAAAAAGCTCACTGCCGGCCGATTTCGCGGCGACCAGCATCGGCGAGTGGATCCAGCACACGCTCGGCATCGACATCGCCGCGGAGAATCGCGTCGCGATCCTGTTCGTTCTGGGCATCCTCTCCGAACAGTCGCGCGCCCCGGCAGTTGAACCCGATCCGAGCAGAGGCTTCCTGTGCAACTTGCCACAGCAAGCCTGAGCGACCCAGGCGGCCGAAAGCGCAACGAGGACGCGCTGGGCGACTGGTCGAGCGAGCGCCTTTACTATTGCGTGCTCGCTGACGGTGCGGGCGGACACGGCGGCGGCGATACGGCATCGGCGATCGTCGTCAATAGCGTGCTCGCGGATCTGCGCTACCTGACGGTCGCCGAGTTGCCGCCGACGGGCCAACGCCTCGTCAAAGCGATCGGCCACGCGAACGCAAACATCCTGGAAGAACAGGCACGCGGCGACGCTGCGCTGAAAGATATGCGCTCGACCGTCGTGCTGCTTGCGATCGACTGCGAACTGCGCACGGCAGCGTGGGCCCACTGCGGCGATTCACGGCTCTATTGTTTTCGTGGCGGGCACGTCAGCGTGCAAACGCGCGACCATAGCCTCGTTCAGGAGATGGTCGACGCGCGCCTGATCACGCCTGAGCAGGCGCGCCATCATCCGCGCCGCAACGTATTGATCGCCGCGCTGGGCACAGCTGGCGATCTGGATATCGTCGGCTTCGACGGCACGTTCGGCCTGCTCGATCGCGATGCTTTCCTGCTTTGCAGCGATGGGCTGTGGGAGTACGTCGACGAGACTTACATGGGCGAGACGCTTGGCGAAGCCGCGACCCCCGACGCATGGCTGGGCGCGCTCGCTGCGCGCGTGCGCAAGATCGCGCCCGCCAGCCACGATAACTTCAGCGCACTGGCCGTATGGGTCGACGATCCGGACGACACTCAGTCTACGGTGCTGCAGGTGGCGCCTTCATGAATGCGCCGCCTGCCTGAATCGCGCACGATAACGCTAGAAGTCTCCGCATCCATGTTGACCGTTCAGCAACATGCAGCTGTTCAGGTTGGGTTGCGATCGCACGCGCTTCCATTCGACAGCGAGGATGTCCTGAGTGTCTCCCGGCGGCGCGGTGGTGAAGAGCGGCTGATTCGAACCGATACAGATGTTGGTGCCCTGCAGGTTGTTCTCGTAGACGAAGGTTTGCTCCTGGTTGCTGAAGAACTGCTGCAAGCCGGCTTGCGAAACAGGATCGATCAACTGCGTCACCGTCAGCGTGCCTGGCACCTCGATCACGATATAGCCGACGCTCGACCCGAGGTTTGAAAGGATTGGATACTTCCCAGGCGGTGAATTCTGGTTGGCGGGCGACGTGAGCGTGCCCGTCAGCGCGCCTGCAGCTGTGTCGCCGTTGAGCAGACCGCTGGCGGTAAACGTGAACACCGGATTGGGTGCACCGGCAATACGCGTCTTGCCATCGGCGGTCACCGTCACGGTCGGTCTTGCGATATAGACGTAATGATTGCCCGTGGTCGGCACCGTACCGCCCCAACTGCAACCAGCACCGAATACGCAGCCATAGAAATTGGGCTGCGCGGTATTGGGCTGAACGTTGCCGCGCGTCTCGCCCACCCATGTGCTCGCCCAGATCCGCCAGCCGTTGTCGGCAACGATCGTGCCGGAACCCGCCGCGTTGAACAGACCGCTTTCCATGACCAGATCGATCGTGCCGCCCGCGCTCAGGCTGGTGCCCGGACCGCCCAGCCCGATATTGCCCGTCGTGGCCTGAGCGATGAGGTTGCCCGTCAACGTTGAGTTGGTGCCATCAAGCGTAATCAACTGGCCGGTGTCGGAATTGAAGGTCCGGCTGACCACCGGACCGATGACGAAGCCGTGCGAGTTCGTAAAGTTCACGTTGCCGGCGTTGACCATCGCCAGCACGCCGACGTCGTTTTGCGGATCGGTCAGCGTGAAGGTGCCGGGCCCCGAAAGCAGCAGGCTCGCCGCCTGGATGCCGCCCGGGTCGGTGACGGGACCGCCGGAAACGAGCGTGAGCGTTTGGCCGGGCGTCGAAAGGCCAAATGGAAGCGTAATGCCCTGGCTGCCCGATCCCGGATTGGACAGCGTCAGATTGTTCAAGAGGCCCGGGCGTGTCAGCACGCAGACCGAGCTGTCCGATGCGCAAACGCCGTTCACTGTGATGAGCCCCGTTTGCGTGGTCGAACCCAGCACGATGTTCGGGATCGAAGAGAACGTCGAGAACGTCGCCGCGTCGATGCTCAGACCGCCTGTGCCGAACAGCGTAATCGGTGTCGCGTTCTGCGCGACGATCGCGAACGTGTTCGGATCGACCGTCGCGGGCATGATCGACAACGTGCCGCCGGGCGACGACAACGTCGAGTTACTGATGAACAGACTGCTGGTGGTGCCGTCATTCGACGCGCGCAACACGATGGAGCCAGGGTGCGCCGTCGAGACGGTGGGGTCGGCCAGCAGCGCGGCGCCGACGAGCGCCGTGCCGCCTCCCGAGAATGGCGGCACGCCGATCGCGAGGCCAGGATCGGCCGTGTTGGTCGTACCGGCGATCTGGATCGTGCCCGTTTGCCCCGTTGCCTTGATGTCGCCATTGGCGATCAGCACGCCGACATCGCCCGGCAGGTTCGCGCTGCTGCCGCCCGACGGTCCGCTCACGGTGCCGCGAATATCAATGAGACCGCCATTGTTCGAAACGATCTGCGTTCCGTCAGTGATCTGCACGCCATTGGTCAACGGACCCGTGCCGTTGCCGTAGATGCTCATGGTGCCGCTGCCCGTAGTGACGGACGAGACCGCACCCGTGCATTCGCAAATGCTGTTTTCGAAAATGACGCCAAGCACCGACGCATTGGACGGGACCCCGACACTTTGCCCGATCAACTGGATATTGCCGCTCGTCGACTGGACCGACGTACTGTGCAGGTCGAGCGCGAAGCTGTTGCTGAGCGCCGACGATACCGTGCCCGTGATGCCGATATTGCCGCTGGTCGTGCTTACGTTCGCGTTGAATAGCTGAACGCCGTCGACAAATGTCACGGTATCGCCGGTGACACTGCCGGACAGGTTGATCGAACCTGTCGTGTTCGACACCGACGTGTCGGACACAAAAAGCCCCAGCGCCCCATTCGCGGGTGCGTTGCCCGTAATCCCAATCGCACCGCCCGAGCTGCTGACGGCAGGACCGGCCACGGTGCCGCCGGCAGGTGTGAAGCCGCCCGAGATCCGGACGCCATTGCCGAAGTCGCCGGGCGCGTTCCCGTTGATGCTGATACTGCCCGTCGTGGTAGTGACCGAGCTGTTCGATAGACTAACGCCTTCACTGCCTCCGCCGCCGGTGGCGTTGCCCGTTACCGTCGTCGCACCGGCACCGCTGGTGAGCAGACTGCCGAAGATATTGACGCCCGTGTCTTCCGCCTGCGTCGTCGTACCGATGAGCGTGAGCGCGCCGCCGCCGGTATCGACCGTCGAGTTGTTGATGATGACGGGGCTTGACCCGGCCGCGTTGACTGTGAAGCTGCCGCCATTGGTCGTCACCGTCGTGTTGTTGATCGCGACGGATCTGAAGGTATTCGTTCCGCCCACGTTCCCATTGAGCGCGATACTGAGCGGCCCCAAGGTCGACATGATGGCTTGGCCGTTGTCGACGATCGAACCGAGCGCGTTCAGCGTCAGGGTTGGGATGGTGGTCGGACTTGCCGGTGTCGCCGCAATGATCGGCGCCTGAATGTTGATGTCGCCCAATGAAAAGTTGGTGGGTGTCGAGCCGACCGTCGTGATCGTCACGGAAACGCCCTGATTCAGCTGGTCGGTGATCAGGGAATTGACCACCTCGCTGTCCGTGCCCGCAGGCGTGAAAATGGCCGGTGATCCATTACTCGGCGGCGTCTCGGTCGCCGGTGTTCCCGATGCCGCCGCCACGATGGCGATATTGTCGGGATCGATCTTCCACGTCCCGCCTTTCCCCTTGGGTGCCGAAGCATCGATGGTCGCGCGGGTGACATCGAGATAGTGACCTGATGTTTCGATCAAGCCGCCGTTGCCGCCCTGCGCCCCGCCCCTCGCAGAAAGCGTGCCGTAGATCCGGCTCGCCGTTTCGCTGAACGCGACCACATTTCCGCCATTTCCATTGGTCAGCGCATCGGCATGAATGCTTGCGGTTGGCGCCATCCACAGTGCGTTGGCATTGCGAATGGTCGGGTCCTGCCCGGCCGCACCGCCGCCGAAGCGCACCGTGCCGCCGCCCGCCGCACCGCTCGCATCGACGCGCGCGCCGTCCACGAGCGCAAGGTTGTAGCCTGTCACGTCGATCCGGCCACCTGTCAGGCCCGCGCCACCCGTCGCATCGAGCGTGCCGCCGACCGTCGCGACACCGCTCGTGCCACCATCGAGCACGATGTGCCCGTTACGCTCGGCGACGCTTTGCGCACGTACGATTCCCTGCTGGTTGATCACGGTGCCCGCCAGCGCATCGGCCGTCTGCGCGCTCATCACCACCATCCCGCCATCGGCGGCGAGCGTGCCTGTGTTGCCGATCAGCGCGTTGGCCGCCCCCTGGTTTATTTTCAGCGTGGTGAGCCCGTCGCCCGCAAAGTCCAGCGTGATGTCGTTGCCCGCGCCCAGCGCGACCGTACCGAGGCGTGCGCTCACAGTACCCGAATTGCTCACGCTGCCGCCGAGCAGCGCGATCGTGCCGCCCGTCCCGGCCGTCAGCGTCCCGGCGTTGCTGACGGGCGCGCCGGAGGTGCCGACGAAGCGATAGTTGCCAGCGAGAAAATCGGCGTTCGAAATATTCAGCGTCGACGCGACCATCGAGCCGACATTCACCGATGAACCGGGAGCGAAGATCACGCCAGCAGGGTTGACGAGAAACACCTTGCCGTTGGCCTGCAGCCGCCCAGCGATCACGCTGGGATCGTTGCCCATCACGCGGTTGAGCAGCGCCGCCCCGGCCGACGGCTGGGCAATCGTCACGCCTTCGTTCGCGCCGATCGAGAAGGTGTTCCAGTTGACGATCGCCTTGGGCGTTTTCTGCGTGATATTCATCTGCCCGGCTGCGGGCGCATTGACGCTCACCGTACCCGACACCACCTGCGCCCCCGTCGGGTTCGCAAGCAGCGACGACATGTATGACCCGGCAAGCAGCGTAGCCGCAGCACAAACGATCGTGCCGGCAACCCGCAACGGCACACTGCATGGTTTGTTCATGGCAAACCTCCGCGCCGGACAGAGCCCGGCTCAACCACCACTCAGCCATCCCGCTTGCGCCACCCTTGCTGCTTGCGCAACGTCTGCGAACTGAAGCAGGAAGTCGGGCGTCTTCAGAACAACTAGAACGTCTTGGTCAACTGCACATAAAAACGCGGCACCTTGTCGTCGCCGCTGGTGTCCGAGCCGGTCGTGCGCCAGGCGACCGTGCCTTGCAGCGCGATGCCGCCCGGCGCCACCCAGTACGCGCCAAAGCCGACGCCGCTGCGCGTGATCATGTTCGGCCCCTGCTCCGGCCGCGAGTTGGCGTTGTACCAGCCGGTGCCGAAGTCGACGAAGCCGAACACCGTCGCTTTCGCATTGATGGCGTACCGTCCTTCGACCGTCGCAACGAAGCCCTCGTCGACGAGCCCCTCGGACGGCGAGTAGGCGCGCACCGCATGCGGCCCGCCTAGCAGGAATCGCGACGAGTTGTCGAGTGTCGTGCCGGCCCACTGGCCCGATATGCCCGCGAACATGCTGAAGCGTTCCGTCACCGCATTCAGGCGGTTTGCGAAGAACGTCGCGCGCACCTCGGTGCCATGCGTGTTGCGCCCAAACGCCGACGCATCGAGTTCCTCGGCCGCCGCGTTCCTGAAATGCAGGCTGCCGATCAGGAACTCCACGTCCGCGCTATTGAAGCCGCCGCCCAGAAACGCGTCACGGCTTTCATAGCTGAGACCGACGCTGCCCTCGATCAGCGAGCGCGGATTGTGCAGGTCCACCACGCCGATGTTGTCGATGAGGTCGCGATACTCGAGGTTCGCGCGGGCCAGCAGGTTCTGGTTGCGGGTACGCAGCAGCGGATGGGTCACCGTCAGATCGACGACGGTTGCCTCGCCCTGCGCATCGAGCGACGCGAAATCCTTGCCGAGCGCATAGTTGAGCCGCGACAACGCGACACCCACGCGCGTGCCATATGCATTCACGGGCGCCTCATAGCCGATGCGGCCATACACGGTATCGAGCCGCTCGCTGGCCAGAATCCGCAAGTCGAGGTTGTCGCCGATCATGAACGGCGAATTGAGCCGCGCCAGCGCGCCCAGACGCCAGGTGCCGCTCGAAGGCGCGCCGTAGTTGTCGAGGTCGACGGCAAACGTCCAGCGTTTGGCGGGCGCGACGCTGATGGTCAGATCGACCGTGCCCGGCTCGTCGCCCGTTTCGATTGCCGAGGTCACGACGATGCCCGGCAGGTCCGACAGCAGCAGCATCGTGCGTTCGAGATCGTGCTGCTGCAGCGGCTGGCCCGTCGGAATCTGCGCGACGCGTGCACGCACCACGTCTTCGCGGATCGGCGTGCCCGCCGCGATATCGAGCCGCACATGGCCGACGCGTCCTTCGAGCACGGTGAATTCGACCGTGCCCGCGCTCACGTCCTGCTGCGGAATCACCACCTGGGCGAGCAGATAGCCACGCGCGCGATAGACCTGCGTCACCTTGGCGGCAATCGTTTCGAGATCCGCAAAGCCGATCTGCTTGCCCAACTGGTCACGCACAGGCGCAAGCAGCTCGTCGGACGGAATGGTGTCGTTGCCCTTGAATGTGATGCCCTTGAGCACGAACGTCGGACCGGGTGCTGTGACAGGCGGTGCGCCCGCCTGCGGCACGGCGGGCAACGCTTGCGCACCACCTGGCGGCGCCGGGCGCGTGTCGCGCGGCGCGGTTTGCTGAAGGATGCTGCCGGCATTCGGCAGCGTCTGGCCGCCCGGCAGCGTCTGGCCGCCAGGCAACGTCTGGCCCCACGCGATCGTCCCGCTGCACGCCATCGCCGCGGCAATCAGTCGGAGTTTGTTCATTGTTCTTCTTAGCGCGCAATGCTCAGGCGCCAGCCTCCCATCAGGTCGAATGGTGCCCAGAAGAACGGATGTGCAAATTGTGAGTTCTGCATCACCGCGAGTTGCGCGGTCCGCATCGCGTCGATGGCTTCATGACCGTCGGCGAGCTGCGAGTAAAACGTGCGCATGGTCAGCGCACTCGATTCGTCGGCCACAGGCCACATCGACACGATCAGGCTCGTCGCGCCCGCATAGAAGAAGGCGCGCGTGAAGCCGAGAATCTCGTCGCCGCGCGCGATCCGCCCAAGCCCCGTCTCGCACGCCGACAGCGTGACGAGCGACACGTTGTTCAGCTTCAGGTTGTAGATGTCTTTCGCGAGCAGCGAGTCGGGACCGTCGGCAGGCTGCGTCGCGGGCGCAAGCAGGATGCGCGAATGCAACGGGTCGATCGTGTCGGCCTCCGCGTGGGTGGCGACATGCAGCACCCGGCCCGTAGGCGCATTGTCGCGGAAGCTCACGCGCGTCGCGCTGGATTGCAGAAACACTTCCTGGCGCGCAAACAGCGGCGCGATGCCGCGAACCTCCGCCTCGGCGCCGGGCAGCGCATAGGCGGGCGCGATCGTCGGATTGCCGAATGCGACCAGATTGCTCGCCACCTTCAGCTCCCGCGTGGCGAGCTGCACTGCGACGCTCGCCGAAGGCTCCAGGGCGATTGCGTGGCGCTGGATCAGGAAGCCATCCGGGCCGTGCAACGCCTGGAACGGCAGATAGTGCAGCGCGCCGTGCGGGACGATGATCAGCCGGTCGTCGGCGCGTAATCCGAGGGGCGCGATCAGCAGCGCGTAGAGCTTGTCGCCATAAGTGATCGCGGTTGCCCGGCGGCGCACGATGGCATTGCGGAAATCGGTGACGGCGGCATCCATGTCGGCGCGCGCGATGGGCAGCGTATAACCCTTGAGCCCTTCGTTGCGGATCACCCACACGATGATCGACTTCTCGAGGTTGTGATATTCGACGAGCGTCTCGTTTGGCTTCAATCCGTTACGCACCACGTCGAGACCCGGCACATCGCCGTTCAGTTGACGGTCGTTCACGCCGGCGTCGACGCGGTTGCGCACGACATCGAGCAGCGCGCGCGCCCGGCTGCGCTCGGACAGGCTCCACGCCGATGCATAGTCGCCCACTTCGACCGTCAGCGTGATCGCCATTTCGAACACGGACTGCGTATCGCCGAAGAGGCCCGTCTTGAACTCTTCGCTGCGAAAGCGCGCGCGGATTTTCTCCGAATCGTCCACGGCCTGCAGATAGGCTTCGCGCGCCCTCGCCCTCTGGCCGAGCGCAAGGTCGGCGCGGCCAATGCCTTCGTGTGCCCAAAGGCGGTCGTAGTTCGCGTCGCTGCCGCCGCTTTCTGACAGCAGCGTGGTGAACGCGAGCAGCGCGTCCTGGGGCTTGCCTTCGGCAAGCAGCAGGTTGCCTTCGATGCGCCGGTACTCCGGCGCGAGGTCCGCGCTCGGCGCGGGACTGGCGGCGTCAAAGGTCTTGCGCGCGCCGGCCGTGTCGCCCGCGGCGATCTGCGCGTTCGTGATCGACAGCAGCACCAGCGGACGGTAGCGCGGCGACGCCGTTTCGAGCGCGCGGTTGTAGGCGTCGATGGCATCCTGCGGATGGCCGCGGCGCAGCGCGATGTCGCCCAGCACCTTGTTGGCGGGCGCAAACACCTGTTCGGGCGCTTTCGGGGTCGACGCCAGCGCTTCCTGTGCGTATTTCTCGGCGTCGTCGAGATCGCCGGCGTAGCTGTACGCGATCGCGAGGTCGCGTTTCGACAGCGCGACCAGATCGGCGTTGTCGGTACGCTGCGCCATCACCAGCGCGCGGGCGGCCGCCTCGACGCTGTCGCGGAAGTCACCGCGCTCGGCCGCCGATACCGCCATGCTGCAATAGTCGTACGCGGGCAGCGTGACGCGATCACGCGAGAGCAGCAGACGCCCTTCGGCCGTCAACGACTGCAGCGTTTCGGCATCGCGTTCGCGCTCGGTCGCCTGTCGAAAGCCTTGGGATTCGGGCGCGAGGCCCGGCGCGGCGCCGCTGGCAGGCGTGGCTGGCGCGGCCGCGAACGCGCTGCCCCATACGCCCGATGTTGCACAGACGACGAGCGCAGCGATGCCCATCATGCGCGACCCGGCATGCGCCCTGACACGCAAGCGCGTAGTGCCGCCTTGCACTGCACGCCTCGCGATGCGCGCTACGCAGGACATCGGGATTCTTATGAGTTCGTTCACATCGTCTTCCTGCTGGAAGGTCCATGGACGCGACCGGAGAGCCGTTGTGACTGCGAGGGTGTGCGGGCCAGAGCGAGCGCCGCCAGAAATGCCTGCAACTCTTTCTAAAGAAACGATTGTGTACGCGCATTTTGAAAACGGCCTGGGACGCCGGAGGCCGTCGCTTCAAAAACGGCCGCGTGATTCGTCTTGTAGATACACGCACGTGCGCGTGGGGATGGCGCATGCTCGTTCGCAGCGCCGCGCGACTGGACTTTCCTGTGAATCCCGTCCCGATGAACAGCCCCGATGACAAGACGGTAATCGTGCCACACCCACCCGAGCCCGACAGCCAGCCGGTGGGCGTCGATCCAGCGGGCTCGGATAGCGCGACCATCATGCCGCCGTCGACGTTCGCGGGCGCAGAGTCGCATCACGCGCTGTCCGTCGGCACGCGGGTCGCGGAGTTCGAAATCAAGGGGTTGATCGGTGAAGGCGGCTTCGGCATCGTCTATCTGGCTCACGACACCCAATTGGGCCGCAACGTCGCGCTCAAGGAATACATGCCATCCTCACTGGCTTCGCGCGGCAGCAACGCCGAAGTCACGGTGCGCTCCGAGCGCCACAAGGAAACCTTTCTCGCGGGCCTGAAAAGCTTCGTCAACGAAGCGCGCCTGCTCGCGCAGTTCGATCATCATTCGCTCGTCAAGGTCTACCGGTTCTGGGAAGCGAACAGCACCGCCTATATGGTGATGCCGTACTACGAAGGCGTCACGCTGCGCGACGCGCTGCGAGCGAAGAATGGGCCGCCCGACGAAGCGTGGCTGCGCGCGTTACTGACGTCGCTCGTCAGCGCGCTCGACGTGATGCATCGCGCGCAGTGCTACCACCGCGACATTGCGCCGGACAACATCCTGCTGCTGAAGGACAGCGGGCGTCCGCTGCTGCTCGACTTCGGCGCGGCGCGGCGCGTGATCGGCGATATGACACAGGCGCTGACCGTGATCCTGAAGCCCGGCTATGCCCCCGTCGAACAGTATGCGGAAATCCCGTCGCTGAAACAGGGGCCGTGGACCGACATCTATGCGCTCGCCGCGGTCGTCTACTTTGCGATCGTCGGCAAGACGCCGCCGCCCTCGGTAGGCCGGATGATGAGTGACAGTTACGTGCCGCTCGAGACGCAAGCGTCAGGCCGCTATTCTCCCGCCTTCCTGCGCGCTATCGATCACGCGCTCGCAGTGCGGCCCGAAGAGCGGCCGCAGAGCGTGCAGGTGTTTGCAACGGAGTTGGGTCTTGCATTGAGCGGTCAGGACGGAAACCATGACGAGCCCAGCGCGTTGGCTTCGCCGCGTACGGCAGCGCCTGCCGCGAGCAGTGGCGTGCCGGCCCGCGAGGCGAGCGGCGCGCTTCGATCGGGCACGGCAAGCCGTGACAGCCCGGGGGCTTCCGGCTCCGGTGCCACGGCGGCCGACGCGTCGCGCACGACAAGCCGGCGCTCCACGGCAATAGCGGTTGGCGCGGTCGTCGTCGTCGGGCTGGCGGGACTTGGAGGCTGGTTCGCGATGCGGCCCTCAACGATCGCCCGGCTGCCCTCCACCACCGTGGCTGCAGGCAGCAGCCATCCGACGGCGTCGGGAGCGGAGCACGCGCAGACCGTGACCCCGCCCGTTCCGTCCACTCCACAGGTGGCGAGCACCGGCATGCAGGCGCCGTCGGCAAGCGGGTCTGCAAGCGCCCCCGTCAGCACTGCCGCAAATACGACCACGAACCCGATACCAAGCGCCGCGCCCGCGCTACCGCCTTACACGCCCGGCGGCGAACTCGACCGGATCGTCTCCCTTGCCGACCCGTCGATCAGTGTCAAGGCCAACACGCGCAGCACCACCGCGCGCATCAGCAAGGATCATCTGCAATTCAGGGTCGGCAGCAATCGCGCGGGCTACGTGTACGTCTTCATGGTCGACCCCGCCGGGCAATATCTGATGCTGTTTCCGAACGAACTCGACAAGAACAATGCAATCGCCGCCGGCCAGACGCTTTCGTTGCCGCGCGCAAGCTGGCCGATGATGGCGGGCGCGCCGGCTGGCCCGAACCACTTTCTCGTGCTGGTCTCATCCGCGCCGCGCGACTTTGCAGACGGCGGGCTGCAACGCGAATCGGTGTTCGCGGATTTTCCCGCGGAAGCGCAGCGCGCCGCCGCGATACGCCGCACAGTCAGCTATTCGCCGTTCGCCGGCAAGCCGCGCTGCACAGCGAGCGCGACCCAGTGTCCAGACACGTTCGGCGCGGCAACTTTCACGATCGACGTCGTCGGGTCATCGACGTAGCGGACAAGGTAGACGTCCACGCATGGGGCGCAGGAGGCAGCATGCACAACGTACGTTGGATGCTCTGTGTGGTTGCGGCGCTCGCGGGTTGTGCTGGCAACCAGCCCGCCTCGACGACGACCTTCGGACCGGCGGGCACGCCGTCACCCCAACCAGCGGCGCAAGTGTCGTCACCAATGCCGTCGCCCGCACCTGCAACGCCGCTTCCGTCCACGCAGACGCAAGCGGTACCCGTCACGCCGGTTACGGTGGCGACCACGTCCGCCGCGCCTGCGACATCCGCTGCCGCGCCTGCGCCGGATGCAAACGCGAGCGGCAGCATCGCCTTCTCCACCCGTCACGCGTACTACGCATCGGCCCGCTTCGCTGATCTGCCCGGCTGGAACACCGACGACCTCAGCAGCTCATGGGACGCTTTCAAACGCAGTTGTGCGGTTCTGGGCTCGCGTGCCGGCTGGTCAGAGCCGTGCGCGGCGTCACGCTCGGTCGATGCGCGCAACGTCGCCGCGATCCGCCAGTTCTTCGAGACGTATTTCAACGCTTACCAGATCCGCAATACAGACAAGAGCGGCGACGGCACGCTGACCGGCTACTACGAGCCGCTGCTCAATGGCAGCCGGCAGTACGGCGGCGCCTTCCTCTACCCGGTCTACGGCACACCCGACGATATGCTGTACCTCGATGCCCGTCGCCTGCCGGATAGCGCGCGCGGTACGGCGAGCACCGCGCGCATCGATGGCCGCATGGTCATCCCCGTCACCGACACCACGCCGGGGAGCACCAGGGGCGTCTACGTGCTCGATCTGAGCGACAGTGTTCCAGACATACGGGACAAGAAGATCCGTCTGCGGCTCGATCGCGACCGCATCGTGCCGTACTACACGCGTGCCGAGATCGAGCGCGGTGCGCTCAAGGCGCCGATTCTCGCTTACGTCGACGACCCCGTGATGCTGTACTCGATGCAGGTGCAAGGAGCAGGCAAGGTGCGCATGAGTGACGGCACGGTGCGCCGCTTCGCATACGCGGAGCAGAACGGCCGCCCGTTCCTGCCGCCCGTCGCGCGCAAGAACAGCGGCAGCGGGCAGCGGATCACCGTGCGTGGCATCGACGTTGAGATAGACGTCGAGGACGAGTCGCCAACGGGTGGCGCCGGCAACGCTAGTCCACCGACGCCTGGCGATGCGACGGGCGGCGTGCCTGCCACCCGCACGCAGGACGATGACGAACCGGTGTCGCCGCTGCTGCGCGGTTTCAAGCTGGCGGCAGCGACACCACAAGGATCGGCGCCCGCCGCGCGTCCCGCTGCCAGCGACAACATGGCAGGCGCAATGTCGAAAGGCTCCGTTGCTTCGAAGACGGGCGACGGCGCCGCGGGAGCATCGGCGAACAACGCCCCCGTCAAGCGCGTGTTCGCCATCTCGGACCCGAGCTACGTGTTCTTCCGACTCATTCCCGATTCGCCGAATGGGCCCGTCGGCGCACTGGGCGTCGCGTTGTCGGCGGGCCGTTCCATTGCCGTCGATCCGCGCACGACGCCGCTCGGCGCGCCGGTGTTCGTCTCGACGCGCGACGATCCGCAAGCACCCGGCGCAATCGACCGCCTGATGATGGCGCAGGACTCAGGCGGCGCCATTCAGGGCGCAGTGAGAGCGGACTATTTTTATGGCTTTGGCCAAAGCGCGCAGGCCCAGGCGAGCCGAACGAAGGAACGCATCCGCATGTGGGTGCTGTTGCCGAAAGGGCTGCCCATCGCCGCGCGGGACGCGACGCTGAAAACGCGAGGCGGCGGCGCGCCGACTTCGAGTACCGATTGCCTGGTCAGCGATCCCGAATTGTGCGTCGACGATACGCCTTGAGGGCTTGTCACTCCAATGATCCGGGGCGCGACATGACAGGCCATATGGAACGCCGCCCTGTCTGATCGATAAGGCATCCTTTCCATATGAAACTCCTCAACCGGATTACCTGTTTGCACCAGAGCCGACCGCTTCATTCGGAGTAGTAGTAGCACAGCGTCCCGGGCTTCTGATGAAAGTTGACAGCGAAGGTCTGCATTGGATCGCCGGGGTGCTTGCCCACGTATTGGTTCGGGTCACGGACCTTGTGACGAAGGACGTCCGGCCTGCCAGTTAAACAAGCCGCTCGGCAACGGACTTGTGCTTTCGCTGCGCGTCCTCGCTGATGATTTTTGTCTTCTGGCCGTAGAACGTCCGCAGCGCTTCTCCACCGACCTGGCGAAACCGGTTCTCGGTGAATTTGCAACCGTCGTACGGCGGCAGCCCGACTGTCATAGCCTCTTCGTAATACTCCTCGATGAGTGGTTCGGGCCGAAACACGCATCGTCCCGTCACAAGTCGCCAGCCGTGTATCAACTCGTGCACCAGTGCGATCCAACTGGGCCGCGTCATCCATGCCGCACGCTCGGACGGGGGCAGGTCCGCACCCGCGTCGGCCTGGTCGGGATCCCATACAACGAAGGCTCCCGTGCCCGCCCCGGGCGTCAGATGAGACATGATGTGATAACCGATAAGGCCGTTCTGGAGAGATCGGACAAAGTCGACGCCCTGCTCAATTTTCTTCAGGGAATCAAACTCGTCAATGCGGTTGCGCAGGATTCTGTCCGTGCCGTGGGCGGCCTGCCTTTCTGCCGTTGGTGACTTATGCGCTATTGGATAGTCTCCCGCTCTTGATCCTGTGCCCATCGTTTTCGTGAACTGCTCCTTTTTTCCTCCCTGTGCCTGCGTGACATAGAATTTGAGGAACTTCGCCACGGCTGGGTGGGCAGCCGTGATGACCTTTGCGTTGATCAACGCCTGAATCTTCTGGGACAGAAGTTCCGCGGCGAGTACCTCTGTGTAGCAGGCCTGGTTCATATCCTGGGCGCTTTGCCGTTCCATCACGCATTTGTTGGCTTGCCCCAGGCCAGCCTTGATCACGAGGAGATCGCAATCGGCGCTGTTGATCTCCCTTCCATGTTCCACCCCGATATTGAACGTGAGAATTTTTTCGAATGCCTTTTTCACGGCTTTCTTGAATTTTTCGGCCTCGAAATCCGGCATCGTCTCGCGGCGTCTGTTTCCATGGTACGTCTCCGCCACAATTCTCATCGTCATGTCATGCCTCCTGCGCCGTCCGCCTCGCCGTACCCGCGGACCGCTGCGCTCGCGACCTGTCATCTCGCACTTCCCGCTGACCGATACTTGCTGCATGGCAGCGTCTTGTGGGCCACAAAAAGAAAACGCCCGCGTATTAACACAGGCGTTTCCGTGGCCCCGCTACCGCGCCCCATTGAACGACTTGATCGTCCGTTATGCATCAGGGGCCGGCTTCCGCGCGGCTCACTATCAGTATAGGACGCGCTGAGGAATATCCAAGTCGACGATACTGGCGTTTCGACGATCCAGTATGCCGATGTGTTTCGCGCACGAAAGCTTCACATAATTAAAGCAATGGCTATTTAGCGTGACCGTACTATTTGGCTGCGCCCGTTCCGGCTATCTTGACGAAGATCCGACACCTGCAATAAGCGCCGCCGTGGCTTCAATGACGCGCCGCCAGCGGCAGGCACACCTTGAATTTTGTCTCGCCGGGGCATGAAGCGACGCTGATCGTGCCGTTATGCCGCTGCACAACGGTCCGGTACGCGATGTGAAGCCCCAGGCCATTGCCCTTGCCTAAAGGCTTGGTAGTAAAGAAAGGCTCAAAAAGCCGCGCGACGATATCGGTCGGAATGCCGGACCCCGTGTCCATGATTTCGATGACCGCAAAACTGCCTTCCTGGCGCGAGCGTATCGTGAGTTCGCCGTTGCCATCCATCGCGTCGACGGCATTGTCGATCAGATTCGTCCACACCTGATTCAACTCGCTGCCGTAGACGGGTACAAGCGGCAGCATGCGATCGTAGTCGCGCTTGACGGACACGCCTTGCCTGAGCTTATGACGCATGATCGTCAGCGTATCCTCGATGCCGCTATGTATATCGACCTCCTGCAATGGCGCCTGGTCCATATATGAATAGTCCTTCATCGCCTTCACGATCTCGGAAATACGACCCGCACCGATCCAGGCCTGGTTTCCCAAAGACCGCAGCTCCAGCGTCGCAGCCAGCCAGCGGACGCCCGCGCCGAATTGTTCTGGTGTCACGCGCGCGGCGACGGGTTCGAGATCGTCCGGCGAGAACCCGGCCACCGCGAGTTGCGGCGCGATCAACCACGGTTTGGCAAGCCCGCGTGCGGCGAGCCAATCGGCGAGCACGCTTTCGGCTTCGCTTTGCCGCAATGCAGCTTGAGGCGTCGTATCGGCGGTAAGCACGGCACGGCTTGCCCAGCCGTCCAGCATATCGACGACTTCGGCGGGCATCGCGCTCACGACCAGCACTCGCGTCGCCTCGCGCATGTTGTCGAGCGATTCGCGCAGACAATCGGCAGCGCGCGCCACGGCGGCGGCGGGATTGTTCAGTTCATGTGCGAGGCCGGCCGACAGGCGGCCCAGCGCGGCGAGCTTCTCGCCATTGAGGATGAACGCGTCATAAGCGGTGATGCGTGCGTAGATCGACCGGAAGATGTGACGGCTGAAGGACTCGCATTCGTTCAGCAGCGTGCGGACCACTGACTCGGGAAGCGCGACCAGAAAACAATCTGTCGCGGCCGTGAAGGTCAATGGCAGCGGCATGTCCGCGAGCAGCGAGGTCTCTGCAATCGAGGTCGGCGCGGGCCGCCGGTCATCGAACACTTGCCGCCCGCCCACCATTTTTTCCGTCACGATTTCGCCGTCGAGCAGCACGAACTGATGCGTGACTCGCTGCCCCTCTCGCATAAGGATCTCGCCCGTCTTCAGATGGTATTCGTCCAGATTCGCGCGCAGCCATGTGCGTCGCTCTTCGGGCAATCCAGAGAAGAGAGGCATCTCAAACAGCGTAGACAGATCGCTCATGGACTCGCCAGATACTGGTGGATGAAATGCACGGCAATCGATCCTTCGCCGACGGCGGCCGCAACGCGCTTGACGGAATCGGCGCGCACGTCGCCCGCCGCGAAGATGCCCGGGACACTCGTTTCGAGCAGATACGGATCGCGTCCAACCTGCCATCCCGAAGGCCTCCGGCTGCCCTTGACCAGCACGCGGCCCGTCAGCAGAAAACCATGCTCGTCCCGCTCGACGACCCCGCGCAGCCACTCCGTGCAAGGCGCAGCGCCGATGAAAACGAACAGGCCGCTTGCTTCAACCGTTTCGACTCGCCCAGTCTGCACGTCACGCAACGTGATCGCATCGAGATGTCCGTCGCCGCTCACGCTTTCGACCTCGGTATGGGGCCGCACGCGAATATTGCCGGTTTCGTGTATTTGCTGGACCAGATAGTGCGACATGCCTGCGCTCAGCGACGGTCCCCGGCACAGCAACGTGACCGATCGCGCGTACCTGGAAAGGAACATCGCGCCCTGTCCCGCCGAATTCGCGGCACCCACGATATACAAATCCTGATTGGCGCAAGCGACGGCCTCGACGAGCGCCGCGCCGTAATAGACGCCCGCGCCCGTCAGCGCCTGCACGCCGCGCGCTTCCAGTTTGCGATACGCCACGCCGCTCGCGACCATCAGCGCAAGACAGCTGACCTCGGAGCCATCGGAGAGCCTGACGAACTTGTACGGCGCTTCGATTCGTAAGCCCACCGCATGTTGCGTCAGTATCATTTCGGCGCCGAAGCGCCTTGCCTGCATCAGCGCGCGCCGCGACAGTTCCGCGCCGCTCACGCCCGCCGGAAAGCCAAGATAGTTGTCGATGTGCGAACTGGTGCCTGCCTGACCGCCGGGCGCATCACATTCGATGATCGCCACCTGCAGTCCTTCCGACGCGCCATACACTGCGGCAGCGAGCCCCGCCGGCCCGCCGCCCACGATCACGAGGTCAAAGAAAGGTGTGGTCGAGCGCGTGCGCAGTCCTACTTGCTCGGCGATCTGCGCGGTGGTCGGACGGCTCATCACGGTGCCATCCTCGAATATCAGCACGGGCAACTGACGCATGCCTGGATGAAGCGCGTTGATCAGCGGATCGGCCTCGTCGTGCCGCTCCACATCGAGCCATCGGAACGGAATGTGATTGCGCGCCATGAAGTCGCGCAGCAAATGCCCTTGCGGCGACCAGCGGTGGTCGAGCAGACGGAGGCCTTGCGATGCGGGACGAAACGATGCGTGCCAGTCTGCGAGCAGGTCATCGAGTGCCGGATAGAAGTTCTGTTCCGGCGGATGCCACGGCTTGAGCAGATACTGATCGAGATGCACCGTATTGATCGCGCGGATGGCGGCATCGGTATCCGCGTACGCCGTCAACAGCACGCGCTTGGCCTCTGGGAACAGTTCGATTGCCTGTTCGAGGAACTCGATCCCGCTCATCTGCGGCATGCGCTGATCCGCGATGAAAAGCGCAATGAAGCGGTTTTGCAGACGCAATTGCTGCGCGGCTTCCAGCGCAGCCGACCCCGACTCCATGCGCACGATCTGGTAATGCTCGCCGTACGCAACCTGAAGATCGCGCGCGACCGCACCGGCCACGATCGGGTCGTCATCGACAGCGAGGATTACGGGTTTTTCCATGACAGCGTCAGCGGCTCACGCCAGTTCAAACGCTGGCTACGCGCTGTTTGTGCATCTGCGTCAGCGATGAATCGCGGCGTCTGTTGCAAGCATTGTAGGCGCTGCTGCGCCAAGGTCGTGATTGCTATATCGATCGGGAAATGGGGCCGGTTCGACATGACTTGCTATGCGGCGGGCGGCACGTTGAAGCTCAACGGCAGTGTCACGCGGAAAGTCGTCCAGCCCGGACCAGACTGCGCCTGTATCGTGCCGCCGTGCCGGTTGACCACGATGCGGTACGCAATATGCAGACCGAGCCCCAAGCCATGGTCGTGCGCCCCGGCGACGTGCTTTGAAGTGAAGAAAGGCTCGAAGAGATGTGTCAATGCCTCTGGCGGAATGCCCGGCCCATTGTCGGCGATCTCGACGACAGCGTAGTCGGCATCGCGCCGCGTGCGGATCGTGATAGTGCCCTGCCCGTTCATCGCCTCGATCGCGTTCTCGATGATCCGCGTCCAGACCTGGTTCAATTCGCTCCCATACACCTGAAGTCGCGGCAAGCTGTGGTCGTAGTCGCGTATCACGTCGATGCCGCGCTTCATCTCATGCATCATCACGGTCAGCGTGTCGTCGATGCCTTCGTGAATGTCGATCTCCTGCTGCGGGCCCTGATCCATGAACGAATACGACTTCATCGCGGCCACAATATCGGAGATGCGCAGTGCGCCTTGCATCGCTTCGTCCATCATCGAGCGAAGGTCCAGCACGCGTGCAATCCAGCCGATGGCGGAATCGAACTGCCGTGTGTCCAGGCTCCCGGCCAACGGGCCGAGGTCCTCCACGGTGACCCCGTGTGCAACGAGAACGGGTGCCGCGAGCCAAGGCTTCGTGACGCCATGCGTGGCCAGCCAGTCGCCGAGCCGCACTTCTGCTTCGCTTCGCTGCAACGAATTCATCGCGGCGTCAGGCGCCTTGCCGTTTGCCAGGGCGCTGAGTCGAGCAACAACCTCGCGCGGCACGGCATTGCAGCCGAGCGCCAACGCCGCGTCTTCGAGCGCCGCAAACTCGCGGCGCATGTGGTCGAGCGCACGCGTCAACGCGGCAGCGGGATTGTTCAGCTCGTGCGCGAGCCCCGCCGCGAGTTTGCCCAGGGCGGCGAGTTTCGCGCGATTGAGGTCCGCTGTTTCCAGCGCAGTCAGCCAGTCCGTCATTACGCGCGCGACGACACGCCCAAACGGACCGCTCGACATGAACAGTTCGCGGAAAGCCGCCTCAGGCAGCCGGGCAAGCCGGCAATCGCGCATGGCCGTCAGCGTGGCCGGGAAAGGTATTGAAGCGATCACGCACGGCGTGCCGAACACATCCGGCGCAGGAAAGCGCTCGCCGTAGTCCCGTCCGTCTTCGCGTCTCGTCGTCGTAACTTCGCCTTCGAGCAGGATCAGCAGGCTCGTGGTCATTTCGCCTTCGTGCAGCAGCACCTCGCCAGCACTGACGGAGAACTCGATCAGGTTCTCACGCAGCCATTGCAGCCGATCCTCCGTGAGGTCCGCGAACACGGGTACCTTGCTCAACGTGTGGAGTTCGATCATGGCTCGCTCTCGCTGCTCGGGCAGAAGTCCTGCGCTACAAACAGGCTGCAGGCCCCGGCGACGGCGAATGTCGCCGGGTTCGAACGCGTTGATTCAGTTTAGGTGATCGGCGGGTCGACGGGGAGCGCTGGCGCAGGATAGAGCAAGCCGAACTCAACACATACAACGTTGGTATCGGTTCGCTGCGACGACGCGAAAAGAAGCAGTCAACGGCGACGGTGACGTATCAAGCCACAGCGTGATTACTGCGATGGTGGTGGCGGCCGAAACCAGTCCGATCTGAAATGGCACCCGGACACGGCGGTGCCGATACCAGACGAAAGTCGATCACGGTCCGCCACATCGATGTGCTGCACGGCCACCGAGTCCGCCCGTTGCTGACGCTCGAAGTCGGCCATCAGTTTCTCGATTTCGCGCTTGAGATGGACCCTCCCCCGCTCCGCGCGATCCGCGTCATCCCGCAGCTGTGCGATTTCGAGATCGAGCTGTTTCCGGTCCAGGGCCGCACGGCGACTGAAGAGCCATGCAATAACGAAGCGCACAGTAGCGGCCAGAACAAGCGGCAACGGCCACATATCCTTGACCCATTCGGTCAATGCGCTGAATGTGCTCATGGCCGTTGTCCATCCCATGGTGTGCTTCCTTTCCAGACAGACTCCAGGCTACATACCGATCGCATGGTGATTCGCCGGTCAGTGGCCGAAATAGAGCCGCTTCGGATCGGCGTCGGCTCGATCGATCACAGGCGCACCAGATACCGACAACGGACTTCCGATTCCACCATAACCGCTGGCGCCTCATGCTCAGTGGCAATACGCGCTTCGGCTGTCTGGATCGCTTCGGGATAGTGGGCGTCGTCGCCCACGTGCTTCCACTTCTAGCTTTGCAAAAATGAGAGAACGCGCGGACGCGGCGCTGGCTCAAAGCGTCGCGCCCGCATGTTGCCCGTGCCATTGCGAAACGCTGGAATGAATTCTTCGGCATCTCGACGCAGCGCACATGAGGCGCGAGTCCCGATGTGCGTCACTAGCGTGCACGCAACGCGAAAAAAACCGGGAAACGCCGGGACTGGCGAGCCGGCCTTGCCGCCGGAAACGTCCCCGAAGTATTTAAGCGTTCGCCGTCCGCCGATGAGAACCTACCAGCTTCTACGCCGGATTCACAACCGACGCACGCCCATCGACCCTTTCTTTCCATGCACGAAGCGCGTTGCAATCGGCCGGCACGTCGATCCTGGCGAAGTGCGCAAACAGCAGCCCAGCCCAGACGGTGATATCAGCCATCGAAAACGCATCGCCCGCTACATAAGGCTGGCCTTCGAGCACGCTATCGAAATATCGCATCCCCGCGACGGCCTTTTCGCCCTGGATCTTTCCCCACTCGGCGCGAGCCGTCCACTGCGGATGCTTGTATTCGCGCAGCGCATCGCCCAATCCCGCCGTCGCATGATGAAAATAAATGCCTACAGGATCGATGAGCTCCGACTCGGCGCGCTTTTGCATCATGTGGATCACACCTTTGTCGCGCGCGGTCTTGCCCGTGAGGATCGGGTCGCCGTCCAGATTGTCGAGATACTCGGTAATCGCCGTACATTCAGCGATGCGGGTTCCATCGTCGAGTTCGAGCACGGGCACGGTGCCTGTCGGATTGATCTTCAAAAACGCGGCTTGCTTGTGTTCCGCCGCAGGCAGGTCGACCTTGACGAACTCGACCTGCGAAGCGAGCTGCTTCTCGGCCAGCACGATGCGAATGCGCAATGGGTTCGGGAACCCGGGGATGTCATAGATTTTCATATCTGGTCCTTGATCGAAGTGAACTTACCAACCGCTAAGTAAGTGCGATCGAATCGTAGAGATGGTTGAGCTGTTGTGTCAAGACTTACTTATCGATAAGTAAGCTTACGAACCAGTTGGTAAGTCATCTGCTATGATTGCGCGCATGAATACTCCCGACACGAAAAGCCGCATCCTCGCGGTGGCGCGCTACATGGTGCAGGCCCACGGATACAACGCGCTCAGCATTCGCGAGGTCGCGAACGAAGTCGGCATCAAGGGCCCAGCCGTTCACCATCACTATCCGACCAAGGGCGACCTCGGCGCGGCGCTCGCACGGCAATACAGCGACGATGCCGTCGTATTTCTGGAGGGATTGCTCGAGCAGCACAGGAGCGAGCGCGCGACCTTCGACCACTACATCAAGGTGTTTCGAGCAGCCCTCGAAAACGACAACCGCATGTGCTTGAGCGGCATCATGGCTGCCGAGCATCACGATCTTCCCGCGGAGGTCAAAGTCGAGGTACAGCGATTCATGGATATCAACGTCGAATGGCTGACTCGCCTGCTTTCGCTCGATGCTGAGCGAAAGGACAAGAAAGCAAACAAGGCTCGTGCGATGGCGATCTTCGCGGCCCTGGAAGGGGCGCAGCTCATTGCGCGCGGCCGGTCCGACATTCGGGTTTTCGATGAGACGCTGCGCGCGTATCGAACGCACGGACTGATTCCCTGAGGCTCAAGGAATGCCGGCTATCGGCGATGAAACTGGCCACTCACGAATGCGTCTCCGTGAGTGACGCGCAGGCATTCCAGACGCAATCGCTGTCGATATAAATCAGAGGAAAACAGCACGCCAGCCATATGTCGTTCAAGAATAAGCTTTGAAGCATCGCTTGGTTGCGAGTTGACGGAGAAGCGGTAACGTAGAAAGTCGTTCACCGGCAACCCTGCCCTAATCTTTGCGATCCGCGATGTTGACTACCGCCGAAAAAGCCGCCGACTGGCTGCTCTCCGGGCTCGAACTGCGCAGCACGCTGTTTCATGTCGGCCAGTATTGCGGTGACTATCGTGCATCGACGGCCGGCCATCAGCGCGCCAGGTTCTGCAGGCAATTCGCTGAAGTCAGCGGACAACCGCCTGCCCAGTTTCTGGCCATGCTGCGGATGAAGGTCGCGGCCGAAATGCTTCGGCAGGGTGCGAGCGCGCTCGATGCTGCGGAACAGGTGGGATATCAATCCGACTCGGCTTTTGCGCAGACCTTCAGACGTGTCACCGGCCTGCATCCCGGTGCGTGCCGAAAAGAACGAAGCGCTTCGGCTGCCCACATCGCGACATCCATCGAGAATCGCACGTCGGCGCACTGATTACCTCACCGTGAGACGAATTAGCAGAAAGTTGAGACAGGCGCGCATTGCTGGTTGCCACACGAGCGCCAACAATGAGGCTTTACCAGAGAGGTAGCCCATGAGCCGTCTGCAACTGCACACCGTCGAAAGCGCGCCCGAAGCGAGCCGCCCCTATCTTCAGAAATCGCTCGATAACAACGGCTTTCTGCCGAATCTGGTCGCCTCGCTCGCGAACGCACCTGTCGCGCTCGAAACCTATATGAAGGTCGGAGAAATCAACGGGCGCAGCGGTCTTACGCTCGCAGAGCGCGAAGTCGTGCAGATTACGGCGGCGGGCATACACGGCTGTGGTTTCTGCGTTGCAGGACACACTGCCGTTGCACTGAAGAAGGCGCAATTGCCCCAGGCTTTGGTCGAGGATGTGCGGAGCCAGCAACCGCTTTCCGACTCGCGACTCGATGCTGTCGCCGTGTTCACGCGCGCTGTCATCGCGACTCGTGGCGCAGTCTCCGACGGCGAACTGTCGGCGTTCCGCGCCGCGGGCTTTACTGACGCCAATGCACTCGAGGTCATACTCGGCGTCAGCCTCGCAACGCTCTGCAACTTCGCGAACAATCTCTCGCATAACGAGTTGAATCCGCAACTCGCGGCCTATCGCTGGGAACCGAAGGCGACAGTCGCATGAGTTCTATCGATTCCATCGAAATCCATAGCGACGCGCTGCAAGGCGAACTGGCGCGATGGCACGACGCCGGCGTCGACGCGCTGGATATCGAACCTTGAATCGCCGCTCTCTGCGTGCATCGGCTGCACGAAGTCGAAGCGGAGCTGGCGGCTGCCGACGACGCGACCGCAGCGTCGGCGGACGATCGTGTCGAGACGCGCGCAGGCGACGCATCGGCTGCGTCACTTCGCGACGCATAACGTGGCGAGGCATGGCGCCATCCGGCGCCATGCCTCGCACTAGCGAACGTCAGGCCCGTCGCGTGGCTAGACGGCGAACCACCGAGATCATCGCGTCGACCTCGTCGCATGTGTTGTAGAACGCAAGCGATGGACGCACAGTGGCCTCCAACCCGAAGCGGCGCAAGATCGGCTGTGCGCAGTGATGCCCGGCGCGCACGGCGATCCCCTCCTGGCTGAGCGCCTGCCCGACCTCTTCCGTCGTATAGCCCTTCAGCACGAACGACAGCACGCTAGCCTTGTCGTGCGCAGTACCGATGAGCCGCACACCCGGCACCGGCGCAAGCACGCTCGTCGCGTAGCCGAGCAGATCGTGCTCATAACGCGCGATATTCTCGATGCCGATGCGCGTCACGTACTCGAGCGCGGCCGCAAGGCCCACGGCATCCGCGATATTGCCCGTGCCCGCCTCGAAGCGCGACGGCGGCGGCTGGAACACCGTTCGTTCGAACGTCACATCCGAGATCATGTTGCCGCCGCCCTGCCACGGCGGCATGTCCTCGAGCAGCGCCCGCTTGCCGTAGACGACACCGATGCCCGTCGGTCCAAAGATCTTGTGACCCGAGAACACGAAAAAATCCGCATCGAGCGCCTGCACGTCGACACGCATGTGCGACACCGACTGTGCGCCGTCGACAAGCGCCTTCGCACCGACCCGATGCGCCATGTCGACGATCTCCGCGACGGGCACCACGGTGCCGAGCGCATTCGACACCTGAGTGACCGATACGATTTTCGTGCGATCGTTGAGCAGTTTGCGGTATTCGTCGAGCAGCACCTGGCCCGAATCGTCGACGGGTATCACGCGCAGTTTCGCGCCCTTTTGCGACGCAAGCTGCTGCCACGGGACGATGTTCGCGTGATGCTCCAGATGCGACACGACGATCTCGTCGCCCGCGCCAACGTTCTGCTCGCCCCACGACTTTGCGATCAGGTTGATCGCCTCCGTCGTGCCACGCACGAACACGATCTCATCCGGCGATGAAGCACCGATGAAGCGCTGCACGGTTTCACGCGCATGTTCGTAGGCATCCGTGGCGCGACCCGCAAGCGTGTGCGCGGCGCGATGGATGTTCGAGTTCTCGTGCTGGTAGAAGTACGAAAGCCGGTCGATCACCGACTGCGGCTTTTGCGTCGTCGCCGCGTTGTCGAACCAGATCAGCTGCTTGCCGTTGACCCGCTCCTGCAGGATCGGGAAGTCGCGGCGAATCGCGTTGACGTCGAACGGCGGGTGGCCGGCCGGCACAGCGGCTCCGCTCGCGCGCGGGTCAGTCCCGGCATGCGCGCCTTCGGCAAAGTACGGCGCGCCGCCGCGCGGTACGCCATAGGGATCGGCGGCAGGCGCGAAGCGATGAATCGACAGCAGCTCGCGCAGATCCTGCTCGCCCGGCAAGCCGAACGACGCGGGCGCGGCCGTGCCATTTCCCGGCATAGTGAAGTCTTCGCCGGAACGCGACCAGCCACGTCCTGGCGTATCCATGAAATAGAACGGCGACGCGGACGCTGCATCCGTAGCCGCATGTGAAGACGATGCGGCCGACCGTGTCGCGCTTCCCGCCGAAACCGGTCCGCCGCCCTGCACGGGCGGCACCCCGAGCGCCGCGCCACCCGCACGCGGTTCGAGCGCCGGCGCAATCGTCACGACGTTATCGGGAAGTCCATTCTGCGCGGCGGCATGAGGCGCAAGCGCGGGCGCGCGATTGCCGAGCGACAGGATATGCGTCGGCGCACCCGGCAGCAGGTTGGCGCCCAACACCTTGCCTTGCGGCAGCGAAAGCCCCGGCACGCCCGTCCCGGTGCCGCCCGGTCCGGCAAGCGGCGAGCCGGGCGGAGCGGGATTGCTGATCGACGACAGGATCGGTGCGGCAGCCGGCAACGCCGAAGGCACACCACCGACCGCGCCGCTGCCTGCCGAAATGTCCGGCGTGGCAACGCCGCCCGGCAATGCGCTGAAGAACTCCGTCGCGAGCCGCGCAAGCTGTGCCGGATCGGGCAGTCCTGCCGGCAATACGGGCGCCGGCACCTGCACGTCGGGCAACGGGCTTGCGCCCAGCGGACTACCGGTAGGTGTCTGCATAGTCATGGTATTTGCCGATCTCTACGTCGTCGAGCACTGCGAGCGCGTCGGGGGAATGCACCGCGAGCGAGCAATAAAGCGAGATCAGATACGACGCGATCGCCTGGTTGTTGATGCCCATGAAGCGCACCGACAACCCCGGCCCCTGCTCTCCCGCGACGCCAGGCTGATAGAGACCCACCACGCCCTGACGTTTGTCGCCGACACGCAACAGCAGAACCTTGGTCTTGCCGTCGGCAACGGGCACCTTGTCCGACGGAATCAGCGGAATGCCGCGCCACGTGATGAACTGCGAGCCGAACAGGCTGACTGTCGGCGGCGGCACACCACGGCGGGTGCATTCACGCCCAAACGCAGCGATGGCCAACGGATGCGTCAGGAAAAAGGCAGGTTCCTTCCACACCTTCGTCAGCAGTTCGTCGAAATCGTCCGGCGTCGGAGCACCTGTCAGCGGAAACACGCGCTGCTCTTCATCGACGTTCGCCAGCAGGCCGTAGTCGGGATTGTTGATGAGCTGACTTTCCTGGATCTCCTTGATCGTTTCGATCGTCAGACGCAACTGTTCCTTGATCTGGTCGTGCGGGCTGCTATAGAGATCGGAGATTCGAGTGTGGACATCGAGCACCGTGCTGACGGCATTCAGGAAATACTCGCGCGGCTGTTCTTCGTACGGCACGTATGTCGTGGGGAGCGTGCTTTCGTCTTCCCGCGCCGTGCACAGCGCCTGAACCGCTTCCGGGTCTTTGACGCGGTTGAGCCGGTAGATGCCCGCCTCGACAGGGACCCACTGAAGCAAATGGGTCAGCCAGCGCGGCGTGATGATCGAAAGCTGAGGGACGGTTTTGGTGGCATTGGCTAGTTGCCGTGCTGCGTTATCGCCGAGCGCGGTCTGGCCGCTCGCTAACGTCGACATACGATGGCTCCAGGTCGTTAGAAGAAAAACGGGAATGCTTATGACGGCACGGAATTATCGGGAGCCCGAAAAAGCGGCTCAACATGCTATAGCCATCATTGCGCTGCATCCCGCCTGCTGCGATCGCCCGCGCGCGTTGCTCTGTTGCGTTTAGTTCGCCCGGCGCGAGCGTCGATTGATCAGACGGGAAGCTGAGTCGGCGTCGCGCCCCGCTCCTGCTGCGGCGGCTCGCCTCGCGGTGACGCGCACAAAAGTGTTGCGATGGGTACGTTGAAAGCGCGTGCGAGCTTGTCTGCCGTGACGATCGATGCAATCGCACTGCCACGCTCGATCTCGCCGACGTATGAACGGTTCAGCCCCGCGTACTCGGCAAGCTGCTCCTGCGACCACGCATGCGCTTCACGCAGGGCGCGCACGGTCGCGCCAAAGTCGTGAACGAGCCCCGTCATCCGAGTGCTCCCGCCGATACGCCGTTGGCGACAGACGCAGGCCGTCCCGTCTCACTGCGCAGCACCGCCTGCGTGACATGCGAGCCCGCCGCGACGTCGTGCGTGATCCAGACGTTGCCGCCGATCGTCGCACCGCGCCCGATCGTCACCCTGCCGAGAATCGTCGCGCCCGCATAGATGACGACGTCGTCCTCGACGATGGGATGCCGCGCGAGCCCCTTCTCGAGATGACCATTCTCGTTGAGCGGAAAGCGCTTCGCGCCAAGCGTCACCGCCTGATAGACCCGCACGCGCTCGCCGATGACGGAGGTCTCGCCGATCACGACGCCCGTGCCGTGATCGATGAAAAAGCCCGAGCCGATCCGCGCGCCCGGATGAATGTCGATACCCGTTTGCGCGTGCGCCAGCTCGGCAACGATCCGCGCGAGCAGCGGCAAGCCGAGACCGTACAGTTCGTGCGCGAGACGGTGATGAATCATCGCGAGGATGCCGGGATAGCACAGCAGCACTTCGTCCACGCTGCCTGCCGCCGGATCGCCGTGATAGGCCGCGATCACGTCGCTGTCGAGCAGCGAGCGAATCTCGGGCAAGCGCTCCGCGAACGCACGGACAGCGGCAAGCGCGCGTGTCTCGATGGCTTCGCCATCCGCCCTCTCGCGCCGCGCGGCGTAATGCAATTCGAGGCGCGCCTGAGCGAGAAGACCGTGCAATGCCGCGTCCAGCGCGTGAGCGACGTAAAAGTTTTCGCTTTCCTGACGCAGATCGGGTGGCCCGAGGCGCATTGGAAAAAGCGCGCCTTTCAGTGCGTCGATCGCTGCCGCGAGCGCGTCGCGCGAAGGCAGATCGCGCCCGCCGGGTTCCAGCGCGCGCCGCTGTCCGTCGCGCCATTGTTGCCGGACCGCCTGCAGCGATCCGGCGATGCTGTCGATATCGAATGCGCCCACTGCCATGCTCCTTATGCTTCGAAAACCGACAAGCGGCGAGTCACGCTGCGCGTCACGCGCAGCGCTCACGCATTCCCCAAAGAGCCGGACAGAACGCGCTAGTCCTGCACCCAAGGCAGGCCGACAAAGCGCCAGCCATTCAGTGTGCCGCGATGCTGTCCGTCGTTGAGGTCCCCTTCGAATCCTTCCAGTACGTTGAACACCTGCGTGAAGCCCGCCTTGGACGCAGCTTCGGCAGCCAGCGCCGAGCGATTGCCGCTACGGCACAGCAGCAGAACCACGGCATCCTTGCCCGTCTTCGACTCGAGTTCCCTTACGAAACGCGGATTACGCGTAAGGCTCGTACCTGTTGCCCACGGTACATGTATCGCGCCCGGCACGTAGCCGACGAACTTGCGCTCCTCGGCCGTCCGAACGTCGACCAGCACGGCGTCGCCGCTGGAAAAACGCGTCCACGCATCCTGTGGCGAAACGCCGCCCGGATACGTCAAACCTGCCGATGCCGCCTTCTCGCGTGCCGTCGCAAGCACTGCGTTGGTCGGTCGTTCTTCGAGTACTGCTGCCATGTCGCCTCCTTGCTGATGGAAAGTGCCGCAACAGCGCGGCAAACCGTCTATAGCCATCAAGGGAGATGATGTTGCAACTGGGACCCGAAACAGAACCAATCAAATTTCATTTCTAAAGACGGGGGCGTGGATTGGCATCGTCCGCATTTCGCTGATGAATCGGTTGAACCTTGGGGTTAAGCCTTGCTTGCCCGCACGTCGAACGCACCGCCCGTGAGCACCTGATCGCGCAAGGTCACCGGCTTCTTGCCGGGCAATAGCGGAAACACCAGTTCCGCAAAACGGATCGATTCTTCGAGATGCGGATAGCCCGACAGCACAAAACTATCGGCGCCCGCATCGACATATTCCTGCAGCCGCGCGGCCACGGTCTGCGCGTCGCCCACCAGCGCAGTGCCTGCGCCGCCGCGCACGAGACCGACGCCCGCCCAAAGGTTCGGGCTGATCTCCAGCTGGTCGCGGCGTCCGCCGTGCAACTCGGCCATGCGGCGCTGACCCACCGAGTCCATCCGTGCGTAGTTTTCCTGGGCGCGGCGGATGTCTTCGTCGTCGAGCTTGCTGATCAGGCGGTCCGCTTCCGCCCACGCTTCTTCATTCGTTTCGCGCACGATCACATGCAGCCGCACGCCCAGACGCAGCTTGCGGCCATGCGCGGCCGCGCGACGCTGCACATCGGCGAACTTTTCGGCCACCGCGGCGGGCGGCTCGCCCCAGGTCAGATACGCATCGACGTGTTTTGCCGCGAGTTCGTGCGCGGCCGGCGACGAACCGCCGAAATACAGCGGCGGATGCGGTTGCTGCACAGGCGGATGAAAATTGCGCGCCCCCTCGACGTGCACGTACTTGCCCTTGAAGTCCACCGTGTCGCCGGCCAGCAGATCGCGCCAGACGCCGAGAAACTCGTCGGCGGCGGCGTAGCGTTCGTCGTGGGTGTAGAACACGCCATCGGCAGCGAGTTCGGTTGCATCGCCGCCCGGCACGACGTTGAGCAGCAGACGCCCGTGCAAGGCCTGGTCGAGCGTCGCCGCCTGGCGTGCGGCCGCCGTCGGGCCGCTGGTCGACGTACGCAGCGCGACCAGCAGCTTGATGCGCTGCGTGACAGGAATCAGGCTTGCGGCCGTGACCCAGGGGTCCTGGCAACTGCTGCCCGTGGGAATCAACAGGCCGTCATAGCCCAGATCTTCCGCCGTGACGGCAATCTGGCGCATGTATTCGTTGGTCGGCGGCCGGCCGAAATCGGATTTGCCGAGATAACGGGTATCGCCCGAGGTCGGCAGAAACCAGAAGATGTCCAGACTCATGAATGCTCCTTCGGCAGGCACGCGTAACCGCTAGATCGTGCGTATGGTCACACCCCGCGCGATGCAGGCAGAGACGGCCCGCGTCGGTCACGTAGCGCGCATCGCCAGGGTAATCGCATATTGGATCAGTACAGGCGAGCCAGGCCTACTATCGAATCTGGAATTGCTTATGAGGAGACGTGCTTTTGGGAAGGGCGCGGCGAAGAATGGGTCACGCTTGCCCATCTTCGCGGCGCCGTCACAAGGAAAACGACGATTGCACCGCACACAGTGCGTGCGGCTTACGGTTACAGGCTGCAAGCCCCCGCGCCATGCTTTTCGACATAGCGTTGATCTTCTTCCGACGCCAGTTCGAAGTGCTGCAACGTGACGATCTCGGTCACCACCGGTGCGGCGAAGCGTGCCGATTCATTGAGCGCGCGCTTTGCGGCATTCGCTTCTTCCGCCTGCTCGTCCGAGTTCACGAAAATCACCGAGCGATATTTCGCGCCGCTATGCGGCCCTTGACGATCGACGGAAGTCGGATCATGCAAGTCCCAGAACTGCTCGATCACTTCCGACAACGCGACGATCGACGGATCGAAATCGACTTGAACGACTTCCACTTTCGGAGCGTCCGGCTGCGTACCTGTTGCGAAACCCACGCGCGTATCGACTACACCGGGCATCGCCCGAAAGCCCGCTTCGGCACCCCAGAAACATCCCGCGCCAAGCGTCACCTGATTATGCTCACTCATCTACACACTCCTTTATTTCGCGTTGCCGGGTTTTGCATCGCCCGCGAGCCATGCATCGACTGTCGAACGATGCGCCGCGACCCACGCTTTGGCGGCCGCATCGGCCGGTTCATGGTTCTTCTGGATCTTCAGAATCAGCTCATTGAGCGCCACAGGATCGAACGAGACATTCGAAAGAAACGCAGCGATCTTCGGCGAGCGCGTCTGCAACGAACGCGCAGCCAGCACATAGACTTTCGCATCCGGATAGGCACACGTGATGTGACTCTTGTTCAGCCAGTCCGAATCCGTCGTCGGATTGATGAACTTCCAGCAACCGTCTGCCTTGTATTGCGGATCGCCCTTCTTGTCGTCCTGCGCATAGCCGTCGAATGCCGGTTCGTCGAGACGGCGCAGATCGAATGCGGAGAAAATCCAGTCCGGTGTGTACGCATAGAAAACGATACCGCGATTCTGCCGGTACGCGGCTTCGAGCCGCGCGTAGGTCGCGGCGGCTTCCGTCGAGACGGAGTCGAAGCTGTTCGCGAAGCCGTAGTCCTTCGCCTTGACCTCGCCGATATAGGTCGAGCCCCAGCCGGCCGGTCCGACCAGCAACTGCGCCTTGCCGCCGCCAACGGGAACGAAGAGCTTCGCAATCTCCGGCTTGCGCAGGTCGTAGACCGACTTCACGCCGTACTTGTCCTGAATGTAGCCCGGAATATAGAAGCCCTGCACGCCGACGTACGGATGCACGTTCGGCACGAGCGAGCGCGTACCGCCCGATACATACTTCGCCCACGGGGCCGACTCGTTCGGCAGCCAGACGTCCGGCACGACGTCGACCGCGCCGTCGTTCTTCGCCGCAGCGGCAAGCAGAACGGGTAGATCGCCTGCCAGGTAGGACACGTCGCCGCCAAGGCGCGTGGAGATGACTTCGCCGAGAACATGCTCGATGGCAACCGCGCCTGGCCAGTTGAGTTCGCCGATGACGACCTTGTCCTTGGCCGTCGCCGACAAAGCGGGAAAGAGAAGACCCAGCGCTACCGCGATGCCCGCAAACCGGGCTGTACGTTTCTTCAACATGCTTTCTATCTGATGGAAGTGGATCGATTCCGGCGCTTGAGCGCCGACTGGAGGATGCGATCGGGAATGACGGCACACAGTACGATGGCGATGCCGGCGAGCACGCCGTCACCGCTTCGCACATTGCGCAGTGCCGTCATCACGTCATAGCCGAGGCCATCTGCGCCGATCAACGCAGCGACCACCACCATCGACAGGCTCATGACGATGGTCTGATTGATGCCCAGCAGCAGCGACTCGCGCGCCAGGGGAAGCTCGACTTTGGTGAGCGTTTGCCACCACGTCGCGCCATGCGCTTCAGCGGCTTCCACTGCTGCTTTCGGCACCTCATGAATGCCGAGCACCGTCAGCCGGATCACAGGCGCGAGCGCGAAGACAACGGTTGCGATGACAGCGGGCGTTTTGCCGACCGAGAAGAATGCGACGGCGGGAATCAGATAGACGAACGACGGAAGCGTCTGCATCACGTCGAGCAGCGGCGCCACGACTCTTCGCAACTTCGGATGTTTCGCTAGAACGATGCCCGCCGGCACGCCAATCATCAGCGTGACGAACACCGAGGAGCCCACCAGCGCGACCGTTGCAATCGTGCGAGCCCAGAAGCCGAAGAGGCCGAGATAAGCGAGCGCCGCAGCGCTGGTGAGCGCCAGCGCCACGCCTGCCGCGCGCCACGCGGCGAACACCACCAGCGTAGCGGGGACGATCCACGGCAGCCAGCCGAGCGCAAACTGAATGCCGTCGACCACGGTGCGCACCAGCACGACGATGCAGGCGAAGATCGCTTCGAACGACACCTGGGCCCATGCGATCGCCTGTTCGATCGCGTCCGATACGGCTGTTGCAAGCGTGACACTCGAAGGAAAGTTGGCGAGAACGCCAAGATTCGCACCGAGCGCGTGAGCGACGACGAGTGCTTCCGCGATCAGCAGCACCAGCAGCGGCGGCCACGCGCTGCGTTGTTGCACGGGGCCGGCGCGCATCGCATGCCGCGCGGCCACCGCCCGGTTTGCCGCCCACAGCAACGCAGCAACGAAAGCGAACGGGAATGCGCCCTCACGCCACTCGACGCCCAGCCATCCTGCCGAAAACACTTCGACGATCATGCTGGTCCAAAAGGCGCCCGCATAACCTTGCACGGCAAGCGCAGCGGGCCCCAGCAAAGCCGAGGTGATGGCGGACAGCCCGACGCTTCGCGGGTGGACCGGCGCAGCGGCAGCATCGTCTTGAATCGCGGCCTTGTTTGGCGCATCGGTCGGAACCGAGATCGGGGCTGAACCCGCACCCGCATGCTCGATGAAAAAATCGGCGACACCGGCGTCGGCGGGATGAGCGAGCAGTTCTTCCGGCGTGCCGACCTGAATCAGACGTCCGTCGCGCAGCACCGCGATACGGTCAGCGAGGCGCAACGCTTCGCCGGGATCATGCGTGACGAGCAGCGTCGTGATGCCCCGCTCGCGCGCGATGCGCAAGAAGCTCGCTTGCAGATCCCGGCGAATAGTCGGATCGAGCGCGCTGAACGGTTCGTCCATCAACAGAATGTCGGGATCGTTCGCGAGCGCACGGGCGAATCCCACCCGCTGCTGCATCCCGCCCGACAACTCGGATGGATAGTGGTCGCCCCACTCAAGAAGCCCCACGGTCGCCAGCAAGCGATCAGCCGCGGACCGTCGCGCTTCGACATGTTCTCCGCGCAATTCGAGCGGCAAAGCGACGTTGTCACGCACCGTGCGATGCGGCAGCAAACCGAAGTGCTGAAACACCATGCCGATGCATCGGGCGCGCAGCGCACGCAACTCACTCGCGGACAGCGCCCCGACGTCGATGCCGTCGATCAGTACCTGACCGCTGTCAGGTTCGACGAGGCGGTTGACATGCCGCAGCAGTGTCGACTTGCCGCTGCCGGACGTGCCCATCAGGCAAAGCACTTCTCCACGCTGAAGCGTCAGATTGACGCCGCGCACGGCGAACACGGGTTCACCGCCCCGCGCGCTGCGATAGGCCTTGCTGACGTCGCGCAATTCGAGCACGGCCTCGGCGGCGCGGGCAGGTGCCTCTATCCCGGGGACAGGGACCGAAAAATCGGCTGCCTCCTCCAGGCTGGAACCGGCCGGCTCTAATACGTCAACTTGCATTGCACTACTCTTTTGGAAAGGACAGTCAATCGATCACGTCGCACGCGCAACGATCGCTGTGTCGTGAGCTGATGGGTGGTTGCGTCGTCAGCGCTGTTCGCGGCTGCGCTTACGCAGAATTTCTTGTGGATGAGGGATCGCTCATCGGCGCGCCAACGTACGCCAATGGCGGCGCGACTGCGCATGCCATGGTTCTCGAAGCCCGATCATGGCAAGCAGTGCGCCGTATTCAACCTTGCGAATGTATCTGGCGTGTTTCTGAAAGTAGCGCTTTTGTATCTCTATGTAGCAACGTGTCGGCGCGCTATCGCTTGTATTGATTCACGATAACGATAGCTCTGAACGTTATTTGCGCCGCCGCAAGCGACGCTCTACGATCTCGCGTTATCCATTGACGGCAACCGCACTGTCCGTCGCAACACGTCCCAGTTCGCTGGGCGAATGCGTGAGACTGAAGCGTTCGTTGGACGCCGCGCCGTTCAGATGAAAGTTGCCCACGGCCGCTTCGCGCTGGATCGCGGGATTGTGCGAAGCGAGCACACGCGCATTGCGCCAGTGACGATCGAGCCGCCGTGTCTCACTCGTCGCTGAGGCTCCGCCCACTTCGAATACGAGCGTGGCCGCCTCCAGCACCTGTTCGATCACGATCTGCTGCGCCTGATAGGCTTCGATATCGAGTGCGATATACGTATCTGTATTCGCGCGACCCGCGAGTCTCGCCTGATACGCATTTTCGAGCGAACGTGCCACCGATGCAGTAATGCTCTCAGCCGAATACGCGAGACTGGCCAGCCGCCCCACCACACGATGCACGAGCGGGTTGTCGCGCGGGCTCGAACGACCGGGCACGCCGAACGTGCGGGTGTGCGCCTGCGCGAAGGCAATACCGTCGCGCAGCACCGCGCGCGCGATGCCCGTCAGCGTCGCGAGATGGACGGTCTGATAGAAGGCCGTGAGCGAGGTATTGCGGCGCGGCTCCGAGGCCTTGTAGCGCACCAGTAGCTGATCGTCGCTCACATGGACAGAGTCGAAGCGCGTCGTTCCGCTCGCAGTCAAACGCTGTCCGAAGCCGTCCCAATCGTCGATGCGCGCGACACCGGGCGCATCGGCGCGCACCACCACGCGCACGTCGTCGGCGCCGTCGTGCGCGGCGACGTCGATCCAGTCCGCGTAGAGCGTGCCCGTGCTGTAGTACTTCTCGCCATTCAACCACCAGCCGTTGCCGCTTTTGTCGGCCACCAGCGTGACGCTATTGTGCGTGCTCGCGGTGCGCTCGGATATCGCGGCACCCACGGACTCACCCGCCGCGATCTTCGGGAGCCAACGCTCGCGCAGCGCTTCGTCATCGCTTTCGAGCCGGCTTTCGATAAACCCCGAATTCAGCCGCAAGATCTGCGGCAGATTCGAATCGGCCTCACCCAGGCGCGTCAAAAGACGAAAGAACTGCGGCAACGTCGCGCCGCTACCGCCATAGCGCTTTGGCACTCGTAACGCGGTGAACCCTGCTTCCTTCAGCCATTGCACTGCATCGTAGGCGAGTTCCCGATTCTGCTCGCGCTCGATGCTGCCAGCTGCAATCCGCTCGAAAATGGGCGCGAAGCGCGCGTCAAGCTCCGCGTCGTCTGCACCGCTGACGGCATCGTGCTGGGCGGTGGGAATCGTACTCATCGACAGTCTCCGGACAGGTTCACAGCATTCCAGATTAAGCGTCGCACACGCGCCGTTGCAACCAACAAAAGCCGATAACGATATCTGTCGATGCGCGTACCGCGTGCTTACGCACGCTACGTGCATTGCAAATCTCGCGCGGCCCGTTAAGTTTGTGCAAATCGATTATTGGAGCGCGCATACAGCGCTTTTTATACTCGGCTCTCAGTCAGCACTCTTCGCGTGAGAGTGCCAATGAGAAAACCAGTCGTCATCCGTCAAGAAGGAAGAACAGATGAGTTTGCGTCCGTTACATGATCGCGTGATCGTGAAGCGTCTCGATCAGGAAACCCGTACGGCGTCGGGCATCGTGATTCCCGATAGCGCTGCTGAAAAACCGGATCAGGGCGAAATCCTCGCAGTCGGTCCAGGCCGTCGCAGTGACGACGGCAAGCGTATCGAGCCTGACCTGAAAGTCGGCGAACGCGTGCTGTTCGGCAAATATGCGGGGCAGCCGGTGAAGGTCAACGGCACCGAACTGCTCGTGCTGCGCGAAGAAGATATCGTCGCAGTCGTTCAATCCTGAGGAGAGTCCCATCATGGCAGCCAAAGAAATCGCTTTCAGCGATAACGCGCGGTCCAAACTGGTTGAAGGCGTCAACCTGCTCGCCAATGCGGTGAAGGTGACGCTCGGCCCGAAAGGCCGCAATGTCGTGCTCGAACGTAGTTTCGGCAGCCCCATCGTCACGAAGGACGGCGTGTCCGTGGCGAAAGAAATCGAGCTCGCGGACAGATTGCAGAACATCGGCGCGCAGCTCGTGAAGGAAGTCGCATCGAAAACGAGCGACGCCGCCGGCGACGGCACGACGACGGCCACCGTGCTCGCTCAGGCCATCGTCCGCGAAGGGCAGAAATATGTGGCGGCAGGGCTCAATCCGCTCGACCTGAAGCGCGGCATCGACAAGGCCGTGATCGCCGCCGTCGAAGAACTGAAGAAGATCAGCAAGCCGACGACGACCAGCAAAGAGATTGCCCAGGTCGCAACCATCTCGGCCAACGGTGAAGAGTCGATCGGGCAACGCATCGCGGAAGCGATCGACCGCGTCGGCAAGGAAGGCGTCATCACGGTCGAAGACGGCAAGTCGCTCGCCGACGAACTCGATGTCGTGGAAGGCCTGCAATTCGATCGTGGCTATCTGTCGCCCTACTTCATCAACAATCAGGACCGGCAACTCGCCGTGCTCGAAGAGCCGTTCGTGCTGCTGCACGACAAGAAGATCTCGAACATCCGCGATCTGCTGCCCGTGCTCGAGCAGGTCGCGAAGTCGGGGCGGCCGCTGCTGATCATCGCGGAAGACGTCGAAGGCGAAGCGCTCGCGACGCTGGTCGTGAACAACATTCGCGGCATTCTGAAGACTGTGGCTGTCAAGGCGCCGGGCTTCGGCGACCGCCGCAAGGCGCTGCTCGAAGACATCGCGATTCTGACGGGCGGTCAGGTCATCGCCGAGGAAACGGGTTTGACGCTCGAAAAAGCGACGCTGGCCGAACTCGGCCACGCCAAGCGCATCGAGGTCGGCAAGGAGAACACCACGGTCATCGACGGAGCCGGCGAGAAGACGAATATCGAGGCGCGTGTGAAGCAGATTCGCGCGCAGATCGCAGAGGCGACGTCCGACTACGACCGCGAGAAGCTGCAGGAGCGCGTCGCGAAGCTCGCCGGCGGTGTGGCTGTCATCAAGGTAGGCGGCGCGACCGAAATCGAAGTGAAGGAGAAGAAGGACCGCGTCGACGATGCGCTGCACGCCACGCGCGCGGCAGTCGAGGAAGGCATTGTGCCGGGCGGCGGCGTGGCGCTGATTCGCGTCAAGCAGGCGATCGCCGAGCTGAAAGGCGTGAACGCCGATCAGAACGCCGGCATCAACATCGTGCGGCGCGCACTCGAAGAACCGCTGCGCCAGATCGTTGCGAATGCGGGCGAGGAAGCGAGCGTGATCGTCGCCAAGGTCGCGGAAGGTTCGGGCAATTACGGGTACAACGCGGCAACGGGTGAATACGCTGATCTCGTCGAAACCGGCGTCGTGGATCCGACGAAGGTCACGCGCACCGCTCTGCAAAATGCGGCATCTGTGGCAAGTCTGCTGTTGACCACGGATGCCACCGTGCATGAAGCGCCCAAGGATGCAGCGGCCGCGGCTTCACCGGTGGGTCCGGGCGCGGGTGGTCCGGGCTTCGACTTCTAGCATGCTTGATTGAACTCACCGATGCTGTAGAAAAGCTCAGTGCAAAAACGCCGCACGTATCGACAAGATACGCGCGGCGTTTGCATTTGATAAAGTGCGCAAGCCTTTCTGTTACGCGCTGCGTCAGTCTTCGCCCCGCCATGCCGTCAGACGCCGCTCGGCAACAACCACGCCTTGATTGAACGCGAGTCCCAGCACCGCGAGCGTGACGATACCCGCATACATTTTCGGGATTTCGAACGTGAACTGCGAGTAGTTCACGAGATAGCCAAGCCCCGCCTTTGCGCCCACCATTTCTGCCGCAATCAGCACCAGAATCGAATAGGCGCCCGCCACGCGGATACCCGTAAACACGGCGGGTACAGACGCAGGCAGCACGACTTTCAGAAACAGTTGCACGGGTTTGAGCCCCATCGACCGCGCGGAGCGGATCAGCAGCGGATCGACGTTGCGTACGCCTGTGACGGTATTGAGGAGCACGGGCCAGATGCACGAATAAATGACCATCGAGACCTTCGACGTCTCGCCCATCCCAAGCACGAGCACGAACACGGGCAGCAGTGCGAGCGGCGCGGTGTTGCGAAAGAGTTCCAGCAATGGGTTCAGCACATCGGCAAGCGTGCGATACCAGCCGATAAACAGTCCCAGCGGCACGCCGACTGCAACTGCAATCGCGAACCCCGTCGTCGCCCGCGCCGCGCTGGCAAGCAGATGTACGCCCAGTTCGCCCGAAACGACCATATCGAACAACGCGCGCAAGACCGTCGAGAACGGCGGCAAGAACGTCGCGTCGACCCATCCGGCGCGCGGCAACACTTCCCAAAGCGCAATGAACGCGACGATGGCGATACTGCCACGCAACGCGCGAGGCGCCGCCGCCGAAGCATACTCGCCGATTGCATGCCACGCGCCGCGCTTCGACTCGACAGACAAAGTACTCATGGTTCCCCCCTATCGAGACTGTTATCAGGCCGCGTGGGCCACCTGCAGATGCGACCCGCTGCGGCGTTGCCGGATCAACTGCCAGATCTCGTGACGCAGACGCACGAACTCTGGCGTCGCGCGCACGTCTTCGGAAAGGTCTTCGCGCGGCACGTGCACAGGCAGCGTATGCGTGATACGTCCCGGCGCCGCCGCCATGACGAGCACGCGCTGACCGAGATAGATGGCTTCGTCGATCGAGTGGGTGATGAACACCACCGTCGTGCCCGTGCGTTTCCAGATCCGCAGCAACTCGTCCTGCAGCGTTTCGCGCGTTTGCGCATCGAGCGCGGCAAACGGCTCGTCCATTAGCAGCACGTCCGGCTCGTACGACAGTGCGCGGGCAATCGAAACGCGCTGCTTCATGCCACCCGACAACTGATGCGGGTAATGGTCGGCGAAAGCACTCAATCCCACGAGGTCCAGAAAACGCTGCGCAGTCGCCCTGCGCTCGCGTTTGCCGATGCCCTTCGCTTCCAGGCCGAACTCGACATTGCCGAGTGCCGTCTTCCACGGAAAGAGCGCGTACTGCTGAAACACGATGCCGCGATCGAGTCCGGGCCCGTCGATTTCCCGACCGCCGACGAGTATCTGTCCGCGATCGGGCAGCGTCAGGCCGCCGATCAGATCGAGCAAGGTCGTCTTGCCGCATCCGCTCGGTCCGACCAGCGCGACGAACTCGCCCGGCGCGACATCGAAGGACACGTCTTCCAGCACCACGAAGTGGCCACGCCGGTTCAGATGAAAACCCTTGCCGACGTTGCGCACGCTGATTGACGCACTCATCCTGATTGCCTCGCGTTGACTGGCCGATAGCTCATTTGCTCGCCACCGACTGGTTGAACGGATTGAACTGGTTCGAATAGACTGCATCCGGCTTCACCTGCCCTGCTTTCAGCACGCCGTTGTTGACGTACCAGTCGATGTACGTCGTAAAGTCCTCCGCCGCGATCAGACCGCCCTTGCCGCCCACGCCCGCCGACTTCCAGTAGTTGACGATCGAGGTGTCCTCGTTGCGATGCCGCGCCTCGACGATCTTCTTGAGTCTCGCGACGACCTCGGCGCGCGGCGTATTGCGTGCCCACTCGATCGCCCGAGCCGTGCCGTCGACGAACTTGCGCACGGTGTTCGGGTTCTGCGCGATGAACTTGTCCGTGAACAGGTAGCTCGCGTAGCCGAACGAGCCGAGCAACTGGTAGTCCGTGGTGAGCAGTCTTGCGCCGCCATCCGCGAGCAGTTTGTCCTTGATGATGTCTTCGAGGAACACGGCATCGAGTTGTTTCTGTTTGAGCAACTGCGCAAGATTCACAGGCGGCGCGGCGACGAACACGACTTTCTCGATTTCCTCTTTCGACAAGCCCGACTTCTGCAGGTAGGCCGTCACCAGATACTGCGCGTACGCGCCCGGCGTATTGACGCCGATCTTGCGTCCGATCAGGTCACGCGCCCCTTTGACAGGACTGTCCTGCAACACGAAAAGACCGCCGTTGGTCTCCTTGTCGGTGCCGACGTAAGAGATCACCGCTTTCACTGGCGCGTGCGCGGCAACGAGCTTGACGATCGAACCATTGAAGGCCCCGCCGAAATCGACATCGCCCGTGACGGCCGCCTGAATGTCCTGCGGGCCGCTGATCGTGTTGCCGACCCAGTTGAGCTTGATCGGCGCCAGATAACCGAGATCCTCGGCAAGCTCCGGATACAGCACCTTGCTGGCCCAGCCCTGATACCGCAACTCGAGTTTCTCGGGCGTCTGCGCACGCGCAGGGATGGACGCTGCGGCTGCGATCAGGCTCGCGCCGAGGAGCGCCGCGACGCGGCGTCCAATGTGAAAGACACGACGCTTCATTGAGTAAGTTCCGTAGTGAACAGTACGAAAAGATCGGTGCGCGGCATATCGCGCTCAAAACACGCCATCGTGTTCCAGCGTGATGCGGTGAATGCGCCGCTTTGCCGATCCGTAATCGCGTGCCGCGTAGTGCTGCACCTGCCGGTTGTCCCAGATCGCGACATCGCCCGCGCGCCATTCGAAACGCGCCTGCACTTCAGGCGTCTTGATCAGGTCGTACAGGTAATTGAGCAGACTCTGGCTGGCCGTCTTCGAGACGCCCAGCAAATGGCTCGTATGTCCTTCGTTGACGAACACGAGCTTGCGGCCGTTCTCGGGATGCGTCTTGATGACGGGCACTTCGATGGGCGGATATTTCTGCGCGGCGTCGCGCACGCGCGCCAGCCCTGCTTCGACGCTGTCTTCCTGCGTGCCCTCTGGAATGTCATAGCCGCTCAGCAGTTCCGACAACGCGCTCTTTTTCGGCGATGCGATGAACGTGTTCACGGCCGTCAGCTTTTCGAAGTAGCGTGCCAGATCGGGATCCAGCAAGTCGTAGACGGCCGCCGACGAGGACCAGATCGTATCGCCGCCGCCCCCTTCGGGAATTTCCTGTGCATGAAGGACAGTGGCCTTGGGCGGCTGAGGTTGCCACGATACGTCGACATGCCAGTTGTCCGTGCCGCCCGAACGCGTCTTGTCGCTATGAGCGATGACTTCGATTTCCGGAAAACCCGCGACGGCAGGCAAATAGATGTTCTTGCGGATCGGACTACCGAAGATGCGCGCAAGCGCAAGGTGTTGCTCAGGCGTGAGCGTCTGTTCACGAAAAAAGATCACACCGTGATCGACAAGCGCCTGACGCAGCGCCTGATGGTTATCGTCGGAAAGCGGCTTCGACAGATCGACGTTCTCGATGACTGCACCAATCAACGGCTTGTAGCGGCGCACCCGCAATTCCTGGTGGGTATCGGTGTTACCGGCGTGTGATTGCGGCTGATCCAGCACTGTGCTCATGACGTTCTCCGTTGACGAAAGTGGAAAGTGACCGTCATCAGAGCATCGTGGCGTGGCGCAGTACAACCAACCAATTCGAACACCTTGTTCATCGATGCCGTGCGTAGCTTCGATGAAACGCTCATTTTCTATGTTGCGCGCGGCTGCCTATATTCAAAGGTTTTGCCGGCACTTGCTCAAACTCCGCTCTCCGAATTGAATGGGCTTTGCATATCACCGTATCTGCGTTCATGAGACTCTAGTTTGTCGCGTTCAGCGCGGTTCTGCCGTTTTGAACGCGACGCACTTTTTTCTCACTCACTTACGGGGTTGGATATGGACCGCATCGATTCAGTCGTTTTGAAGCAAAATACGGGTTACACGTTGCTCGGAGAGGGCTTTAATCCGGGCACGGTAAAGAAAACGGAAAGGCTGCCGTTTACGATAAAGGTGGTAAGTAACCACTCGGAACTCGACAAGGCGGTCGAGATGCGCCGCGCGGCGTATCGGCGGCACTTGCCGGAATTCGCGGAGACCATGGGCGTCGAAGCGCTGGATGGCGCGCCTGGCACGGTCGTGCTGCTCGCGCAATCGCGGCTGGACGGTGGCCCGCTCGGCACCATGCGGGTCCAGACGAACGTATTCGATCCGCTTGCCGTCGAACAATCGGTCCAACTGCCGGACTGGTTGGGTCAGGCGCGCCTCGCCGAGGCAACGCGGCTCGGCGTGGCGCGCGGCGCGATCGGCCGGATGGTCAAGGTGGCGCTGTGCAAGGCGTATTACATGTTTTGCGCGCAGAACGGGGTCGACTGGATGCTAATTACCGCGCGTTCGCCGCTCGATCGGGAATACGAGGCGATGCTGTTCGAAGATGTATACGGGCAGAATGAATTCCTGCCGATGTCGCACGTCGGCGGGTTGCCGCATCGGGTGATGGCGAAACCGGTTGCACTGGTCCGTCAGCGCTGGGCGAAGGTCAACCATCCGTTCTATGGGTTCTTCTTCGAAACGGATCACGTCGACATCGACGTCAGCGTCGCATCATCGCAGGGCGAAGCCCGCCACGGCATCGAGCGCGGCAGCCTGCCGGACAGCGCCTCGGATTATCTGAGGTCGTTGAGCGAAGCGTAAGGCAGGTAGGGTAAGGTGTCCGCCCGAAGCAATTCGGGCGGACAAAAGATGGGGAGCGTCGGCGCAGTCGCGCCTTCGCTGCCAACCGTCGCAGCATTGCAATGAGATCGGGAATGAAGTCACTGGGGAAATGCAGCAGATGACAAGCGTTAAGTGGGCGTTTCGGGACCGACTGACCGGCTGGGCTTTCCTGCGCTTCTCCGTATACGTAGCGCCGTTTGTGATTGCGCTTGGCACCATTGCAGTCCTGCTCTGGGGGCCGCGCCAGTTCGATACCACGGGGACGGTTCCACTCAGCTTTCCTGTGATTGCGGATCCGTCGGCGACGCTGTCGCCCGCCGCCGCCATCGAACGCCTGCGCAATACCGCGCACACCGCCCGTTTCAGTACCCATCTCGCGGAAACGCCATTCTGGTTCATGCTCACCGCCCCTGCCATGGGTAGCGGAGACGCCACGTTCGTCGATCTTCCTTCCCGGCACGCGCAAACGATTTCCTGCTGGCGGACGGGCCCCGTCCTCACGCTGCTCGGCGCGGGCGACCGCCACGGCACGAGTGGCGCGATGCGCGACAACAAGGCCGGCTTTGCGCTGAAGCTCGACGGGCACACGCCCGATGCACAGATCCTGTGCCGGGGCACGTTCTCCGGACCCGCCTATATCAGCGCCTCGGCATCGAGCCTCGACAAGCTCGAGGAGACAACACTCGATTTCTACCAGAGTGCAGCGCTGATCACGGGCGGCCTGCTGACGCTCGCCATCTTCGTGTTCGTGACGGCAATCATCAATCGCGAATGGACTTATGTCATTTTTGCCGCATGGCTCGTCGGCAACCTGCGGCTGAGCGCCAATGCGATGGGCTTCGACACTGAGTGGCTGGGCCGGACCATCCCGCCTGACCATATCGAGTTTTTGCGGGAATTCACGTTCGCGGCCTACTACGTGCTGACCACGACACTCTTCGTGGAGCTGTTTCGCCGCGAGCTGAAAGCAATCGGTCTGCGCTGGAGCCTGCAGGCCGTGCGGTATGGCGGCTGCGTGCTGATGGCCGCTGCGTTCTTGCTGAGTTACGCGCACTTCATCCCCGTGCTGTGGGCAACCGCCAGTTTCTGCATCCTGGTGCTGACCTATTTCCTCGTGCAGCTGTTCTTCAAGGCGCGCTCGCGCACCGTGCTCTGGTATGTCGCGTCAATGGCCATCGTGCTGGTCGCGACGCTGTCGGAAGTGCTCGCCGCCGCGTTCGGCGTGAAAGCGCTGGCGGGCACGCATAGCCCCGTCGTGACGGCGCTGTCGTCGAGCATGCTGTGTGCGTTCGCGATTGCGGAACGGATGCGCGAAGAACGCGAGCGCCGCCGGCAGATGCAGGTCGAGCTGCGCAACACTTATGACGTCACGCCGATCGGCCTCTTCACGCTGAACGGCGAAAGCTGCTTCGTCCGCGCCAATCCGGCGCTGCACTCGATGCTGGGCCTGAATGATGAACAGGACGGCACGCGTCGCTGGGCCGATTATTTCGCGCCGGGCGCCGAGCGCGCGCTGGGTGAACTGCTGGAGCGGGACGACTCGGCGTCGATCGAAATCGACGGCACAGGGGGCACGGAGACAGAGTCGCGGCGCTACTCGCTGCGCGCGATTCGCGCGAACGGCTTTATCGAAGGCTCGCTCGAGGACGTGACGGACCGCTCGAAAGCGGTCGAGCGGTTGCACTTCCTGGCCGAGCATGATCCCCTCACCGGTCTGCTGAACCGTCGCGGCATCGAGCATGCAATCGACCGGCAATGCGGCGAAAGCGCCCCGTGGGCACTCGCGTATCTCGATCTCGACCGCTTCAAGGTGTTCAACGATTTGTTCGGTCACGGAACCGGCGACGAAATACTGCGGCATGTCGCGGCGCGACTCGTCGAGCGTCTCGGCGCCCATATTCCGATCGGGCGTATCGGCGGTGACGAGTTCGTGTGCGTGCTCGCGAACATGCCGATCGACGATGCCATCGTGCGCTGTCGCGAACTCGTCACCGCGTTGAACTCCGCGCCGTTTCATGTCGACACGCGGGCGTTCCAGGTCAGGGGATCGATCGGGGTCGTCGAGTGCTCGCAAGGCGAACGGGCGCTGGACGCCCTCGCCTATGCCGACCGCGCGTGCCGCGCCGCAAAGCGCGGCGGCAATGCGCGGCTCGTGGCACTGCGCAAGGGCGCGCCGGCGTTCGAGGAACGTGCCGCCGAGATCACTCTGATCGAGGCGCTGGGACAGAGCCGGCTGCCCGACGGGCTGTTCCTTGTGATGCAACCGATCATGTCGATGCACACACCGACCGAGTCGCTCGACTTCGAGATACTGCTGCGCATGCGCACGCCGGACGGCGCGGTGGCGACGGCCGCCAAGCTGATCGCCGCCGCCGAGGACTCCGGCACGATCGTGGAGATCGACCGCTGGGTGCTCACTACGACACTCGCATGGCTCAGCGAGAATCGTGCGTCGCTCTCCACTACTCGCTTCGTGTGCGTGAACCTGAGCGGTGGTTCGCTCAACGACGAACACTTCCTCGACGAGCTGTTCGCGCTGTTCTCGCGTCACGAGGACATCGTCCATTACCTGTGCATCGAAATTACCGAAAGCGTCGCGCTGCACGATCTCGAACATACGGAACGCTTCATCGCGCGCGTGCACGACATGGGTGCAAAGATCGCCATCGACGATTTCGGCGCGGGTCAGACATCGTTGCGTTACCTGAAGAAGCTGTCGGCCGATGCATTGAAGATCGACGGCGAGTTCGTGCGCACGATGTGCAACCATCCCGCCGATATCGCGATCGTCGAGGCGATCATTAACCTCGCGCGCAATCTGGGCATGCGCAGCATCGCCGAGTGGGTCGAAGACTTCCAGACCTTGCGCGCGCTGGAGGAACTGGGCGTCGACTACGTGCAGGGCTTCGGAATCGCGAAACCGCAAGAGGCCGGGGATATTCTCGCGGCCTCTTCAGCCGCGAGCTTCGTGACTAATGCCGAGCTTGCGCGGTATCTGAAAGAGCAGCGGACGGTACATCGGGGCGCGGACGATCAGCGAATGGAGCGTGAAAACGCGGTATGAGGCGGTTACGGACGGGTGTCGCTTCGCGGCATCGGTTGGCTGCCTGGACATGCCAGCATCAAATCAGCACCCCATCTGCCGAAGCCGCTTTCAACGAAGGTTTATCAGCCCGCTGATTGTCGAGGACCCGAACCATCATCATCAAAAGATGATTGACGGGTGTGGCGATGCCGAGCGCTGCGCCGCGGCCCACAATATGTCCATTCAGATGGTCGATTTCGCTGGGCCGGTGCGTTGCCACGTCATGGGCAGTCGATGAATATTGCCCCGCAGGAATCGTCGCCATGATCCTTGCTACCGCGTCGTCGACGTCCCTGGAGATGTTCACACCGTCCGCGCTCGCCACCGCGATGCATTCCGCCACGATATCGCGCATTGCCCTGTTCACGGCCGTCCCGCCGCGCTGACAAAGCTCGCCGAAAGGCAATTGAACAAGCGCCGAGATCGCGTTGTATGCACAGTTCAACACCAGCTTTTCCCAAAGCGCACCGCGTACATTCGCTGATACCGAAGTCGATACCCCTGCGTCATTCAGGATTCGAGCCACACGCTCGCTGGACGTGCCTGGCTCGATGATCAGTTCGCCTCTTCCGTGGTGCCGGACGTGGCCGGGTCCGCCCATCTCGCTTCCGACGTAGACCACGGCAGCCAATACTTCGCGCTCGACAAGGGCACGTACCCTTTCAGCGTTATCGACGCCGTTTTGCAGTGTGACGATAACGGCAGACTCCGAGAGGTACGGCTTCATCGCATCCACTGCGGCTTCCGTATCGGGCGACTTCACGCAAAGCAGGATTGCGTCTGCGCCTGCCACGCCCGAAGCATCCGTGCACGCCGCGATCTCGATGAACTCATCGAAAGCGAGCGACTCGAGCCGCAGTCCGTCTCGCCTGATGGCTGAAACATGATTCTGCCTTCCGATCAACGTCACTTCATGCCCGGCTCTGGCAAGCATACCGCCATAGAAACAGCCCACTGCCCCAGCGCCCATCACTGCAACTTTCATTTAGCCCTCTAACTTTCGAAACCGTCGGTCAACGCGCGCCTGATGTGCCGAACCATCAAGGGACGCTATCTATCGATAACACCTTGCCGCGTCGGCTATTCCCTGTGCCGGCGCGTGCATCGGTGGCTTCGACGTAGCAGCGCATTTCCCGCGCTCGATGCCATTAGAAGGGCAGAACTTGTCTTCCATATTTCGTCGAGGTGTCGAAATGTATCCGTGGCTTTTGCCCGAACACATTTTCTAAATGAGAATCGTTTGCATTTAGACTGAAACCGTAGCATCATGTGCCTATCGAAGACACTGCACCAACGAACCCGCCACATGACCTCAACCCTGATAGCAGACCGCGCCGATCACACAGCGCAAACCGCGATCGACCTGCTGCTGTCGCGCCGATCGCACTGGCCGCTATCGGCACCCGCACCCACCCAACAGCAACTGCAACACATCTTCGATGCCGCGATGCGCGCGCCGGATCACGGCCGTCTGCGTCCGTGGCGATTCATCACCATCCGAGATGAAGCGCGCCACGCATTCGGCGACGTACTGGTCGATCTCGCCGCCGCACGCGCACCGGACGAGCCTCGCAGCGCGCACGAGCATCGTCGGCAGCGCGCGATGGCGGCGCCGCTGATCATCGCGCTTGTAGTTGCTGTCGATCGGTCTTCGTCGGTGCCGGAACTGGAGCAACTCCTGTGCGTCGGAGCCGCCGCGATGAACATGCTCAATGCCATTCATCTGTACGGCTACGGCGGCTTCTGGGCGACGGGAATCGATACCTATGAGCCGGCCATGCATCGCGCGCTTGGACTCGACGCGTCCGAACGTCTGCTTGGCTTTCTGTTCGTCGGGACGCCGCAGAAGGAGAAGGAAGGACAACTGACGCGCCGGCCTTCCAGCGATGCCTACGTCCGCGAATGGCAACCCATTCAGTGTGACGCTGCCCGCGCCCGATCCGCGCAGCCATGATTCTGTCGAGGATACGATGAACTATCCGGCCTTTGCCTTGCGTGAAGCTTCGCTCAGCGAGGACGCCCTCTCGCACTATCCCGATGCGAGCGAGCAACTGGTATTGAACGCCGTTCGCACGTGGTTCCGGCCGCGCTGCGACGCTGTGCGCCAGGGGCAACACTGGCGCGACGTGCTCGGCGACGCGGGGCTGGCGCTCGCGGGCATCGACTGCTTCGACATGATGATGCACGCACTGCTGCACGCTTCTCATCGGCCGCTGGATACGCGTTGCCGCTGCGCGTCGGACATCGCCAGCGACGAGGCGTCGCTGCTGCAGACGCTGGCTTATCTGCAATCGACGGATTCCTCCGCTGCAACCGATCTGCTGAATCAATGGCTTCCGTCCGCGTCCGTCGGACACACGCTCAAAGTCATGCGCTGGTTCGCGCTGAATCTGTTGAATGCGGGCATCATGGTCCGCTCGCGACCGAGGCGCGTCGCTTACATGCATTGATGCGCGCAGCGGGTCTTCCTCTGCACGCTGGCTGAATAACGCCGGCCTTTCCTCCATTGCGTCCCCGCCTGCCTGTCGACGACCGCAACCATCGAACCTCACAGCGCCTGCGCTGAATACTCGCGTCCTTCGCGCTACGATATAGCCCGCAACAGCGCAATCACGGAGAACAGGCATGCAGCACTACGGCTTGGAAAACGTCTGGCAGCAAGGCGATTTCGTGACCCGCGCCATTCTCGTCGCGTTGTTGCTGATGTCGTTGCTCTCGTGGACCGTCATCGTGCTCAAGCTCTGGAACGTGATGCGGCTCAGACGGATCGCGCGCGCGACGGAACGCGCGTTCTGGCACGCCGGCAACCTCGAAGCGGGCTTGCACCAGCTCGGTATCGACGATTCGCCGTACTCAGGCAATGTGCTGCTCGCGCTGGCGCTGTCGGGCAAGGAAGCCGTCGAACATCACCAGGTCACGCAGTCGAATCTGCAACATTCGATGGACATCTCCGACTGGGTCACACGCTGCCTGAAAGACACGATGGACGACATCATCACGCATCTGCAGGCGGGTCTGACGATACTCGCGTCGATCGGCAGCACGGCGCCGTTCGTCGGCCTGTTCGGCACGGTGTGGGGCATTTATCATGCGCTGATCGTCATCGGACATACGGGACAGGCGAGTATCGATCACGTCGCGGGTCCCGTGGGCGAGTCGCTGATCATGACGGCGTTCGGGCTGTTCGTCGCGATTCCCGCCGTGCTCGGCTACAACGCGCTGACGCGGGCCAATCATGGGCTTGCAACCCAGCTCAACCGCTTCGCACATGGCATTCACGCGTACTTCGTGACGGGCGCGCGGCCTGCGGCGTGAAGGGCGCGAACCCTATTTACAAGGCTTCCTGTCCCTGGCATGGCGCGCTGGGCCGCTTCGGCGTGCGCGACAGCGCAAAAGTCAGCGAAGCGTGAGAGGAAGCACGAAGGAGATTGTCGATCTGAGGCTGGCAAGCATGCGCTCGCCAGCCCTGGCGGCTCATGGCATCCGGATGACTGCCGTCACCCGGCGAAACTCACACCACAGCGGCGACGCCCAACGTCAGCAGCAACGCCGTGACGGAGATGATCGTTTCGCAAACCGTCCACGTCTTGAAGGTCTGCGGCACGCTCATGCCGAAGTACTCTTTCACGAGCCAGAAGCCGCCGTCGTTGACGTGCGACAGAATCAGCGAGCCCGCGCCCGTTGCCAGCACCAGCAACTCGGGGCGCACGCCCGTCGCCGTCGATGCCGCCGCTGCCGCGATCGGCGCGATGATGCCCGCTGCCGTCGCCATCGCGACCGTCGCCGAACCCGTTGCGACGCGGATCAGCGCTGCCACCAGCCATGCGAGGATCAGCAGCGGCACATGCGCGCCCGTCGCGACATCGACGATCGCCTTCGACGCGCCGCTGTCGATCAGAATGCGCCCGAAGCCTGCACCCGCGCCCACTACCAGCGTGATGCTCGCGGTCGGCGCAAGACACTCGTTGGTGAACTTCAGGATCTGCTCGCGTCCGAAGCCGCGCGTCGTGCCGAACGTATAGAAGCTCAGCAGCACGGCAAGCAGCAGCGCCATGTCGGGGTGGCCGATCAGATGCAGCACGTCGTTGGCCGTGGTCTTCGCGGGCACGATCAGATCGGCCCAGCTTCCGACCAGCATCAGCAACACCGGCAACAGCACCGTCAACAGCGTGATGCCGAAGCCCGGCAAGGCCTGATTGGCGCGCCTCGCATCCTGCTCGATGAACTGCTGCGCCATCGGATTCACGCCTTCCAGCACCACGAAGCGCTCAATCAGTTTTGAAAACAGCGGACCGGCAAGGGCCGCCGTCGGAATGCCGACGATCAGCGCGTAGAAAATCGTGTGGCCGATATCCGCGCCATACGCGGTAACGGCCAGCAGCGCGGCCGGGTGCGGCGGAATCAGGCCGTGCACGACGGACAGACCCGCGACCATCGGAATGCCGACGCGAATCATCGACGTGCCTGTGCGTTGCGCAACGTTGAACGCAATCGGGATCAGCAGCACGAAGCCCACTTCGAAGAACACGGGCAGGCCGACCAGGAATGCGATACACATCATCGCCCAGTGCACGTTCTTCGGCCCGAACAGATCGATCAGCGTGCGCGCGATGCGCTCGGCACCGCCCGACTCGGCCATCATCTTGCCAAGCATCGTGCCGAGCCCGACGACGATCGCGATATGGCCGAGCGTGCCGCCGACCCCGGTTTCGAACGACTTGAGAATCGACGTCATCGGCATGCCGACGGCCAGCGCGAGCGCGACGGACACCACCATCAGCGTGATGAACGGATTCAGTTTGAAGCGCGCGATCAGCACGACGAGTGCGACGATCGCGATCAATGCGTAGACGAGTAGCAGACTGCCGGTGACGGTCGCCATGTTTGCTCCTGATATAGGTGATCGGCAACAGGACACGGCACGCTGCGATGGCGCGCTTTCGTGCCTGTTGCCATGCCGTGCTTTAGAACTTGTGGCGGATGCCTGCCACGGTCACGAACTGGCCTTGATTGCTCGACGGATTCGAAATGCCTTCAACCCACGCATTCGCGCCCGACGCGCGCTGATAGATGCCGTTCAGGTACAGGTCGGTCGTCTTCGACAGGAAGTACTCGCCGCCCAGTGCGACCTGGTTGTAGTGCGCGTTTTTCGCCGACGCCGCCGTGCTGTTCTGCAGCGTGTAGATGTAGCCGAGCGTGACGAGCGTTGCGGGCGTCGCCTGGTACTTCAGCATCGCTTCGTAGTTCTGGAAGTGCAGGCTGCCGCCCGCGATGATGTCGAAGTGCGAGTTCGTGTACAGCAGCGCGAGCGTGGCCGGCCCGATCGTGTACGCACCGCCCGCGCCCCACACCTGGTTGCGCTTCACGTTGCTGATGATCGACGTGCTCGTGCTGTAGTAGTTGTCGGACGGTGCGGCGCCCGTCGTATTGGTCGCCGGCTGGTTGGTGAGCGAGTACGCCGCGTCGAGGCGCAGCGGGCCGTTCACGTAGTCGGCGCCAACGCTCCATGCGCGGTTGTTCGCGAAGTCGCCCGCCGTGTTCGAGAACGCGTACATGGCATTCGCGGTGAAGCCGGCGATGGTCGGCGTCGTGTACTTCACTGCGTTGCTGGTGCGGTACGTGTTGTTCAGGTCGTCGTTGTCGTAGATCGCGTTTCCATACTGGCTCAACGCGCCGACGCCGTTGGCCTGCAGATTCGACAGATAGTCCTGCACGCTGTTGTACTGGCGGCCGAGCGTAATCGTGCCCGCCTTGCTGTTTTGCAGCGCAACCCATGCGCTGCGGCCGAACAAACGGCCGCCCTGGCCCAACGCGCCCGTCTCCAGGCTGAAGCCGTTTTCAAGGCGGAACAGCACCTTGTTGCCGCCGCCCAGATCTTCGCTGCCGAGCAGGCCCCAGCGCGAGCCCTGCACGTTGCCCTGCGTCGCCTGGATGTTGTGCTCGCCCTTCTGGTTGTTCGTGTACGTAAAGCCCGCATCGACGATGCCATACAACGTGACGCTGCTCTGCGCGTGGGCCGCTTGCATGCCAAGTCCGGCAACAGCGACAGCAATGGCTGAGCGGGCGATCTTCTTCTTATACATCGTGGTTTCCTCTGGTTGAAGTAAAAGCCAATGGATTGATGGCTGCTCCAATGACTTCAGGTATCCTAAACAGACGTGACAAAGCAGCACCTTGAACAAGGTGCATCGGCCAATATGACCGTTGAAACTGGCGGTGAATCAGTTCGGTGCGGCCGGTTTATTTGTTTCGTTCAATCCGGCCATGCGCGACGCGCCGCAATCCGGCGCGCGTCGCGTTTGTGAAACGGCGTGACAATCGGTTCGGGCGACGCCAGCGCCCGTTCAAGCTCGGCCACGATCCGCGCGAGCACGACCTGTTCTTCACCCGCGTGCAGGTTGCATGGATCGAGGTAAAAGAAATTCAGTTCGGCTTCGTGGTCGCGCACGATCACGGGCGCGTCGTCGCCTTGCGGACGCGCCAGCGCGTCGGCGAGATCCCATGCGGTGATACGCGCCTGATTCGGATCGATATGAAGCTTCAGGCGGTCGAGCGGATTGCCGGTCGGATCGGCCTCGATTTCCGCCCATACGCCCGTCTGACGGTTCAGCGTTTCGCGCCACAGCGTCAGGGCGCTGCGCTCCGTTGCGCGCATGGCAGCGTGATCGCGGGTGCGCCATTGCTCCAGCGCCGCGATGGCGCCGACGATGCCTTCCTTGCCGACCTTCATCCCGCGCCCAATGCCGCCGTTCTGGAAATACGCGGCGCGCACCAGCGCCTTCGACCCCGCGACGATGCCCGCCGTCGGCCCGCCCAGAAACTTGTGCGCCGAATACAGCACGAGGTCGGCGCCCGCCGCGATGAAGCGTGTGAGGTCATACTCGGACGCGGCATCGACGATCACGGGCACGCCCTTCGCATGCGCGACTTCGATGAATGCTTCGAGCGGGATCATGCCGTATTGCACGGTGTGATGCGAGACGACATACAATGCGGCCGCAGTGCGCTCGCCGATTGCCGATGCCAGTTGATAGTCATGCGCTTCCGTCGCCGCGCCGACGGGCACGACGCGTGCGCCCGCAAGCCGGATGGCCTGGTCGACGGGTGCGCCATAATTGACGAGGTGGCCTGTCTGCACGACGACTTCGTTGCGCAGTCCAGTCGTGTCCGGCAAACGTTCGATCAGGCCGAGGTCATCGCCTGTCATGGTGGCGGCGATGCTCAACGTGATGGCCGCCGAGCACGACGCCGTCACGTAACCGCTTTCGCTGCCGCACGCCTGCGCGATCGCGGCCGAGGCCTTGCGCTGCAGATCGTCGATTTCGACGAACTGCGGCAGGATCTCCGCGACGCTGTCGATCACGGCTGCGCCGACGCTGGACGCGCCCAGGCCCGTCATCGTTCCCGAGACGTTGATGACGGGGCGTAAGCCTAATCGAGAGCGGATGTCCATTCCAGCGCCTCCGAAGCATCATTCCTTAATTAAGGAATATATGTTGTAATTGTGGATGAGTCTAACATACAATGTCCTTGCGTCAACTGGACAAAAACATCCCTATCCGAGGACTACATGGCACGACCGCCCCGTTCCACCGCGGCTGCTCAAACGCCGGCCCGCGTCGACGCGAGCCCCGCTGCCGAAGCTGCCGCGCCTCGCACGCGCACCAGCGCGCTCGATCGCGCGGTGCAGATTCTCGACGCGCTGCAGGACGCCGGCAAACCGGCCACCGCATATGAAATCGCGCATCGCGTGAACGCGCCGCTGTCGACGGTCTACTCGATCATCAACGACATGGTCGAGAAGAACCTGTTGTCGCGCGCGGCCGACGGTGCAATCTGGCTCGGCTCGCGGCTCTATGGTTACGGACTCGCGTATGCGAGCTCACTGGACTACCTCGCCGTGGCCAACGAGGAAATGCAGCGGCTGTCGGCGGAAGTCGAAGAGACGGTGCAGGTTTGCGGTCTTGAAGAAGGCATGATGGTCGTGCTGCAGATGGCCGAGGGTCCAGGCCATTTCCGCGTGACCTCGCGCGTCGGCAGCCGCGTTCCGGTGAACTGGACGGCGTCCGGGCGACTGCTCGCGGGACATCTGCCCGCCGCCGAATGCACGGCGTTCTTCAGGCAATACGCGCAGCCCTCGCCCACTGGCCGCGCCGAAACGCGCCCCGATGTGCTCGCGCGCAACGCACGGCAAGCGCTCGACGAGCGGCTGTCGATCCAGATCGGCGAATCGGATGCCTCCGTGGCGTGCCTCGCAGCGCCCGTGATGAACCGTTCGGGCGCATGCGTCTTCACCATTTCGATCGTGATGCCCGAGGCGAAAGCGGAGCAAGGCACCGAACGTTACGCGCAGGCCGTGCAGAGCGTCGCGGCTCGCATCGAAACCCGCCTTGGCTGGCGCTGACCTCGACGCTGTTGCCGACAGCACAGCGACGCACGACACGTTGAACTTCCCTCAAGAACTCTTTCGCTTTCGACTTGCCGATGAACTGCTATGAGCGGCTGCGCGCGCGCGGCCTGACGCTTCCCACTGTGCCGACGCCCATCGGCAACTTCATGCACTGCACGCGCGAGGGCGGCCTGCTGTTTCTGTCCGGCCAGGGACCGCTCGACGAAACCGGCAAGCTGATGACAGGCAAAGTCGGCGCAACGGTCACGGCCGATGAAGCCTATCGGCACGCGCAGCTCGTCGGCCTGAACCTGCTCGCCGTGTTGCATGCGGAACTGGGCGATCTGCAGCGTGTACGGCGCGTGATCAAGCTGCTGGGTATGGTCAACGCAACGTCCGAATTTGCCGAGCATCCACGCGTGATAAACGGTTGCTCGGACCTGTTCGTCGAGGTATTCGGCGATGCCGGCCGTCACTCGCGTTCGGCTGTCGGCGTGGGCTCGCTGCCGAACAACATCACGGTCGAAATCGAGGCCATCGTCGCCGTGCGCGACTGACAATAAAAAAGCGGCCAGTCTCTTTCGACCGGCCGCCTTTGCCTTCGATTCAGGCAAGTTCAATACTCGCCCCGAAGCATCACGCGATATCGAAGCGATCCAGGTTCATCACCTTGTTCCAGGCCGCAACGAAGTCATGCACGAACTTCTCCTGCGAATCCGTGCTTCCATAGACTTCGGCCAACGCCCTGAGCTGCGCATGCGAGCCGAAAATCAGATCGACGCGTGTGCCCGTCCATTTGAGTTCGCCCGTCACGCGATCATGTCCGCCAAACACGTCGCCGGCCTCGGTCACTGGCTTCCACTCGGTGCCCATGTCCAGCAGATTTACGAAAAAGTCGTTGGTCAGCGATTGTGACCGGTTCGTGAAGACCCCATGCGGCGAGTGTCCCGCGTTTGCATCGAGCACGCGCATGCCGCCCACTAGCACTGTCATTTCGGGCGCAGTGAGTTTCAGCAATTGCGCCTTGTCGATCAGCAACGCTTCAGCCGAAACGGAGCATGGCCGCTGCAGATAATTCCGGAAGCCGTCCGCGAGCGGTTCGAGCACTGCGAACGAGTGTGCATCGGTTTCAGCCTGGCTGGCGTCGGTGCGTCCCGGCGTGAACGGCACGCTCACGTCATGCCCCGCGTTGCTTGCCGCCTGTTCGACGCCCACGCAACCGGCCAGTACGATCAGGTCGGCGAGGGACACTTTCTTCCCGTCCGATCGGTCGTCGTTGAATGCCTGTTGCACGGATTCGAGCGTCTCCAACACCTCCGACAACTGCGCCGGCTGATTCACCTCCCACCCGTTTTGCGGCGCGAGCCGGATGCGCGCACCGTTCGCGCCACCGCGCTTGTCGGAGCCGCGAAACGTCGATGCCGACGCCCATGCGGTCGACACGAGCTGTGAAACGCTCAGCCCCGTCGCCAGAATCCGCTCTTTGAGCGCATCGATATCGTGTCCATCGATGAGCGGATGATCGACGGCAGGCACGGGGTCTTGCCAGAGGAACGTTTCTTTCGGCACATCAGCGCCGAGATAGCGCGAGCGCGGCCCCATGTCACGGTGCGTCAGCTTGAACCACGCGCGCGCGAATGCATCGGCGAACTCGTCGGGATTGTCGTAGAAGCGGCGCGAGATCTTCTCGTAGTTCGTATCGAAGCGCAGCGCGAGATCCGTGGTCAGCAGCGACGGCGAGCGGCGCTTCGACGGATCGTGCGGATCGGGAACGGTGCCCGCGCCCGCGCCGCCCTTCGGCGTCCACTGATGTGCGCCAGCGGGACTCTTCGTCAGTTCCCACTCGTAGCCGAACAGGTTCTCGAAGAAGTTGCTGCTCCACTGCGTCGGCGTCGTTGTCCAGATGACTTCGAGTCCGCTCGTCGTCGTGTCGTCGCCCTTGCCCGTGCCGTAGCGATTCTTCCAGCCGAGTCCCTGCTCTTCGAGACCCGCGGCTTCCGGCTCGCGCCCGAGATCGGACGACGGACCGGCGCCGTGCGTCTTGCCCGTCGTATGCCCGCCCGCGATCAGCGCGACCGTCTCTTCGTCGTTCATCGCCATGCGCGAAAACGTCTCGCGAATGTCTCTCACGGCCGCAGCAGGATCGGGATTGCCGTTCGGCCCTTCGGGATTCACGTAGATCAGGCCCATCTGCACGGCGGCGAGCGGCGCTTCGAGTTGACGGTCGCCGGAGTATCGCTCGTCGCCCAGCCACGTGCGCTCGGAGCCCCAATAGATGTCTTCGTCCGGTTCCCATGCATCCTCGCGGCCGCCCGCGAATCCGATGATCTTGAACCCCATCGACTCCAGCGCGACCGTGCCCGTCAAGACGATCAGATCGGCCCACGATATCTTGTGGCCATATTTCTGCTTGATCGGCCAGATCAGCCTGCGCGCCTTGTCGAGATTGACGTTATCCGGCCAGCTGTTGAGCGGCGCGAAGCGCTGCTGCCCCGAGCCCGCGCCGCCACGGCCATCGCCCGTGCGGTAAGTGCCCGCGCTGTGCCACGCCATGCGTACGAACAGCGGTCCGTAGTGACCGAAGTCAGCTGGCCACCAGTCCTGCGACACAGTCATCAACGCGCGCAAGTCCCGCTTGACTGCTTCGAGGTCGAGGCTCTTGAATGCTTCTGCGTAGTTAAAGCGCTTGTCCATCGGATCGGACAAGGACGAGTGCTGGTGAAGGATCTTCAGGTTCAGCTGATCGGGCCACCAGTCATGGTTCGACGTACCGCTTCCGGCGGTATGGTCGAACGGACACTTCTTTTCAATCGACATGTCACCACTCCTTTGCTCGGGCATCGCCGAGCTTAAGAGCAATGCCCTTGCGCCGATTTCTCAAAACATGCGTGCGCTTCCAAATTGCACGAAAAGAGAATTCATAAGCCCTCATTGCACCGATTGCACACTGACAAACCGCAATTAAAGTTTTCAGGCTCACCTGCCGATATCACCGCGGTCAATAAAAAGATCGTGAAGCCAGAACACTTCACGACCAGCAGCGGCAGCGGCAAAGGTTTTTTCCAGTATTTGGGCAATCGTGCATGGCCCGCCTCTTCCGCTTCACGACATCTGGAATAAAGCGCACGCGCGCTCTTGACCGGATAGCTGGGGTTCCCGTGTTGTTTAACTTTCATTTCGAATATGTCGACAGCAGTGACGCAGTCATGCACGGTGACAGAGAGCGCCGATAGCGCGCAAACCAACTCGAAGAACAACGACACGGCCGCCCCTCAAGCAACGCCTTCGAGCGGCCAGCCCGTTCAAAGACCAACGGCCGTGCCGACCCAGCAAGGGCCCGCCGGCATCCGCTTCGATTTCAACGATGGCTGCCGCGTCACGCTCCCCGCGGGCGACGGCGAATGGCGCGTGCTGCTGCGTGACACCGCAACCGCGAATCCCCTGTTCGAAACGCAACTCGTGGCGGGCGCGGTCGCCAGCAGCAAGAAGTACTACGTGCCGTTCGAAATCGAAGTCTGGTCGCAAGGCAAGGAAGTGTTCCGGCATCGACTCGATCTGACCGATCGCAACGTGCTCGTGCATCTACCCGTCGGCACGCTTGGCGACACGCTGGGCTGGTTTCCTTATGTCGCGAAGTTCGAGCGGCAGCATCGCTGCCGGTTGACGTGTGTGATGGGCGAAGCGCTGATCGCACTGTTCAGGGACGCCTACCCGTCGATCACCTTCGTCACGCCCGACGCCGTCAATCCCGACGACTACTACGCGACCTACAACATCGGCCTCTTCTTCACCGACGAAGCGAATGTGCATCAGCCCTGCGATTTCAGGCTGGTCGGCCTGCATCGTACGGCCGCTTACATTCTCGGCGTCGATCCGCAAGAGGAGCGTCCGAGGATCACATTGCCCGACGCGAGCCGCCCGATTCCCGAGAAGTACGTCTGCATCGCGACCCAAAGCACCACGCAATGCAAGTACTGGAACAACCCCACCGGCTGGCGCGAGATCGTGCAATTTCTCAAGCAGCGTGGCTACCGCGTGATCTGCATCGATCAGAAAGCGACGCACGGTAACGGCGTCGTATGGAATCACCTGCCCCACGGCTGCGAGGATTTCACCGGCGAGCAACCGCTTGCCGAACGCGCGCGCTGGCTAAAGCATGCTGAGTTTTTCGTTGGCTTGAGCAGCGGCCTGTCATGGCTTGCATGGACGATGAACACGCCTGTCGTGATGATCAGCGGCTTCACACATCCCACCAACGAATTCGACACGCCGTACCGCGTCATCAACTATCACACGTGCAACAGCTGCTGGAACGATGTGCGCGTGCAGTTCGATCATCAGGATTTCATGTGGTGTCCGCGTCACGCGGGCACATCGCGGCAATTCGAATGCACGCGGCTCATTACGGCCGAACAGGTCAAAAACACGATCAGCCGGATTCCGGCGTTCAATGCACAGGCAGTGGCAGCTGCCTGAACTTCGTCACCTCGATGCATGAGATTCCCACAGCGAAAAACTGAGGGCGAAGCACCAGAAGTATCAGAAGCACCCAATACAGAACTAAAAAGCAGCACGCAGTACCCGTAGCACGACAAACAACAAAAGAAGTGCAGTAGTGAATACAGGGAAATTCGGGGAACACAATGACAAGAATGACGTGGCGTCGCGTGCACGCTGTGCACGTCGTGCGCGCTTTCGGCCGACGCTATCGCCGATGTTCGCGCCTGCTCGGCATGCTGCTCGCGGCGCTGACGATCCAGCCGTGGCTCGCACAAGGCGCACTCGCCCAGACGACGGTCGCCGCGGGTGACACCGAAACGGGCGCGACGATCGGCGGCACGGAGAACGTGCTCGGCAAGACGGTCAACGATAGCGTCACGCTGGGCGGCTTGCAGAACGTACTGTCCGGCGGCGTCACCAGCAACACGAGCGTCGGCAACGGCGGCACGCAGGCCGTCTTGTCGGGCGGCGTGGCGCAGAGCACGAGTGTCGCTACGGGCGGACTCATGCACGTGTCGTCGGGCGGCGTAGCACGTGGCGCGACTATCAGCGGCGGCGCCGACGTCGTCGATGCGGGCGGTACGACGAGCGGCACGACGCTGCTCGGCGGAGCGTCTGAAGTCGTTTCATCCGGTGGCCTGGCAAGTGGCACGATCGTGAGCGGTTCGTCCGTGCAGATCGTCGCGGGCGGCGGTATTGCGAGCGGCACGACGGTACGCAGCCTGGGCACAGTGACCGTGTCGTCGGGTGGCGTCGTACGCGGAACGACGGTCAGCGCCGGCGGGCAGATCATCGTGTCCGCAGGCGGCAGCGCGACGCGCACGACGGTCTCGTCGGGTGGTATCGACTCGGTCATGGGCACGGACCTGTCGGCCACCATCAGCAGCGGCGCGTCGCAGACCGTGTTGTCGGGCGGCACAGCGAGCGCGACGACCGTGGTGGGCGGCCAGAGCATCGTTAGCAGCGGCGGGTCGGCGGTCGGCACCATCCTCAGCGGCGGCACGCTCACCGTTTCGGCGGGCGGCACTGCGACAGGCACGACGATCAACGCGGGCGGCATCGAAAACGTCGCGGGCATCGACACGTCAGCGACGGTCGGCGCGGGTGGCCGGTTGATCGTGTCGTCCGGTGGCGTCGCGAGTGCGACGTCCGTCAACAACGGCGGCCAGGCAAGCGTCGGCAGCGGCGGCTCGGTCGTGAGCGCCGTCGTGAGCGGCGGCGCGCTGACGGTCTCCAGCGGCGGCACAGCTGTATCGACGACGCTCTCCGCAGGCGGCATCGAGAACGTTCAAGGCACCGACAGCGGGGCGAGCATTCGCGGCGGCGGCGCGCAGAACGTGCTGAGCGGCGGCGTCGCGACCAGCGCGACCGTCAGCAACGGCGGACGGCAAACAGTATCGGCGGGCGGCACGGCGAGCAACACGACTGTACTCAACGGCGGCACGATCGCCGTGTCCGGCGGCGCGACCGCGACGGGAATCGTGCAATCGAGCGGCGCGGCGCTTATCACCGACACCTCGGCAACCGTCAGCGGCATCAACGGCGACGGCAACACCTTTTCGATTTCGAGCGGCGCCGCGAACAACATCCTGTTGGAAAACGGCGGCACGTTGACGGTGCTGGCCGGCAATTCGGCAACCAATACGCACATCGTCAATCAAGGTTCTGCGGTGGTCGTCGCGGGCGCGTCGGCTACGACCACCACGGTTGGCAACGGCGGCACATTGACCGTGTCGTCCGGCGGCACCGCGACGAACGTCACGCAGCAATCGGGCGCGGCGCTCATCACGAATACGTCGGCGACCGTCACGGGCACCAACACTGCGAACGGCTCGACCAACGCGTTCTCGATTTCCAACGGTGTCGCGCAAGGCGTATTTCTCGAAGGCGGCGGCTCGCTGAGCGTACTCAGCGGCACGACGGCGAGCGGCACGCAAATCGGCAATCGCGGCAGCGCGACCGTGCAAGGCGGCGGCGAGGCGGACAACACGACCGTCAGCAATGGCGGCCAATTGCTCGTGTCGTCGGGCGGCGTCGCGGACGGTGCAACGGTGAACAACGGCGGCCGGCTGATCGTGTCGGGCGGCGGGACGGCCGTCAATGTCACGCAGAGCGCGGGCGCAGCGCTCATCACCGATACGTCGGCGACCGTGAGCGGCAGCAACGCGAGCGGCGCGTTCAGCATCGTCAGCGGCCTGGCGCAAAACGTGATCGTCGAGAACGGCGGGCAACTGTCGGTGCTGGCGGGCGACACGGCGACGCAGACCACGGCCGGCAGCGGCGGGCTCGTGATCGTGTCGGCGGGCGGCACGACGATCGACACGTCCGTCAAGAGCGGCGGCGCACAAACCGTGCTGACGAACGGCACGGCATCGGCGACCACTGTGTCGAGCGGCGGCAAGCTCACTGTGTCGTCGGGGGGAACAGCCGTCGGCGTCACGCAACTGGCAGGCGCCGCGCTCGTCACCAATACGTCCGCGACTGTGTCCGGCACCAATGCGAATGGCGTATTTACGATCGTTTCAGGCACCGCGCAGAACGTGATCGTCGAAAACGGCGGCGCGCTGACGGTGCTCGCGGGCAACACGGCGATCAACACGTCGGTTGGCAGTGGCGGTGTCGACACCGTGTTGGCGGGCGGCACGGCGAGCGGATCTTTCGTGACGTCGGGCGGCTCCGAAGTCGTGTCAGCGGGCGGCACGACGGTCGGAACGACGGTGACGTCCAACGGTTCGCAGACGGTGTTCGGCACCGCGTCGGGCACGACGGCGGTGGCGGGCGGCAATGTGATCGTCAGCGCGGGTGGCAGGACGAACGGCACTGTCGTCAGTAGCGGCGGCCGCGAGATCGTATCGTCGGGCGGGACGACGCAAGGCACGCAGGTCGTGTCCGGCGGCACGCAGGACGTCGCGGGCGGCACGACGAGCAATACGCAAGTGAGCAGTGGCGGACAGCAGGTCGTCTCGTCGGGCGGCATCACGCGCGGGACAGTGGTGAGCAGCGGCGGCACGCAGACGGTTCTGGCGGGCGGCGCCGTGAGCGGCACGCAGGTCAGCGGCGGCACGCAATTGGTCTCGTCGGGCGGTGTCGCGACGGGGACCTCCGTCGGCAGTGGTGGGTCTAGCATCGTGACGTCGGGCGGCACGGCGAGCGGCACCGTCGTCAGCAGCGGCGGCAGCGAGGTCGTGTCGGGCGGAACGACGGTCGGTACATCCGTCGGCAGCGGCGGCCAGCAGTCGGTGACGGGCGGCGGCAAGACAAGCGGCACGACAGTGGCCTCCGGCGGCTCGCAGACGGTCAGCTCGGGCGGCATCACATCCGGCACGACAGTCGCCTCGGGCGGCACGCAGACGGTCGGCTCGGGTGGCTCCACGTCCGGCACGTCGGTTGCCTCGGGTGGCACGCAAACGGTCAGCTCGGGCGGCGTGACGAACGGCACGTCGGTCGCCTCGGGCGGCACGCAAACGGTCAGCTCGGGCGGCGCCACGAACGGCACATCGGTCGCGTCGGGCGGCACGCAGGCGGTCGGCTCCGGCGGCGTGACGAACGGCACATCGGTCGCGTCGGGTGGCATGCAGACAGTCAGCTCGGGCGGCGTGACATCCGGCACGATGGTGGCCTCGGGCGGCACGCAGGACGTGCTGTCGGGCGGCACAGCAAACGGCTCGATCGTCGCGAGCGGCGGCCTGCAGACGGTATCGAGCGGCGCGAGCGTGAGCGGCACACAGGTGCTGAGCGGCGGCACGCAACATCTGTTCGGATCACTGACGAATCCCGTCGTGTCAGCGGGCGGCACGCTGACGATCGGCCAGGGCACGGCGGCAGGCGAACTCGTCGGCAACACCGTCAACGACGGTCTGCTCGTATTCAACCGGCCCGACGCAATCACCTACATGGGCAATGTCACGGGCGCAGGCCGCATCGAGCAGCAAGGCACGGGCACCGTCGTGTTGAACGGCGACAGCCATCTGTTCACGGGCGCGACCGAGGTGATGACGGGCACGCTCGCCGTCGGTGATATCGACAATCCTGGCGCGCGACTGGGCGGCGACGTCATCGTCGATGCGCCGGGCACCTTGCGCGGGCATGGTTCGATCGCGGGCAGCGTGACGAACAACGGCGTCGTGATGCCGGGCGGTTCCATCGGCACGCTGACAGTCGGCGGCAACTATACGCAGGCAAGCAGCGCAACGCTCGCGATCGAGGTGAGCCCGACCTCGGGTTCCCAATTGCGCGTAGGCGGCGCGGCGACGCTCAATGGCGGGCTGCGGATCGTGTACGACCCGGGCACCTATCAGGCCACCCGATACGCGATCGTGACCGCAAACGCGGGCGTGAACGGCCGCTTCACGAATGTATCGAGCATGCTCGCCAGCGGAGCGAACCTCGGCTCGTTGCAGCAATCCGTCGAATATGCCGCTAACGAAGTCGATCTGGTGCTGAGTGGACTCGGACAGCAGCCGCCCGCCGACAGCGCACCGACGGGCGTAACGATTGTCGCGCCCGCCGACACGAGCATCTACACCGCGCTCGGCACTACGCTCGCACTGTCCGCGCAGGCGACGAACGCCGCGCTGCTCGAACGCGTGGCGCTGTCGGGCTACGAGATGGTCGGCAAGTCGGTGTGGGTGAACGCGACCGGCTCGCAGACAAAGGTGCATGGCACAGGCAGCGCGCCAGGCTTCGAAGCGCGCAACTATGGCTTCATCGCCGGTCTCGATCATCGGGTCGGCGCGTCCACGGTCGGCGTCGCGGGCAGCTACAACCACAACGACATCAGCGAGGACGGCACGGGCGACTCCGGCACAACGGACTCGCTGCGTGCAGCGCTGTACGGCGCGAGAACGTTAGGTCCCGTCGATGTCTCCGCAACGGTTGGCGCGGGCGTCGATTTCCTGTCGCAGAAGCGGCCTTTCGGCACGGTAGGCACGGCCGAAGGGGATCACGTGGGACAGGAAGCGTCGGCGGCTGCGCAGGCGGCGCTGCCGCTCGCGCTTGGCGGCGTCAAGGTGACGCCGCGCATCGGCATGCGCTTCTCGTATCTGCACGCCAACGGCTTCGGCGAAAGCGGCGCGAATGGCCAGGATCTGACGGTCGGTACCGACAACGTGCGCAGCCTGCAACCCTATGCGCAGATTTCGTTCGACAAGGACTTCGGCAATCAGCTACGGCCGATGAACCTCGAACTGCGAGTCGGCTATGCGCGCGAGTTGCTCGGCACTGGCCGCACCGTGACGGTTGGCGCGCAGGACGGCACGCTGTTCGCCGCGTCCGGCACTACGCTGCCGCGCGATCAGCTGACGGCGGGCGTCAGCCTCGGCATGCAGCCGACGAAAGCGTTGAGCGTGTCGATCGACTATGACGCGCTGATCGCGACGGGGCATGCTTCCGCGCAGGCGGCGCATCTGCAGGTGGGTTATCGGTTCTGAGCGCGCGAAGCTACGCAACGGCTCGCGGGCGGCATGCTTCGGCATGCCGCCGCCGATGCTACCCTGCCCGCTCGCATGCCGGCTTCGTCGATCATGAGAACGCGGCCTGATAGACCTTCGGTGTCACGCCCGTCTGTTGCTTGAACACGCGCGTGAAGTGCGACTGATCGGCAAAGCCGGTTCGCGCGCCGACTTCCGCGATGGGTCTGCCGGATCGCAGCATCGGCATGGCGTGACGCACGCGTTCCTGCTGCTGGAACGCATGCGGGCTCAGCCCAACTTCGCGCTCGAATGCACGCAGCAGCACGAACGGCGTCACGTTGAACTCGCAGGCCAGCGTCGACAGCGTGATCCGCGCGTGCAGGTCTTCGCACAGCCGGCTCTTGACCGCGCGAACCAGCGCAGGCTCTCGGCGCACCACAGGGAAATCGGCGGCGCGTGCGGCGTGCCGCGCATGCAGGCCGACGACAGCACACGCAAGCGCCTCGCTGCGCTTGAATGGATCGTCATCCACTTCGGAACACCAGTTCACGCCGTAAAGGTAGCGCGACACCTCGGCGTCGACGATGAACGGGCTCGTCACCTCGAACCGTTCGCGTCGTGGAATGCCAAGCCGCTCGCAATAAGCAGCGAGCGACGCAGGCTGCACGTGTTCGACGCGCATTTTCCAGTGGCCATCACCGGCGGCTACGCCTGCATGCACCACGTCCGCGTCGATGACGATCACGTCGCCGCGACGGCACAGGCGCCGCTCCTGCCGGACCTCGACCGCGAGCGTTCCGCCCGTGATCACGGCAAGGCAATGGGTGTCATGCGTGTGCGGCGGATACCGGTGGCCGACGAACTGGCCCTTGAGCATGACGGCATCCATGACATCGGGCGCGCGCCAGAGCTTGACGGAAGGCGTCGGCAATGTGGCTTTCATCGTGATGCGGCCTGTGGAAGCGGACGAAAAATATCATCATAGTCCTCCAGCCGCGGCATCGTCATGGGCCGCTGCTCGTCGAGCCGCTCGACGAAATCGCCCCAACGTGTGAGCGTATCCGCCCGCTCGCCTGGCGAGCAGTAAGGAACATGCCACGCGAAGAACGGTTCGAGAACTTCGTAGCCGACATAGCCGAGCGTGCCCTGCAACAGATGACGCAGCATGCCGCGCGCGAGTTCGCCATGAATGCCTTGCGCGCCGAACATGTGCTCGCGTCCGCCGAGCGTGACGCCGATCACGGCCCGTTTGCCCACCATGCCGCCTCGCCCATAGATGCGCTTGCCGCCATACAGCGCGCCCGACAGAAAGCACCGGTCGATCCAGCCCTTGACGAGCGCCGGCACCGAGAACCAGTAGAGCGGGAACACCAGCATCAGGATGTCGCTGGCCATCAGCGCATCGACTTCGCGCCGGATGTCGGGCGCAACGGCATCGTGTTCGAGCGCATGGCGCTGCTCTAACGCGTAGACGAGGTAGTCCTGATCGGCGCGTTCGGTGAAATCGCTTGCGCGGACGACGGGATCGAAGTCGAGCGCGTACAGATCGGAAAAGCTCACGTGGTCGCCGCGCACCGTCAGCACGCGTCGCGCGGCATGCGCCATTGCCGTGCAGAAGGAATGCGATTCCGGGTGAGCGTGGACAATATGAACGCTACGCATGAGGGATGGACCTCCATGAAACAGCCGGGATATAGGCGTTGAGATACGCAAGCTCGCTGTCAATTGCCTGCGCGGCTGACAGCGTGGCGCCTTCGCGCAACAGGCGCCGTGTGGCCTGAAGCGCGCTCGGCGGCTTCGAAGCGAGGCGCGACGCGTACTCGACGGCCGCTTCGCGCACCTCGGCGTCACGCACCACGCGCGAAACGAAGCCACATTTCAAGGCTTCCTCGGCGCCGACCGGTCGGCCGCTCATCAACCAGTCGCGTGCGACCAGATCGCCGACCCGGCGAGCCAACAACGCAGTCGCGCCCGCTTCGGGGACGATGCCGAGGTCGGCGAATGGAAAGCGGAACACCGCGCTTTCGCCGGCGACCACCCAGTCGGCGTGCAACAGCATCGTCGCGCCGAAGCCCACCGCCGCGCCGTTCACAGCGGCGACCAGCGGCTTGGGCTGCTCTGCAAAGCCGTTGATGCAGCGCGTGACTGCGCCGTCGGCGGTCTGCGGCCACAGCGAGCCGAATGCAGCCGTGTCGTGACCCGCGCAGAAGCAATCGCCGGTTCCGTGCAGCAGCACGCAATGGACGCGCACGTCGCCCTGTGGAAGCCGTAGCGCGTTCGCGAGCGCATCGAACATCGTGCCGTTGAGCGCGTTGCGCTTGTCCGGGCGGTTGATGCCGATGGACCAGACCTGTCCGTCCAGTTCCGATGTGAGGTTGGCGATCATCATGCGAACAGCGCGAAGCCGCCGACCAGTTTGCCGATCCTGTTCCTCGGTCCGACGAGGCCGATTGCGAGGTACTGCAACGAAGGTCCGGACAGCGCGTTGACGGCGTCGAGGAAAGCGTCGTAGTCGGTGGTGGCCTGCCCTTGCACGGGAAAGTCCACCACGTCGCAGTGGGCCAGCGATTTCTGCCGAAGCTCGCCCAGCTGCTGCGCTGTGGCCTTGAGCACGGGAATGCCAATCGGGATCAGACCGGGATGCGCGGTGCCGTCGCTCTCCCGCAATGGCGGGCCGACGAGATGGCTGTGGCGCTGCCCCAACGTGAACGCGACGACGGCTGCGGCATTCGACGCCTTGCCCGGCGCCAACGCTGCGTCCACGACGATGACGCAGCGCTCCGGCTTGCACGCGGCTTCCGACTCGATCGATGACTGTGCTTCTGCTTGCAAAGACAATTCCCTTCTCCTGATGAACCAACCTTGGAGAGATGCTAGGGAAAGTTTTGTCGAAAGTATTGGACGATTTTGCAGGGCCTCGCCTGATCGCGGTCAAGCCGATCCGACGATAACGCATCTCCATCTCCACCCCTCCCCGTTTCGGGTAGTCCCGCCTTTACCACACTGCCTCTATCGTCGTACCGCATACCGCCTGGAGACAGCGACGGCGCGCCCACGCCTGCCGCACAACAAAAAGGAATCCATCGATGACCCGGTCCGCCTCCCCGCCGCTTTCAGGCGAATACGACTATCTCGTGATCGGTGCCGGCTCCGCCGGTTGCGCCGTCGCGGGACGTTTGTCCGACGATCCGACGGTCAGCGTCGCCGTACTCGAAAACGGCGGCCCCGATGACCACTACCTGATCTGGACGCCGGTCGGTCTCGCCAAAACTGTCGTCAAGCCGGGCCCATATAACTACGGCTACTACACCGAGCCGCAGCCGGCACTCGACGGCCGCCGCAGCTACCAGCCGCGTGGACGCGTGCTCGGCGGCTCGTCGTCGCTCAACGGCATGGTGTATATCCGGGGCCATCGCAAGGATTACGACGACTGGGCCGCGCAAGGCTGCACAGGGTGGAGCTACGACGACGTCCTGCCTTATTTCAGGCGCAGCGAAAACAACACGCGCTTTGCCGGCACGGCCAACCCGTGGCATGGGACGGACGGCCCCTTGTACGTCAACGACCTTCGTTCGCCCAACCCGTTTTGCCAGTACTTCCTGCAAGCCGCGCAGCAAGCGGGCCACACGTTGAACGACGACTTCAACGGCGCCGAACAGGAAGGCTTCGGCTACTACCAGGTGACCCAGCACAACGGCGAACGCTGGAATGCGGCTCGCGCGTACCTGCATCGCGGCAAGACCGTCGATGGGCGCTACAACGGCGGCCGCCATAACCTGCATGTGCTGACGGGAACGCAGGCGCTGCGCCTCGTGTTCGAAGGCCAGCGCGCGGTGGGCGTGGTGGTCTCGCGCGATGGCGTCGAACAGACCTTGCGCGCCCGACGCGAGGTGATCGTAAGCGGCGGCGTGTTCAATTCGCCGCAACTGCTGCTCGCCTCAGGCATCGGACCGGCGAAACATCTGCAGGAAATGGGCATCGAGGTGCGTCACGATCTGCCCGGCGTCGGCGAGAACCTGCAGGATCATCTCGACATCGTGATCAATACGCAGCTCGACAGTACCGATCTGTTCGGCGCCACGCTGCGCGGCGGCTTGCGGCTGTTGAAGGAGATCCGCCGCTACCGGCGCCAGCGTGCCGGCATGCTGACATCGAACTTCGTCGAAGCGGGCGCGTTCGTGAAGAGCAGGCCTGAACTCGATCGCCCCGATCTGAATCTCGTGTTCACCGTCGCGCTGATCGGCAATCGCAACATGGGCAGCCGGCGCAAGCTGGGGCATGGCTACTCGGGGCATATCTGCGTGCTGCGCCCTGAGAGCCGCGGTGTCGTTCGTCTTCGGTCGCCTGACATGCGCGAAGCGCCGCTGATCGATACGCGTCTGATGAGCGCGCCGCGCGACATGGAAACGCTGATCGCCGGCATTCGCATCATGCGCGACGTGATGAACCAGCCGGCCATGAAAGACCTCGGCGGACGCGAGATGAAAAGCGAAAGCTTCGCGAGCGAGGAAAACTTGCGCGCCTTCGTGCGCGGCCACGCCGATTGTTTGTACCACCCGGTCGGCACCTGCCGGATGGGGCCGGCCAGTGACCCGCTCGCGGTCGTCGATAACGAACTGCGCGTGAGAGGTGTCGAGCGATTGCGCGTCGTCGATTGCTCGATCATGCCTACGCTGATCGGCGGCAATACGAATGCGCCCGCGATGATGATCGGTGAAAAGGCGGCGGACATGATTCGCGCCGCGGCGCGCTGATTCGAAAGACCAACAACATGGATTTAGCGTCCGCGAGTCCTGAGGCTGCGGGCGCCACCTGTCTAACAGGAGCATTTGATGCCACACCAGACGCCTTATCAATCGTTGCCTGCGTCCGCTGTCACTGTGTCCGCGCAAGCGCGTGCGCTGCGCGAACTGCCACCGGACGATCCCCTTGAAGAAGCCGACGCGCGACGTGGTTTCATCGGCACGATTCCCGATGCGGAGATTCGCGGCGCGTACGATCAACTGGTCTGGAGCCTCGCAGACTACCGCTTTCTCGAAGAAGAACGCGCGCCCGCGACGGCTCATCCCGCGTTATGGCGTCACGCGCGGCTGAACATGCTGCATGGGCTGTTCAGGGTGACGGAGCGCATCTACCAGGTGAGAGGCTTCGACGTCTCGAACATCACGTTCATCGAGGGCGACAGCGGGTTGATCGTGATCGATCCGCTGACCTGCAAGGAGACAGCCGCCGCCGCGCTCGATCTGTATTTTGCGCATCGCCCGAAGCGTCCCGTTGTCGCGGTGATCTACAGTCACAGTCACGCCGATCATTTCGGCGGCGTGCGTGGCGTCGTCAGCGAGCACGATGTGACGGCAGGCAAGACAGCGATCATCGCGCCAGTGGGATTCATGGAAGAGGCGGTGTCGGAGAACGTGATGGCGGGCACGGCAATGGCGCGCCGCGCGCAGTTCCAGTTCGGCCACACGCTGCCGCGCAACGCCTGTTGCCAGATCGACACGGGCATGGGAAAAACTATCCCACGCGGGACCATCACGCTGATCGCGCCGACACAATTGATCAAAGCGACGTCGGAGACGCATGTGATCGACGGCGTCGAGATCGTGTTTCAGCTGACGCCCGAAAGCGAAGCGCCCGCCGAGATGCACTTCTACTTTCCGCAAGAGCGCGCGCTCAATCTCGCCGAGAACGGCACGCGCTCGCTGCACAATCTGTGTCCGCTGCGCGGCGCGCAGGTTCGTAACGCGCAACTGTGGTCGCGCTACCTCGGCGAATCGCTCGACCGCTATGGGCACGACGCGCAAGTCGTGTTCGCGCAGCACAACTGGCCGACGTGGGGCAACGAGCGGATCGTCGACTACCTGGAGGCGCAACGGGACCTCTACAAGTTCCTGCACGATCAGACCGTACGGCTCATGAATCGCGGACTGAATGCCGTCGAAATCGCCGAGCAGATCCGGCTGCCCGATGCGTTGCTCAACACGTGGCATACGCGCGGCTACTACGGCACCGTATCGCACAACGTGAAGGCGATTTACCAGCACTATCTGAGCTGGTACGACGGCAATCCGAGCCACCTGCATGCGCTGCCGCCGGAAGCCTCGGCGCCCCGCTATGTCGAGTACATGGGCGGCGCCGATGCGATTCTCGAACGTGCCCGCGTGGACTTCGAAAAGGGCGAGTACCGGTGGGTCGCACAAGTGATGAATCATCTGGTGTTCGCTCAGCCGCGCTTGCGCGAGGCGCGTGAACTCGGCGCGGCTGCGCTGGAGCAGATGGGCTATCAGGCGGAATCGGCCACGTGGCGTAACGCGTTCCTGCTCGGCGCGCGCGAGTTGCGCGAGGGGCGCGGCGATGCTTCGACGCAATTCGGCAACCGCAGCCGTGACATGGTGTGCGCGATAACGGAAGAAATGTTCTTCGATTATCTTGCGGTAAGGGTCGATGGGTTGAAGGCGCAGCATCTGAAGATGCAGATCGACTGGCGATTCACCGACATTCGCAGGCAGTTCACACTAAAGCTGCAACACTGTACGTTGACGTGGTCATCGTCCGTGCGTGGGGAAGGCACCGATCTGCACGTTTCGATGTCGAGGCAGACGCTGAACCGTATTCTCTGTGGCGAGACGGGCTTCAAGGATGCCGTCGCGGCGCGTGAAATTCAGCTGGAAGGCGATGTTGCGCTGTTCCGCGCGCTGCTCGAAACGCTTGATCAGTTCGACGGCGATTTCAATGTCGTCGAGCCGTAGTCCGTCTAGTCCGACACCACGACCGCCTTGCCCTGCTCTAATCATAAAGAGTATTCAGATCCTCTTTATGATCAGGCCATTCTCAGTTGTCGAATGTCCCGCGATATTCAGGCGCCGCGTCGCGGCGTGTGTTCAATTCGAACATCACGCCGCCCGGCGCGCGGCAAAAGAAGCGCGAACCGCGGCCATTATTGAAAATGCCCGTTTCCATCTGCACGCCGTCCGCCTTGAAACGCTCATACAACGCGCGAACGTCATCGAAGCCCGGCAACTCGAAGCCGACATGAAAATTCTTCGGCCATGCCGGAACATCGTCGCTGGCGTGATCGATCACGACGTCATAGCCGGGGCGCTTCAGGATGTACGATTTCTCCCACGTTCCCGCGATCGTGAAGCCCAGGTACTGTTCAAAGAACTTCGCGGTCGCGGCGGTATCGGCGGAAGGAAAGCTCAGATGGTTGAGCTTCATGCTTTGGGTAAGGTCATTCATCATCGGTCTCTCATACTTGGGCGGTGGCCCTATGCCACGTCCACCCGAGGACCTCAGAATATAAGCAGAGGCTCACATTCAACAACTCGCATTGCGCGTACGCGCCGATGCACGCGAAACCCGCCTGCGCAAAGGCGTTTCAGCCAATAACCGGCCACAGTCGGCAATCCGTTTGCTCACATTCGCGCATGTTTCGCCGTGCATTCACGGCGCGCCCGTCTTCGACAGATAACCGAACACAGCCGCCCGCACGCGATACTCGAGGTTCTCGATATCGGTCTCTCCCCGCTCGCCAGCCGCATCGACGATGCCCCGGACAATGGCGAACAGGTCGCCTGCCGCAACCTCGGGATGTGCATGCCGGGGTATCGCGCGTTTGATGACCTCGGTGGCCATCTGTTCGAGCTCCGACGTGGCCAGTTCATCGCGCAATGCAGGCCGGCCCTCTTCGATATCGAGAAGTCGCGCCAGGCGCGGACGCTGCAATTGCTGGCGCACGGCCGCGCCGATCAGATACTCCAGCCCGGCCTTGCCGCTGCGCTTCGTAAGGGCGACGGCGATGTCCTCATGAAAACGCGTCATCTCACGCCGGATCAGCGCGACCGTGAGTGCGTCCTTGCCCGGAAAATACTGATAAAGCGAGCCGATGCTGACGCCGGCCCGCGCGGCCACGACATTCGTGTTGAATCCGTCGAATCCTTCCGCTTCGAGAATCTGCGCGGCCGCCTCGATGATTGATGCGACTGTCTCTTCCGAGCGCGGCTGGCTCGGTGTCTTTCGGGGCCGCAAGCGTTTTTGCGGTGACCGGTCGTTCATTCCTTGTTTTCCTTGTGGAGTCTCGTGCCCGTCAAAACGGTGCAACGAAACCTATTCTACGGGCCACGGGATTAGGGAATGAAGATGCGAGCCATCCGCCAGGAAAACAGAAATCAGATAGCGCCGCTGAACGAGACGGCAATGGCAAGTGCGATATTGATTGCGACCAGCACGATCCAGCCGGTCAACGCCCATAGAGGTTCGACACGAAGCATGATGCCCTCCATCCAGATATCGACGGCGCGTCGATATGTCTGAATGGTAGGCGGCGCGCCTCTGCACCGGTAGATACACGCGTGAACACTCACCGTTGCCGCGTGAGCACCAATGCGCACCCCGTAAGCGACGATCAGCGCATCACGCCTGACGCTCGCTTTCCAGCGAATCGATATAAAAATCGTCGAGGCAAAGCAGATTCAGCGCCCGGATATGCTCGGTCATGAAATCGACGAACACGCGGATGCGCGAAGGCAGATGCTGACGGCAGAGGTAGCAGATGTAGTGTCCCCGATCGTCCGGCACATGCCGCCTCAAGGCCATCACGAGTTCATTGCGCGCGATGTGATCGGCTATCTGATAGCCCGGCAATTGCGCGATGCCGCGCCCTTCTAGCACCGCGCGCAATACCAGGTCCGCATCGTTGAACGTCAGTCTGGCCGTCGGCAGGAACTTGCGCATATGGCCGTCGACCTTGAATTCCCACTCGTAGACGCGCCCGCCCGAGAACCTGAGGTTGACGCATTCATGCTGCGCCAGTTCTTCGAGCGTCATGGGCAAACCATGTTGTTCGGCGTAGAGACGCGACGCGCACAGCGCCATTTGCATCGGAACCAGCTGCTTCGCAATGATGCTGGAGTCCTCGATGCAACCGTCGCGAAACGCGACGTCGATCTGCTCGGCGGCGAAATCCGCGGGCTTGTCGTCAAGAATGAGATCGACGGCGATATCGGGGTAAGCCTCGCAAAACTGCGCAAGCAACGGCGCCACGACCTTGCGCCCGAAGCCCACATTCGAGCTGATGCGAAGCACGCCGCGCGGTGGACCATGACGCAGATCGAGCATGTCGTTCATGGCGTCGACGATATGCGTCACGCCCTGATTACAGTTCTCGAAGAAACGCTCGCCCTCGCGGGTCAGATGCGTGGACCGCGTCGTGCGGAGAAATAGCCGGGTACTGAGTTGCGATTCAAGCTTCTGAACATTGCGGCTGACGGCAGAGCGCCCTATTCCCAGACGCTCGCCCGCTTTCGCGAAGCTGCCTTCCGTCGCGACCGCCATGAAGGCGATGATTCCCGCGTAGCTTGTCGAAAAACAGGTGGACAGGGCGTCGGCCGGGTTGGGCAAGCCAACGCGAAAAGCATGCAGCGATGCATCCGAGTGATCCATCGACAGTTCCCACAGTTTGGCGTTTTCGTGGAAGAAATCTGGCTAGCCGCTGAACGAAAGGAAGGCGCTTCGCGAACCCGGCCGCGCTGCGCCCGGCGCGGCCGGCTTTCGGCGGGGCCGCCTTTCGGCTGGCTTTCTCAGTTTAGGACACATCGAACAGATGTGGAACCGCTTCCCATACCTGCATATTTCGACTGAACAAAAAGCGCGCCGCGGATTGACGCCATTCGGGAAACACCGTGAGTCCGTGAACGACGCTACCGCGACATTTTTCCGCCACGTAACATAGGGCCGGGTTCACTGTCGCTTCGTCTGAAAGGGAGAAGGCTTGGGGCTTGGGCCATCGATCAAATCGAGGTTCGCCACCAGGCCTGGGAACGAATCATGGACAAAAAACAGAAACTGGAAGCGCCCCCGCTTTCCCTGCTCGACCGATATCGGGGTCGGGAGTTCGAGGCGCTCTACACGACATCGGTCACCGTATCCGGCGGCGAGACGGGACATGGCCGCGCATCCGGCGTGGCTCGCTCGGCCGACGGCAACCTCGATGTGCAACTGCGCTTGCCCACCGAACTCGGCGGTCCCGGCGACGGAACCAATCCCGAGCAACTGTTCGCCGCGGGCTTTGCCGGCTGCTTTCATGGCGCGCTCAATCTGCTCGGCAAGCGGGCCAAGATGGAACTCAACGACATTGCCGTCGACGTGCAGGTCGCCTTCGGCCGCGATCCGATGGATGGCGGCTATGCGCTCGTGATTGATGTGCGGGTGCGGATACCGGGCGTCGGCCGGGCCGTGGCGGAAGAACTGGTGCGAAACGCAGAGCGTTTGTGCCCGTACGCGAAGATGGCGAGACAGGGGACGGTTAATATCGTGGCCGTCGTGGATTGAGCGCGGACCGGCGGACTACTCCGCGCTCACCGGAACGCCCGTGGTCCTGGTTCCAACGGGCAATGACCGCCCCACCTTCGGCAGCCAGACGAAAGCGATCGTCACGATGATCACGCCCGCGAACAGCATCGGCACGACCATCGGCCACGCGCCGTAGCGATACTGCGGATCGACGAAGGCGGCAGCCGTCTGCCCCATGCAGAAGGCCGCGAACATCATGATGAAGCCGGACCACGACACAGCGCGACCCGCGAGGTGCGGCAGACCGCCCACGGCGCCTGCCTGCCCGCACGGCTGGTGAATGCCGTGGCCGAGGCTATAGACCCCATGACCGAGTAGCAACGGCCACACGGTGCCCGGCAACAGCCAGCAACCCAGCGCCTGGATGATCGCGCCCGTGATGCTCAGGATCGCGCCCTGCCGCACCGTCAGCAGCACACCCTGGCGATACAGCAGATGCCGGCAGCCAATCGTGCTCAACATGTAGACGGCCGAACCGCCTGCGGGAATCCAGCCATACATCTGTGGCGACAGGCCAAGGTAGCCGATGTACACCATCGGCGAAAGCAGCAGGAAACAGAACATGCCGCCATAGGTGGTCGCGGCGAGCAGCGCCCACGCCCTGAACTCCGTGCTCTGGAAAATCTCGCGAACGCTGCCGGCGGGCGCCTGCGCCGTCTCGCCTTGCTGCATGGTTTCGCCGAAGCCGCGCCAGCACGCGGCGCATAGCACCAGCGCATAGAGACTCATGACCGCGAGCACCCAGCGCCAGCCGGCATGCTGTGCAATAAACGCGCCGACAATGGGTGCCGTGAGCGCCGTCGCGCCGAGGCCCGTCAGGCCGCGCGCCATGACGTGTGGTCCGTCTCGCGCGGGATAGAGGTCGCGCACCGCCGCGCGCGTGCAGACGAGAATCGCGGCCATTGCCAGCCCCTGAAACGCACGCGCCGCCGTCAGCATCGAAGCATCGGCGGCAAGTGCGCCCGCGAGCGCAGCGACGGCATAAGCGGCGAGACCCGTCAGCAAGACGGGGCGGCGTCCATAGCGATCGGCGAGGCTGCCCATCGGCAGCTGGCCGATGCCGAAGGCCAGCGCGAAGACCGTCAGGCTCGAGCTGGCCGAACCGAGCGACGCAGCGATCTCAGGCAGCGCGGGCAGGTAGCTGTCGGTCGCGACGGGCTGCGCCGCGAGCAGGAAAGGCAGAAGTAACGCAAAGCTCAGCGAGCCGCGATACGAAGGGGACATCGAAGCAGCGACTTAGTAGGCGATAGTCGCCGCGCTGCGCAGCTCGTCGGGCGTCGCCGTCCCGAAGCCGAAGAACTCCAGATAGGCGGGAATCATCTCGAACAGCATGTCGGTGCCGACCTGCACTTCACAGCCCTTCTCACGCGCGGCGCGCAGAAACGGTGTGTATTCGGACTTCATCACGACTTCGCCGACAAAACACGTGGGCGAGATGCGCGCGACATCGAAGGGCAGCGGATCGCCCTCCTTCATGCCGAGCGGCGTCGCGTTCACCACGACCTCGTAGCCGTCGGGATCTTTCGAGCCGGTGCGGACCGTCAACGCCGGGTAGTGCTCGCGCAACCGCTGCGCGAGCCCCTCGGCGGATTCGTTCCGTGCGTCGTACAACGCAAGTTCGGCGACGCCCGCCGCCGCCAGCGACGCCGCGATCGCCGAGCCGACACCGCCCGAGCCCGAGATCAGCACGCGCGCGCCCTTCAGTTGCCGCCCCTTGCCCAGCACGCCGCGCACGAAGCCGGCGCCGTCGAACTGATCGCCGAGCAGCGTGCCGTCGGGACGCTTGAGCACCGCGTTGCAGGCCCCCGCGATGCGCACGGCGGGCGTGACTTCATCGACCAGTCCGACCGTCGTCACCTTGTGCGGCATCGTGATGAGCGCCCCGCGCAGATTGGTGAAGCGAAAGATCGACTTGAAGCTCTGCTCGTAATCTTCCGCCTTGACGCCCATCGGCACGACGACAGCGTCGATGCCCTTCTGCTCGAACCATGGGTTGTAAATCATCGGCGACTTGAAGCTCTCGGTCGGAAAACCGATGTGCGCGACGAGGGTGGTCTTTCCGGAAATCATGGTCAAGGTGCTCTCTCAGGCGTCAAGTTCCGCTCGGCGGGCTTCAGCGTACTTCAGTGGGCGAATGCCGCAGCCCGCGCAGCGTCGTACTCGGTTTTGTCGACGGGGTGAGCGTCAGGCTGGCCGAGTTCGTCCATATGAACACGGTACGTCTCGCGGGCGCTGAACGCGGCCAGTGCGGCGATGATGGTGATTGCGAAAGCGAGGGCGCCGACCGTCAACCAGATATTGTTGGATCCCGGAGGCGCCACGGCCGTGAACAGCGCGGGCAGCATCGCAGTGATCGCGGTGCCGATATTCTGCGCAATCGCCATTGCCGAGACGCGGGTGGCCGTCGGGAACAGTTCGGGGTAGAAGCTCGGGAACACGGCGTTGTAGCCCTGATAGACGACGCCCCACATCAGGATCGAGATCACGAAGGCGAGCGGCACACTGTGAATGCTGATCGCGTAGAGATACGCGAACGCCAGCAAGCCCGACAGCAGCGAACCGACGATGATGGGCGGCTTGCGGCCAATCTTGTCCGACAGGTTGCCGACGTACGGAATCACCAGCACGGCGACGATGTTGCCGACGACGGGAATCCACAGGTACATGTCCTTCGCGAAGCCGATGCCGTAGGCCGGCTGCACCGCATACGCCGCGCCGAAGATGGTCGCCACAACGGGGATCACGTTCATCAGCGCCATGCAGATCACGCGCAGCATGTTCGGCGTGCTGTACTTGAACGCGTCGATCACGGGCGAGCGGGCACGCGTCGTGCGCTCGCCTTCTTCCTTGAACGCGGGCGTCTCGTCGACCTTGCGGCGAATGACCCAGCCCGCGATGATGACCACGAAGCTCATCAGGAACGGAATGCGCCAGCCCCAGACATTGAACTGCTCAGCGGGCATGTAGTGCGCGAGCGGCAGGAACACGGCGGCAGCCAGAATCTGCCCTGCCTGCACGCCTTGCAGCGTGAAGCTGGAGTAGAAGCCGCGCCGGCCGAACGGTGCGTGCTCCAGAATCATCGAACTTGCGCCGGAGATTTCGCCCGCCACCGCGAAGCCCTGCACCAGACGCAGCAGCACGAGGAACAGGGGCGCCAGCAACCCGACTTGATCATACGTAGGCAGCAGGCCAACGCCGATCGTCGAAAAGCCCATCAGGAACATGCAGGCCAGCAGTACCTGCTTGCGGCCGTGCGTGTCGCCGAGGTGGCCGAGCACGAAAGCGCCGATCGGCCGCGCCACGTAGCCCACGCCGTACGTTGCCAACGACGCGACGATCGCAGTCGTGGCATTGCCCTTGGGAAAGAATATCTGCGGAAAGATCAGCGCCGATGCGGTCGCATAGATGAAGAAATCGTAGTATTCAAGCGCCGATCCGATCCAGCCGCTGGCGGCGGCCTTCTTCGACTGATGCTTACCCTGGGGCTCGTGAGCCGGGACTGCGGTCATGGTTGTCTCCTAGCTTTGTAGGCTGACGACTATCTGAATGTCGACAGGATGGAGCGCAGCGTAGCGCCCCGAGGCCATACAGCACAAGGGATTATCGCCCCTTTTTGTTCGATCATCGCGCATGACTGCGCGATGATCGAACGCTCTGAGGGTTTGTCCGGGTTCGGGAGGGGTGTCGGAGGGTGCCTTTAGTAGCCAGCGAGAGTGCGTCTCAACGGGAAAATCGCGGGGGAAAAGTCGAGCCTACAGCCATTTGGGCACATCCGTACGCGTATAGCTGCGGAGCTGGTCGACGAGGCCCGCCGCATCCGCATCCACGCATATCGAATGACGGTGCGCTGCCGGCAAGAATTTCGTGTCCACCATGTGATCGATGAACTGCAGAAACGCGCCGAAGAAGCCCGCGGAGTTCAAGATGCCCACGGGTTTGTCGATCTCCGAAAGCTGGTTCATCGACCATACCTGCATCAGTTCTTCGACCGTCCCGATTCCGCCAGGCAAGGCGATAAAGGCATCCGCGAGTTCGACCATCCGGGCTTTGCGAAGCTGCAGGGTCGGCGCGATCTCGCGCCTTGTCAGCCCGGGATGCGATTGTCCACGCAGGTGCAGGGTTTCGGTGGTCACACCGTGCACTTTGCCGCCCGAAGCGAGTGCGGCATCCGCGACGACGGCCATCAGACCGTTCGTCGTGCCGCCATAGACGACCGTCATCCCGGCTTTCGCCAGGATCCGGCCGAGCGCTCGCGCATCGTCGGCGTATGTTTCCGAGGCGCCGTGGTTCGAGCCACAAAATACGGCGACTGACCTGATTGAACGCAACGCCATGTCGAATGATTTCCTTGTTGTGAAGGTGTACGCAAATGGGGCAATCAGTCTATGAACCGGATGGTCTGGCAGGCAGAGCCATGAATCGACAATCGCACCAGGCCAAGACCGCGCAGGATCGGGCACGTCTGCATTTGCCTCGTACGGGATATCGGGATCATCATGGCATGCTTTACATTGATGATTTACGTACATCCGGCTGATCCATGAACGCCTCGAAATCCAGCCCGCTCTCGCCGCTCGATCCCGCGTCCGCCTCGCCTTTCTACCGGCAGATTTACGATCGGTTTTGCGCCGCTATCGCCGGTGGCGTGCTGAAGCCGGGTGACCGGATACCCTCGGCACGCGCGCTGGCGAACGAATTGGGTTTGTCGAGAGGCACCGTCGATACAGCCTACTCACTGCTGACGGCCGAGGGCTATATCGAGGCGCGCGGCCAGGCAGGCACGATCGTGACGCCGGGCCTCAAGCCGCGAACGCTCGTCGCCGCCACGCCGCCCAAAGCGGCTGAAAGTACTGACGAGCCCAGTTTCCGGCCCGATTCGATCTTGCCCTTCCAGATGGGCTTGCCCGCTCTCGATGCCTTCCCGCGAAAGATCTGGGCGCGCCTCGGCGCGCGCTGCGTACGGGCCATGCAAGCTTCCGACATGGTTCATCCGCCGGTATTCGGCTTGCCCGAATTGCGGACCGCGATTGCCGCCTACCTTCAGGTGTCACGCGGGATCGACTGCTCGCCCTCTCAGGTATTCGTGACCTCGGGATACCGTCACAGCCTCGGGTTGATCGCGCACACGTTGCTGAAGCCCGGCGACCGTGTGTGGCATGAGGACCCCGGCTTTCCGCCTACCCGGGAAGTATTGGCACGCCTGAATATCGCCGCTGTGTCCGTACCCGTCGATAGCGAAGGCATGGTCGTTTCCGACGCGCTTCGGCGGGCGCCAAAGGCGCGCGCAGCAGTCGTGACGCCCGCGCATCAGAGTCCGCTTTGCGTGTCATTGTCATTGCCGCGGCGCCTTGCCCTGCTGGAATGGGCCTCGCGCAACAACGCATGGGTAATCGAGGACGACTATGACGGCGAGTACCGTTACGTCAGTCGACCGTTGCCTGCGTTGAAGAGTCTGGATCGCGACGGCAGAGCCCTTTACGTGGGCACATTCAGCAAGGTACTGCTTCCCTCCCTGCGGCTTGCGTATCTTGTCGTGCCGGACGCGCTGGTCGAACGATTCGAACAAACCATTCACGCTTTCGCAGGCGGCAGCCCCGAACTGACCCAGACGATCGTGGCGGCCTTTATCGCAGAAGGACATTTCGCGCGACACATACAGCGCATGAGAAAGCTCTATGCCGAGCGTCGCGAAGCGGCCGTAGAGGGCCTGGAAAGCGTGCTCGGGCGACACCTGCGAATCGACTCGCAGCCAGGCGGCATGCATCTGATCTTGCGCCTGCAAGGCCGGCGATCCGATCGCCGGCTGGTGTCGCGCATGCGCGCAGACGGCTTGTATGGAGAAGCATTGACGGATTGGACGACGAATCGCGATGGCGCTTCCGCCGTGCTCGTCAGCTTCACGAATATCGACTCGCGGCGTACTGCCGAGAATCTCGCCAGTCGCATCCTGACGCTGATATGACGACGGCCGCCGTCATCTTCGCGGAAATCTTGGCCTGGTACTCAAGCCTATTTATGGATCTTCATCACCAGGCCAAGATCCCTCACGATAGAGTCTTTCAACAAGCACACACAAGGACTCGTCATGAACAATCGTATCGACTACGCAAAGGCATCGCCTGAAGGCTACAAGGCTTTCGGCGGCGTGTACGTCACGCTGCAGAATTCCGGCCTTTCAAAAGAACTGGTCGATCTCGTCTATCTGCGCGTTTCGCAGATCAACGGATGCGCGTTCTGCATCGACATGCACACCCGCGATCTCGTCAAGCGCGGCGTCACGGTCAACAAGCTCGCACTCGTGTCCGTGTGGCGCGAAGCAGGCGAAGCGTTCAGCGACCGCGAGCGCGTCGCGCTAGCGTGGGCGGAGGCCGTGACACGCGTGGCCGAAACCCGCGTTCCCGACACCGACTATGAAGCCGCAGCCGCCGAATTCAGCGACAAGGAACTCGCGGACCTCACCTATGCGATCGGCTTGATGAACGCATTCAACCGGTTGGGCGTCGCGTTCCGCACGCCGCCGCAACACTGATCAACCCGCACTGATCCAACCTCGCCCGGCCGCAACGCCTAGCGAGTCAACCAATGAATCTGTCATCCATGTCATGGACTTTACTTGGTGTCGCAGGCCTGTTTGAAATCGCGTTCGCTTTCGGCATGAAGTGGTCGGAAGGATTCACGCGATTGATGCCTGCGCTCTTCACCGTCGCCACCGGCTTGTCGAGTGTCTTTCTTCTTTCACTGTCGCTGCGTACGCTGCCCGTGGGAACGGGCTATGCCGTCTGGACGGGCATCGGCGCGGCGGGCACGGCGCTGCTGGGCATCGTGGTACTCGGCGACTCCGCGGCCCCTATGAGGATACTTTGCATCGCCCTGATTCTGGCCGGCGCGATCGGGCTCAAGCTGCTTTCCGCAAACTGAAAAATCAACGCTGCCGGCGCGGGGATTCCGAGCCCCGCCGCAGGCAGGCTGTATCATGGCGGCCTCGCGTCGCCACGTTCATGCGGCGCTCCTGCCTCCATTCACAACGACCCAGAGGAACACCGCCATGACGGCCGCAACGCAATTCGATCAGGTTTCCGTTGTCAAACGCGCCAATGTCTACTTCGACGGCAAGTGCGTGTCGCACACCGTTCTTTTCGCCGACGGCACGCGCAAGACGCTGGGCGTGATCCTGCCCGGCGCGCTCAACTTCGGCACCGACGCACCCGAACTGATGGAAGTGCAGGCGGGCACATGCCGCATTCGTCTGGAAGGCAGCGACGAGTGGAAAACCTACAGCGCAGGCGAAACGTTCTCGGTGCCCGGCAAGAGCCGCTTCGACATCGACGTGATCGAAACGCTCGACTACGTCTGCAGCTATCTGTAACGATTCACGCGTGTTGCCGCGACGATGCACATGGGTTCGCGGCAACGTCCCTTTGCGTCATTACCCCGCCCGTTTAGCGCTTTGCTTGCGCGTGCGTTTCGGCGTTGAATCAGGGACGATCAGCGCCAGCTTCTCCATCACTTCCTCATGCTCCGTGCGGAGCACTTCGACGAACGCCGCAGCCAGCCGCTCGCGCGGCTGATTCGGCGGAAAAAGCAGATACATCGGGAACATCACCGCCGGCGAGAACGGCCGGATGGCGATATCCGGCCCGGCAAAATCCAGCGCCACGCCCGGATGCGCCAGCGTCACGCCCATTCCGCAGCGCACCAGCTCACAGCAGATCGCCGTGTATTGCGCCTCGATCGCGAGCTTCCGTTCGACGCCCGCGCGCACGAACACCTCGTCCATCTGCGCACGCGTGCCGTCGCCATGACACAGCGAAATAAACGACTCGCCTTGCAGATCGGCCGGCTTGATGACGGCCTTCGAAGCCAGCCGGTGCGCAGCAGGCATCACGCAGACGGCGGCGACTGTCGACAGCATTTCGACATCGCAATTCGACGCCTCGCTGATATACACGGCCACGCCCAGATCGCAGAACTGCGATGCCGTCCAGTGATTGACGGTGCCTGACGTGTTCACGTGCAGCGACACAGTCACGCCCGGATGCAAGTCCTGAAAGCGCTTGATCGCATGCGGCACGAGCGTCAGGCCTGCTGACGGCATCGCCGCGATACGCAGACGTCCGCTGCCCAGGTTGCGAATCTGCGCGGCGGCATTGGTGAGCCCCTGCAGGCCGACATACGCGCGCTCCACTTCACGAAAGAACGCCGTGCCTTCGCTGGTCGGAATCAGCCGCACGCCGCTGCGCTGAAACAGCAGCAAGCCCGTCTCGCGTTCGAGCTGCGAGATCAGACGGCTCACGTTCGGCTGCGACGTGAAGAGCGCCTTCGCCGCCGCCGTCATCGACCCCGCCACCATCACCGCGCGAAACGCCTCGATATGCTTCAGGTTCATCGTCTTCAACCCATATCAACCATGTATGGATAGCTTATTTTATTCGTATTGGACGATATGACCATTGCGGACCAGACTGTGATTCATTGACACGCCGCCAGAGCGTCCTTTCCCACACTGAATGGAGATCGTCGTCATGCAAGAAACGCTGCGCCGCCGTTGCCGTTTTACGATCCGTGTTCTCTCCTCCGCCCTTTCCGCCGCCTGCCTGACCGCACCGTTGCTCGCGCACGCCGAGACGACGCTGTATGTCGCGAACGTCGGCGGCTCCAATGAGCAGCTCTATCGTCAGAAGATCATCCCGCCGTTCGAGAAGGCGCATGACGTGAAGATCGTCTACGTCGCGGGCAATTCGAGCGACACGCTCGCGAAGCTCCAGGCGCAGAAAGGGCATCAGCAGATCAACGTCGCGGTGATGGACGACGGCCCGATGTATCAGGCAATGCAGCTCGGCCTGTGCACGAAGGTCGACGAGGCGCCCGTGATGAAGGACCTCTATCCGCTCGCGCGGCTCGGCCCGACGGCCGTCGGCGTCGGCATGGTGGCGACGGGCATCGGCTACAACGAACAGGCGTTCAAGAAGCTCGGCCTGCCCGCGCCCGACTCGTGGCAGGTGCTGACGGACAAGCGCCTGAAGGGCAAGCTCGGCGTGCCGCCCATCACCAACACGTATGGCCTGCATACGCTCGTGATGCTCGCGCGCATGAACGGCGGCGGCGAGAAGAACATCGACCCGGGCTTCAACGCGATGACGAAGCAGGTCGCACCCGACGTGCTGTCCTGGGCACCGACGCCCGGCGAGATGGACGGTCTGATGCAGGCCGGCGACGTCATCATCGCGCCGTACGGCAGCGGCCGCGCGGTCGCGCTGCAAAACACCGGCTTTCCGCTCAAGTTCGTCTATCCGAAGGAAGGCGGCGTCGCATTGCAGGTCGCGGCGTGCCCCGTGGCGGAGAACGCACAGCCCAAGCTCTCGCAGGACTTCATCCAGTACCTGCTGAGCCCCGAAGTGCAGGCGATGCAGGCGCAAGGCATCGGCCTCGGCCCCGTCAACAAGACCGTCAAGCTGACGCCCGACGTGGCCGCGCGCGTGCCGTATGGTCCGGACCAGGTGAGCAAGCTGACCGCGATGGACTGGGCCACGATCAACCAGCACCGCACCGAATGGACGGAGCGCTGGAACCGCTCGGTCGAGCGATAAGCACCGCAGCCGCATCACAGCCGCAACGCCCGCATCCGCACAGGACCGCCGCTTATGACCTTCCTCACCCTGCAAGGCCTCTCGAAGCGCTACGGCGACTTCACTGCCGTCGAGCATATCGATTTGTCCGTCGAACGCGGCGAGTTTCTGTCGCTGCTGGGCCCGTCCGGCTGCGGCAAGACGACCACGCTGCAGATGATCGCCGGCTTCGCCACGCCGAGCGCGGGCCGCATCACGCTCGCTGGCCGCGACATCACGCACGAGCGCCCCGAAAAGCGCGGCATGGGCGTGGTGTTCCAGAGCTACGCGCTGTTTCCGCACATGACGGTGGCGGGCAACGTTGGCTTCGGTCTGGAAATGCGCAACATGAAGCGCGACGAGCGCGCGGTGCGCGTCGCCGAAGCGCTCGATCTGGTGCGTCTGAAGGGGCTCGACGCTCGCTATCCGAAGGAACTGTCGGGCGGCCAGCGCCAGCGCGTCGCCATCGCGCGTGCTCTGGCGATGCGCCCCGAACTGCTGTTGCTCGACGAACCGATGTCGAATCTCGACGCGAAGCTGCGCGAGGAAATGCATATCGAACTGCGCGCGATCCAGAAGCGCCTCGGCATCACGACGATCCTCGTCACGCACGATCAGGTCGAAGCGATGACGATGAGCGATCGCATCGCCGTGCTGCACAAAGGGCGCATCGCGCAACTGAGCACGCCGTTCGATGCGTACGAGCGCCCCGCAACGCCGTTCGCGTCGACGTTTCTCGGCCGCACGAATACGCTGCCCGGTGAAGTACTGGGACGCAATCCGCGCTGCGCGGTCGTGGACGTCGCGGGTACGACGCTGCATGTGCCGCACGAAGGCCGCGAGGTGGAAGGCGCGGTGCACGTGTATATCCGCCCCGAGAAAGTGCGTCTCGCGAATGGCGATGCGCGCATGCACGGGCGCATCGCGAACCGTGTGTTCATCGGCAATCAATGGCTGCTCGAAGTCGACACCGAACTCGGCATGCTGCGTGTCGCGCAGCCGAATTACGGCGCGCCGCCGCCCGAGGAAGGCCACGAAGTCGGCCTCGCTTTCACCGACGACGATCTGCGCGTGCTGACCCGGGAGAGCGCCCATGGCAACGCTTGACGACTCGCGCGCGGGCGCCGCGCCGTGGCTGCTCTCTGCGCCCGCGCTGCTGCTGTTCGGCGCACTCCTTCTCGTGCCGCTCGTGCTGACGCTGCTGCTGTCGTTTCGCGTCTTCAGCGACGTGGCGGGCGTGCAGACCGCGTACACGCTCAAAAACTACGCCGAGGTCGTGAGCGATCCGTACTACGGGGAAATTTTTCTGCGCACGGCGGGCCTCGCGCTCGCGGTGACGCTGCTGAGCGTGCTGCTCGGGGTGCCGGAAACTATCGTGCTCGCACGCATGAAGCGGCCGTGGCAGTCGCTGTGCCTGCTGATCGTGCTCGGACCGCTGCTGATCTCCGTCGTCGTGCGCACGCTCGGCTGGCAGATCCTGCTCGGCAACAACGGCGTGCTCAACAACGCGTTGCAGGCCTTGCACATCACGTCCGAGCCGATCCGCCTCGTCTTCACGATGACGGGCATGATCATCGCGCTCACGCATGTGCTGGTGCCGTTCATGGTGATGTCCGTGTGGGCGACGCTGCAAAAGCTCGATCCACAGGTCGAATGGGCCGGGCTGTCGCTCGGCGGCTCGCCGCTGCGCGTGTTTCGCCGCGTGGTGCTGCCGCAGATCATGCCCGGCGTGCTGTCCGGCTCGATCATCGTGTTCGCGCTGTCCGCTTCGGCATTCGCGACGCCTGCGCTGATCGGCGGGCGCCGTCTGAAAGTCGTCGCGACGGCCGCCTACGACGAATTCCTCGGCACGCTGAACTGGCCGCTCGGGGCGAGCATCGCGGTGCTGCTGCTGATCGCGAACGTCGCGATCGTGATGGGTTGCAGCCGTCTCGCCGAACGCCGTTTCAAGCACATTTTCGAGTGACGCCATGAAACAGAACGGATTCTGGGGCCTGCTGTTCAACGCGCTGTTCCTCACTTTCATCCTCGCGCCGCTCGTCGTGGTGCTGCTGGTCGCGTTCACCGACAAGGGCTTTATCTCGATGCCGTTCGACGGCGCGTCGCTGCGCTGGTTTCGCGCGATTCTGGAGAACGGCGACATCGTGTCGGCGTTCTGGCTCTCGGTGCGGCTCGCGTTCGCGGCGGCGACCATCGGCGTCGCGCTCGCGGTGCCTGCCGCGCTCGCGATTGCGCGTTACCGCTTTACGGGCCGCGCCGCGCTGATGAGCTTCTTCCTCTCGCCGATGATGATTCCCGCCGTCGTGCTCGGCATCGCGTTCCTGCGCTTCCTGTCCATGCTGCATCTGAGCGGCTCGTTCTGGGCGCTCGTCGCGACGCACGTGATCGTCGTGCTGCCGTATGCGCTGCGGCTCGCGCTGTCGTCGGCTGTCGGGCTCGACCGCGACGCTGAGCGCGCCGCGCTGTCGTGCGGCGCGAGCCGCTTCACCGCGTTTCGCCGCGTCGTGCTGCCGATGATCCGCACGGGCGTCGCGGGCGGCTGGGTGCTGTCGTTCATCCAGAGCTTCGACGAACTGACGATGACCATTTTCGTCGCGACGCCCGGCACGACCACGTTGCCCGTCGCTATGTACAACCAGATCGCGCAGACCATCGATCCCCTCGTCGCATCTGTCTCGGCGGTGTTGATCGTCGGCACGGTTCTGCTGATGGTGCTGCTCGACCGCATGGTCGGACTGGACCGCATCCTGATCGGAGAAGCACGATGACCCGCAACTCATCCGTCAATCCCGACGTGCTCGTGCTGGGCGGCGGGCTGGTCGGTTCCGCCGTCGCCTGGGGCCTTGCGCGCGAAGGCGCGCAAGTGACCGTGCTCGATCAGGACGACGGCGCGTTTCGCGCGTCGCGCGGCAATTTCGGGCTGGTATGGATCCAGGGTAAGGGCTATGGCCTGTCGCCTTACGCGCGCTGGTCGCGCAGTTCGGCCACGCGCTGGCCCGCGCTCGCCGCGGCGCTGCTCGACGAAACGGGTATCGACGTGGCGCTGCGCCAGCCTGGCGGCTTTCACTTCTGCTTCTCCGACGACGATCTCGCCGACCGCGCGAAGCGGCTCGGCACGCTGCAACGCGAATTGGGCGACTACCCGTATCAGTTGCTAGATGCGCGCGAAGTGCGCGAGCGCCTGCCGCAGATCGGGCCGGACGTGATCGGCGCGAGCTATACGCCGATGGATGGGCACGTCAATCCGCTCAAGCTGCTGCGCGCATTGCACACAGGCATACAGCAGCGCGGCGTGAAGCTCGTCAACAACGAGGAAGCGCTGCGCATCACGCCCGACAGCGGCGGCTTCGCCGTGCAGGGCAAGCGCGGCACGTATCGCGCGGCGCGCGTGGTGCTCGCGGCGGGCCTCGGCAATCGCGCGCTCGCGCCGCATGTCGGTCTGCATGCGCCCGTCGCGCCGAACCGCGGCCAGGTGCTGATCAGCGAGCGCGTCGCGCCATTTCTGCATTACCCGACGCTCAATGTCCGGCAAACGGACGAAGGCACCGTGCAATTCGGCGATTCGATGGAAGAAGTCGGCTTGAACGATTTCACCACCACGCACGTACTGTCCGACATCGCGCGGCGCGGCGTGCGCGCGTTCCCGATGCTGAAGAACGTGCGGCTGGTCCGCACATGGGCCGCGCTGCGGGTCTACAGCCCGGACGGCTTTCCGATCTACGACCAGTCGGCGGTGCATCCGGGCGCCTTCGTCGTCACCTGCCACAGCGGCGTAACGCTCGCCGCCGCGCACGCGCTGCGCATCGCGCCGTGGATCACCGGCGGCGCGATGCCCGACGAGCTTCCCGCGTTTTCCGGCACGCGCTTCACCGAATCCCCTGCTCTCATTCCCGCTCACTGATTCCGACATGACTTCCACACCGCTATTCAAGGCCCTGCCCGGCGCCGATGCGCCCGTCGATATCTGGTTCAACGATCAGCCGCTGCGCGTGCCGGGCGGCCGGTCGGTGGCCGCGGCGCTGCTTGCTTCCGGCATTGCGCGGTTTCGCGCGACGCCCGTGTCCGGCGCACCGCGCGCGCCGTATTGCATGATGGGCGCGTGCTTCGAGTGTCTGGTCGAGATCGACGGCGTGCCGAGCCGGCAAAGCTGCATGGTGACCGTGCGCGACGGCATGCGCATCCGCTCGCAGGAAGGCGCGCGCGATCTGCCGCCCATCGCTGTTTCGCTGGAGGATGCTCATGGCCGCTGAACACGCCGCAGAGTTTGTGTCCGAAGCCGTCGATGTCGTCGTGGTCGGCGCCGGTCCCGCCGGCATGAGCGCGGCGACGCGCGCAGCGCGCGCCGGTCTTTCCGTCGTGCTGCTGGACGAGCAGGATGCCGTCGGCGGACAGATCTATCGCGCGATTGGCCGTGCCGACGCGCGCCGCAAGGAGATACTCGGCCCCGACTACGCAGCGGGGGCCGCGATTGCCGACGCGTTCGCGCGCTCCGGCGCGCGGCATGTCGCGCATGCATCCGTGTGGCAGGTCACGCGTGAGCGGTCCGTGCATTACCTGGAGGACGGCAAGGTCGGCAGCTTCGACGCGCAGCGCGTGATTCTCGCGACGGGCGCGCTGGAACGTCCGTTCCCGATTCCCGGCTGGACGCTGCCCGGCGTGCTGACGGCGGGCGCCGCGCAGATCCTGCTGAAAAGCGCGGGCGAAGTGCCCGCCGAGCCGCCCGTTCTCGCCGGCTGCGGCCCGCTGCTCTATCTGCTCGGCTGGCAATACGTGAGAGCGGGCGTGCCGATCCGCGCGCTCGTCGACACGACGCGCCATGAGGACCGCTGGCGCGCGAAGAAGCATCTGCTGTCCGCGCTGCGTGCGTGGCCGTTTCTCGGCAAGGGGCTGCAACTGATCCGCACGCTGCGCGACGCCGGTGTCCGGATCTTCGAGGCCGCCGACGATCTGCGCGTCGAATCGAAGCAGGACGCCGATGGCGTCGAGCGCGCCGCCGCGCTGAGCTTCACGACGCAGGGCCGCGCGCACAAGGTGGAAGCGAGCGTGATCCTGCTGCATCAGGGCGTCGTGCCGAACACGCAATTCACGCTCTCGCTGCGCGCGCAACACCACTGGGACACGGCGCAGCTATGCTTCGCGCCGACCACGGATGCATGGGGCGAACTCGACGTGCCGGGCATCTTTATCGCGGGCGACGGCGGGGGCATCGGCGGCGCGCTTGCTGCCGCCGAACAGGGCGCGTTGAGCGCGCTCCAGGCCGTGTGCCAGCTCGGCGCGATCGACGCGTCCACGCGCGACAGTGAAGCGGCGCCGCATCGCCGCGCGCTGGCGAACGTGATGCGCATCCGTCCGTTTCTTGACAGCCTGTACCGCCCGCGCGACGCAAACCGCATTCCGAGCGACGACGTGATCGTCTGCCGCTGCGAAGAAGTCACAGCGGGCGACGTGCGCGGCTTCGTCGAACTGGGCTGCCTCGGGCCGAACCAGGCGAAGTCGTTTGGACGCTGCGGGATGGGGCCGTGCCAGGGGCGGATGTGCGGGCTGACCGTCACCGAGATCATCGCGGACGCGCGCAAGGTGCCGCCGGGCGAAGTCGGCTACTACCGCATCCGTCCGCCCATCAAGCCGCTCACGCTCGGAGAACTCGCCGGTGAATGACGCCGCCATGTCCCCTTCCGCCGACATGCGCGAAGCCGATGTGCTCGTGATCGGCGGCGGCCTGCACGGATCGAGCAGCGCATTTCATCTGGCTGCGCGCGGCGCGAAAGTGATCGTGCTCGAAGCCGATTACGTCGCACGGCACTCGTCGGGCGTCAACGCGGGCGGCGTGCGCACGCTCGGACGGCCTGTGCCGGAAATTCCGCTGGCGCTGATGTCGCGCGAAATCTGGCACACGTTGCGCGACACGATCGGCGACGACGGCGGCTTCGTGCCTTCTGGCCAGTTGAAGATCGCGGAGACGGACGCAGAACTCGACGAATGCCGCGAACGCGTCGCGCTGCTCGAAGCGCATGGCTTCACGCACGAAAGGCTGATCGACCGCGCGACCGTGCTCGAACTCGAGCCCGCTCTCGCGCCGCACGTGACGGGCGGCATCTGGGTCGAGCGCGACGGCTACGCGTTGCCGTTCAGGACCACGACGTCCTTCCGGCTCGCCGCGCAGCGACATGGCGCACAGTTCTTCGAAGGCACGCCCGTGATCCGCATCGAACAACGCGGCACACGCTGGCTTGCGCAGACGCCGCACGGCACGTTCAGCGCGGAAAAGCTCGTCATCACGGCGGGCGCGTGGGCGGGCCAACTGGCCGAGCAGGTCGGCGAACGCGTGCCCGTTCATCCCGAAGGGCTGATGCTGATGGTGACGCATCGCGTCGCGCCGTTCTGCCGCGCGACGCTCGGCGCAACGGGACGGCCGCTGTCGTTCAAGCAGTTTGACAACGGCACGGTCGTGATCGGCGGCAAGCTGATCGGTATTGCCGACCTCGATGGACGGCACGGCGAGGTCGACTTCGCGCGGCTCGTTCGCAGCGCGAATACCGTTGTCGATCTGTTTCCGCATTTGCGGCATCTTGGCGTGAATCGCGCGTGGGCGGGCGTCGAAGCCTTCACCGACGACGCGTTGCCCGTGATCTCGGCGAGCCGTCGCGCGTCGAATCTCGTCTACTCGTTCGGCTATTGCGGCAGCGGGTTTCAGCTCGGACCGGCATGCGGGCGGCTCGTCTCCGAGCTGGTGCTCGACGGCAAGGCTTCGTTGCCGCTCGATGCATTCGCGATCGACCGCTTCGCGCGGCAGGTCGCCTCCGAGCGGACGGCGAGCGCCGTCGCTCATTGAATTGCTTTACGCGCGCCCTGTCCGGCGCGCTTTCCACCACTTCAACCAGGGAGCAAATGAAGGTATGTCCGATATCGTGAGAATCGAAACGAATCAGCGCATGAGCCGTGTCGTCAAGGCGGCGGGGCTTGTGTTCATCGGCGGCCAGACGTCGAACGATCACGCGGCTGATGTGAAGATCCAGACAGCAAGCGTGCTGGCGAAGATCGACGGCTTTCTGGAGAAGGCTGGCATCGACAAAACGCGCCTCGTGTCGGCTCAGGTGTGGGTCGCGAATATCGAGCGCGATTTCGCGGGCATGAACAGCGTGTGGGACGCGTGGGTCGCGCCCGGCTGCGCGCCGACCCGCGCGACCGTCGAGGCGAAGCTCGCCGCGCCTGAGCTGCTGGTCGAGATCGCCGTCGTCGCGCTGGCGTAGCGGCGGCGCTTCGAAGCAGGCGCCGTGCGCCTACGCGTTCGCCACGCGATACGTGCCCCGGCCCGCCTGCTTCGCGGTATACAACGCCTGATCCGCGCGCCGGATCAGGCCGTCGACGGAATCGTCGTTCGCCGCCAGCGCAATGCCGACGCTGGTGCCAATGCTGACGGCCTCGCCCGTCGACAGGTGATACGGCAGCGCGATGTCGCGGATCACCCGCTGAGCCAGCGCGACAACGGAAGGTAGCGTGGTGTGGTCGGCGATGATCGCGAACTCGTCGCCGCCCAGGCGGGCGACCAGTTCGCCCGGACGCAGCACGCGCGACAGCCGCGAGGCGACCGTCTCCAGCACCTCGTCGCCCGCGCAATGGCCGAGCCGGTCGTTGACCTGCTTGAAACCGTCCAGGTCCAGATACATCATCGCGATCGCATCGCCCTTCATCCGCGCGCGGTCCAGCAGGATCTGCTCCAGCCGGTCGCGCAGCTCGCGGCGGTTCGGCAGCCCCGTCAGCGCGTCGTGCCGCGCGAGGTGCAGGATCTTTGCCTCCGTCTGGCGCCGCTCCGTCACGTCCTCGATGATGATGACGGCGCTGCCGTCCGGCACCGGGTTGCGGGTCAATTCCAGCTGGCGGCCGTCCTGGAGTTCGAGGCCCATCGGGCTGCGCTCGTCGCCGAGCCATGCGCTGAACCGTTCGACGAGCCGCTTGCGCAGCGTCCCGCCGAACTGCGCGATGCCGACGTGGCCGATGAACTCGGGCAGCGGCACGTTGAGCTTGAGCATCTCGACGGTCGCGCCGAAAAGCTCCGCCGTGCGGCGGTTGGCGATCACGACCTTGCCCGCTCCGTCGACGGTGCAGAGACCATGCGGCATGTAGGCCAACGCGGCGTCGAAGCGCGCGGCCAGTTCGGCGTGCCGCTGTTCGGCCGTCATCAGCGCGACGAGGCCGTGATAGTGGCGCCGCACGACCGACACCATTGCCGCGTTGTACGCGATGAGCGGCGGCACGAGAATCCATGCACCGCTTTGCGGCGCGATCAGCGCACCAATGCCGATGGGCACCGTGCCGAGAAAGATCTGCGCGATCGCAAGCCGCGGCAGCGCCGCGTTGCGCGACGCGATGCCGCCGAGGATGCCTGCCGCGACCATGATCGCGAGCGTGGCCAGTTCCTTGTCCGGTGACAGAAAGCACGCCGCCGTGCCGAGGCCGAGCAGCAGGCAGGCAATCAGGCTGACGGGCGCGTAGCGGGCGGCCCACGGGCCGGGATGCACCTCACCGACGCGGCTGCGCGCCACATAGAGGCGCACGATCCCGAGGCGTGCGGCCAGCAGGGCGATATCGGCGACCAGCCAGAGCGCCGTCCATGTCTGATGCAGCCGGAAACACGCAACCACCGCCACGAAAATGCTGGAGATGCCCGACAGGAACAACGGCCATGCGTTGTCGAACAGCGCGGACAGCAGCGCTGCGCGCACCGACGGACTGACAACGGCCTTCTCTGGCGTGGGCGTCGCCAGTAGCGAATCGAACATGGAAGTTTTCTCGGACATGGCTCGGCCGTGGTCGGGACGCTGCATTCCGGCCCATCGCGGGGCAAGCTTTGCTCTCTGAATTAACGGCCTGAAAATGCGGGTCTTGAGTCAGGTAAACGCGACGCAAGCGGCAGGTGACGCATGATGCCGTAGTTTTGGCCGCTCGTGCTGGCCGCGTGTATATGTTACTGACGCAAAATTCCGTTGAGCGCGCATCCGTCTGCAATCCCGGAGACTGACGTTTCCGTGAGAGTCGAGCATGCGGTGAAAGAACGACTGCGGCGCATCGTCGTCGAACAACCTCGCGACGACGAAGTCCTGATCGGGTCGGTCTGCGCGCAGGAGCGCTAACGGCAATTCACAGCCGATAACGCCCGAAGGAGAGATAAAGCGATTGCCGCCTCAAGCCACGCCGATGGTGTGAACATCAGCACGGCCGCCGACAGGCATTGATGCGCGCCGTCAACGATGAACGTGCTCATCGCGGGCAGGCAAAGCAAAACCTTTTGCCTGCTCGCGATCCTGCAGGTTCACGGCGGCAATCACCGTATTGCGTGGAATCAGGATTTTCAGGCCATCGACTTCCGCTTCGCACATGCCTTCGCTTGCGTCGAAGGTGTCGCACGTCATCTGGCTCCAGTCGTCCTCTTTCGGATGCTCGCTGAATACGTCGTGTGAAACGTTGCGCCAGTAAGCGCCGTGCAGAATGACAAGCCATGCCATCACGACCTCGATCAGAAAATTCCGCTAGTGAACGTCGCTCGTTCACGCGGCGGATGCGCCCGACGGATTGCGCAGCGACCAGATGCCAGGCGTGTTTCTAAGCATCCAGTTACCACAGACGGTGCAACGGTATTCGTCATAGCGTTCGGCGGGAGACGCCGGCGACACCCTGGCGTCAGAACCCATGGCGCTCAAATCGCCATGCGGCGGCGCTGACGACGGCTTTCCGGCTAAAGCCTTGCATGCGTCGCATGGTTTCATCTGCGTGCCTCGCGTTATGCCACGCGCTCAACTCTTGCGCGACGTCTTCGCGACGAAAGGCGTCGGTGCGTGCTGCACCTTGTCGCTTCCGCATTTAGGACATTTCAGCTGCGCCGTCGCATGTTCTGCGACGTGCTCCGCGTGCTCGAACTTTTCCCCACAACTCTCGCAACGATACTGATAGGTCGGCATGCTGATTCTCCGATGCGGAAGAATTGGATGCGGATGCGAAAACGCATACGGCAGTAACCCATTCTAGTGCGGCATGCATCGATTGAAGGGTTTTTCGTATCGCGTATGGGTGCTGGGTATGCGCTCAGCATCGGAGATTACTTTTTCTGCACTCACGTTCGGATATCGATACCCGTTTGAATAAATGGGCACTTAAAATTTGCTGCATCGCCAATGCACGATTTACTCAATTATCCGATCGATCGACGTCAGGAGAACCTATCGCATGCTCGACAGACGAATACGACTACGCGCCCTGTTCTTCGGCGCGTTCATTGCGATGATCGCATCGGTCTGTCATGCGCAATACACGACCGACTGGCTCGCGAATACTTATGGCACGCTTGCGTCGCACGTGGGCAATGCCGCGCGTTCGATGTGGGTCGCGCCAGAAGGCGTCGTCTATACAGCTTCGATGTGGGACGAGAACGAAGGCGGCGTCGCGATTTACCAGAACGGACGAAGCGTCGGATCGATTGGTATCCATAGCGAGTTCCAGGGCGGCGCCATTACGGGCAATGCGACATCGATTTTTGCGGCGATGCAGGTGGGCACGCAATACGGCAGCGGCGGCGTCGGCCGCTACAACCGCGCGACAGGCACACGCGATCTCGTCATCAACGTCAGCACCTGGAACGCGGTGACCCGCGCCGATGCGATCACGGGACTCGCGACAGCCGGCTCGCTGCTCTATGCGAGCGATTTCTTCGGCAATCGCGTGCGCGTCTTCACGACGGATGGCGCATGGCAACAGGACTTCAGCGTCGCTGGACCTGGGGCGCTCGCGCTGGATAGCGCGGGCAATGTCTGGGTGGCGCGCAAGAGCGCGAGCGCCATCGTCGAATACGGTCCCACGGGCGCCTTGCTGAACACGATCCAGATGGCCGCGACTTCGCGTCCTTCCGCTTTGTACTTCGATGCATCGACGGGCCTGCTGATGGTCGGCGACGAAGGCCCCGACATGAACATCAAGCTCTACAGCTTGTCAGGCGCGCCGCAACTGGCGGGCACGTTCGGCGTTCAGGGCGGCTATCTCGACACGACGACGGGCATCAAAGGCCAGGTCGGCGACAAGCGCTTCACGCGTATCGAAGGCATCGGCAGGGACTCGGCCGGCAATCTGTATGTGCTCAACAATCCGTGGGGCGGCGGCTGGGATCTCGGCCGCAACGGCGGCACGGACATTCACGCATATAACAGCGCGGGCACCCTGCAGTGGAAGCTGCAATCGCTCAACTTCGAAGCCGTCGCGGCGCCTGACCCCGTGACGGATGGCGCGTTGTTCTATAGCGGCACGAACATCTATTCGGGCACGGCGGGCGGCACTTTCGTCGCGAATACCGTCGATCCTTTCTCGTATCCCAACGACCCGCGCCTCAACGTCAACGACACGCAACGCGACGAGCACTTTGGCCAGCTCGTCAGCGTCGGCGGCAACCGGATTCTCGTTGCGTCAGGACAGAATCCGGCCATCTTCTACTTCTTCCATTTCGAACCGTCGAAGGGTTATGTCGCGGTGCCGGATGCGTCGCTGCCAGGTACAACGTTCAATACGACGCGCCCGGTGACAGGCGGCTTCAGCATCGACAGCAAAGGCGACGTGTGGGCCGGGCTCGATCGCACGAATCACATCTATCACTATCCGCTGACGGGTTTCGATGGATATGGCAAGCCGGCATGGGGACCGGGCATTGCTTTGCCGATTCCGATGAGCATCCGCCCATTGACGCGCCTCATCTATCTCGCCGAAAGCGACACGATGATTCTTGCGCAAGGTATCGCAGGCAGTTGGGACTGGACCGCGATGAATACGCGGATCGAGGTGTATCACGGCTGGAGCGCGGGCAACATGACGCGGCCCGACCCGGTGATCAATCTCACCAGCGCAAATGCGAAATCGATGACGGCGGCGGGCAACTATCTGTTCATCGGATACGTGCACACGGTGCCCAACATCGACGCGTTCAATCTCACCACGGGCCGCCTCGACGCGACGCTGACCAATTCGAACCCGGGTAATGTGGACGTCGGCAACGATGTCGACTCGATGTATGGCCTGCGGGCGTACCTCAGATCGACTGGCGAGTATGTGGTCACGAAAGACAACTACAACGGATCGAGCATCATTGTTTATCGCTGGACGCCGTGATGTCTTTGCGCAAGGGCAGCGCCGCCGTTGTGGTTCAGGCCGCGGGCGCGCCCGGCACGTCCGGTGTGTACTTGCGCAGCCGCTGCGAAATGACGTGCGAAGGCTTTTCGATGATCCGGTAGAACGCGTAGCTGAGCGCGAAGGCCAGCGCCACTTCGACGAACCATGCGTAGCGCGAGCTTTCGTCGAATGTCGTCATTTCGAGCAGCGCGAGCGCCGTCTTGTGGCAAAGATAAAGGCTGTACGACCACGCGCCGCATGCAGCCAGCATCGTCCACGAACGGGATTGTGACGGCGTCGCGGTTTCCGTCGCGATCCAGATCGCCGCGAGAATTTGAAATACTGGCAGCGTGATGTCCGGTGTGATCAGCGGCAGCATTGCAGGCTTGAGACTCGATTCCGACAGCAGAATCATCACGGCTGCGCCTGCGGCAACAACCACCGTCCTCAGCACCACGAGATGGTTGCCAAGCAGACGCGTGCTCGCATCCAGGCCTCGCCTCATCGCCATCGTCAGCGGCGAATACGCGCCACGAATCTGAAACTGCGCCGCGTTGCGCTGCGTCTCCGCGATCAGGCAGCCTGAAATCCAGCCGGCAGCGTACAGCAATGCCGTGCCCGGAATGCGATAGGTTTCATAGACGCAACCATGACAAACGGGATGCCCGAACAGCCGCACGCATGCAACCATCGCAGCCGCCGTCAACGCACAACCGACGATCATTTCGCCGATATAGTGAAAGCGCGGCCGCAAAAGCGGATAAACCGCGTAATACACCATCTCGCAGTAAAGCGACCACAACACCGATTCCAGATAGTTCTGCCCCGTTGGCAATGGCTGAACGACGCATAGCAGAACGACGAGCGGCAATCCAATACGGATGAATCGCGACGCATAATAGTTGACTGGCTTGAGCGCGACGTCCTTATGATATGCCGCGTGAATGCAATAGCCGGAAATCACAAAGAACACGATGACAGCGGCGGGTCCGGCGAACAATGCGGTCGATCCGGACCACAGCGCGCCGCCGAGAAACGAAAGCCGATGCGGCAAGAGTTCGCGGAAAAGAGGCGGCTTGAAGTGGTACATCAGTACCCAGAACGCCGCAAGAAAGCGAATGCCGTCGATCTTTAAAGATTTTCCGGAATTGGCCGACGCCGGCAGCTTCAAGGTACTCGCCATTTTTTCGCCCCATTTATTACGGCTGCGCCGATCTTATCGTCGCAGCCGATAACAAAAATGGAAAATAATTGGCGAAATTAAATAGCGCCACTCGAGGCTTGAATGCTCGAGCGGCGCTTGCAGCAATTACATCGGCGGCGCAACGCCATCCTTCTCGACGACGACACGCTGTGCGACGTAGCTACCCTGCGAAGCCGGCGTCGCGACGACGAACACCTTCTTGCCCGGCGTCAGATCGCCGTGCGTGGCAGGCGTGAACGTCACGATGGGAACATTCGGCGGTACGGTCACGTCGTTGCTGCCGCCTTTGTACGACAGCTTCAGGTCGCGCCCGCTCGTGCTCTGCACCACAGTGTCGACGTTCGCATTGGTCATCGAACTGTTCGGCCCGAGGTCCCAGTCGTAGTGCCCTTCACCCGTGCCGCGCGCGGACTCCGGGAATACCACGACTTCCGTTGCCGTCAGCTTGCCATCCGTGCCCGTGGTCGCAGCTGTGCCGATGAACGAGCCCGGCTTGATATCGGACAGTTGAATTGCCTTGACGGCCGAAACGGTCACGGCCGGCTTCACTTCGATCGACACCGTGTCGCCGCTGCGGCGATGGACCTTGAGCGTGTCGCCGTCGAGCGACACGATTTCGCCGCGGATGCGCGAGGGCTTGGTCGCGGGCGTCTGCGCGAACGCAGCCGTGGCAAGCGTGGCTGTCAGAAGTGTGGCGCCGAGTTTGATGCGGAAAGACATGGAAGCTCCCAACGGTTGGTTTAGGTGTAGCGAGAGAGAACAACGTCATTGCGTCACGAACCGCCGAACCAGTTGTAGCCCTGGTTCTCCCAGTAGCCGCCCGGGTACTGGTTCGTGATTTCGATAGCGACGATATGCTTCGGATTCTTGTAGCCGAGTTTGGTCGGCATGCGCAGTTTCATCGGAAAGCCGTACTTCGGCGGCAACACGTCGTTGTCGTAAGTGAGCGTGAGCAGCGTCTGCGCATGCAGCGCGGTCGGCATGTCGATGCTGGTCCAGTAGTTGTCTGCGCAACGTAGCGACACATACTTGGCGCTAGTATCCGCGCCCGCGCGGCGCAGGAAATCGGAGAAGCGCACGCCGCCCCAATGCCCGATCGCACTCCATCCTTCGATACAGATATGCCGCGTGATCTGGCTTTCCTGCGGCAGCGCGCGCAGTTCGTCGAGCGTCCACACGCCCTTGCCGTGCGCGAGTCCACCTACCTGCAGGCGGTAAGACGCGGCGTCCACTTCGGGCACGTCGTCGATGTCATAGAACGCGTTGAACGGAAACGGACGCGTGATCATCGACTCGGGATAGGTCGGCGCGAGTTTGTTCGGGTCGAACAGCAGGGCCTGCACGTCGTCGTTGAAGAACGAAATGCGGCGCAATGCCGTGTTCACTGCTTTGTCGTTGGTCAGATCGCAACCGGACAACATCGCGATGCCACCGAGCGTTAGCAGCCGCTGCCCGAACAGTCGTCGCGCGGGTGATTTGAGTTCGCGCTGTGCATCGCGGATGATCGACTCGCCGTGTGTCGCGAGAAAAGAGCCTGGCTGCGGGGTGCGTTTGCGGATCGTCATGATTCAGCGCCCCCGGATCATCAGCAGCAACGAGCGCGGCACGAGCGCGACCATCATCACATGCACGACGAAGAACGCGACCAGCACGCTCATACAGACGAAGTGCACGATGCGCGCATTGTCATAGCCGCCCATCAGCGTGCGCAGCAACGGAAACTGTACGGATTTCCACACTGCGAGCCCCGACAGCACGATCAGCACGATATCGGCGATCACGACGAGATAGGCGAGCTTTTGGATCGCGTTGTAATGCGCGAGGTCGTCGTGCTTCAGACGTCCGCGCAAGGCGGCGACCAGATCGGCGACAAGCTGTGTCGGTTTGAGCGGCAACAGCTTGCGCTGAAAGCGGCCCGACGCAAGATTCGCCGCCAGATACACGATGAAGTTCGCCACCAGCAGCCACATCACCGCGAAGTGCCATTGCAGCGCGCCGCCAAGCCAGCCGCCTAGCGTGATCGAAGGAGAGAAATGAATGACGGGAAAGATCGGCGACGCATCGTAAATCTGCCAGCCGCTCATGACCATCAGCACGACGGCCAAAGCATTGATCCAGTGCGTAATTCGCAACCACCCCGGTTGAACCGTGTTGTGACTCAAGACCACTCCAGGTTTGATGTTGTTGTTTCCGGCGCCACGCGATCCGCAGCGGGCATGCACATGCGCGCCCGTCAGGCACCGCGACATATGGGCTAACGCTGTCGATCGATGCTTATTCCTTCGCGTCGTCAGATTTTTTTCTTGCAATCGGCTTGCAGTGACAATGCGGACGGCGCGTCTCTTGGACGGCATGCGGCGCTTGCATCGCATGAATGTTATGTTATAACATCGCCGGCATTGCCTTTCGTCACGACGAGAGGACGGAGAGCCATAACTACAACCGTTTCAACGGCGCAATCAGTCATCGCGTAAGCGATTCGAAAACAAGTCTGCTGCATGACGCATTCATAGGATTCCTATGGATCGGACGCGCTCGCGCCATCAAAACGAATCGAACAAGATTTCAACGACAGCAAATCAAAACAAAATGCGCAAACACACTCACGTGATGTACGCCACGCTACTTCTGTTTAGTGCCGCTTCACGGGCATCGGCGGCTACGGATCCTTCCGCGTCGACAGAGAGCATCGCCGACCCAACCCAGATGACCGACGTGAAGGTGAGCGCCAAACGTCTCGATGACGTTCGCAACGGCTTGTTGCCCGAGACGGGCAGCAGCGTCTACCGTTTCACACAGGACGATATCGACGCCCTGCCCGCCGGCCAGAACACGCCGCTCAATCAGGTGTTATTGCAAGCACCAGGCGTCGCGGCGGATTCATACGGCCAGTTACACGTGCGCGGCGATCACGCGAACCTGCAATACCGGATCAACGGCATCATCATTCCCGAGCCGATCAGCGGCTTTGGCCAGTCGCTCGACACGCGCATCATCGATCAGCTCAATCTGCTGACGGGCGCGTTGCCCGCGCAATACGGCTACCGGACAGCAGGCATCATCGATATCCGTACCAAATCGGGCGACACGGGCAACGGCGGCTCGATCGATGTCTTCGGCGGCAGCCATCAGACCATCAAGACGAGCGCCGATGTATACGGCAACAAGGGACCGTTCAGCTACTATCTGAGTGGCTCGCTGGGCATGAACAATCTGGGCATCGAAAACCCAACGGCAAGCGCCAACGCGATTCACGATCACACGCGACAAGGCGACGCGTTTGGCTATCTGTCGTACATCATCAATCCGCTGACACGCGTGAGCCTGTTGTTCGGCACGACCAGCAACCAGTTCGAGATTCCGAATACGCCCGGCCTGCCGACCAGCTTCACGCTCAACGGCAACAACACATTCGATTCATCGCAGCTCAACGAAACCCAATCCGAACTGAACAACTTCGCGGCCATTGCGTTGCAGGGCACGAACGGCGGCACATTCGACTATCAGGTCGCGTTTTTCACACGCTACACGCGCACGCAGTTCAACCCGGACCCCGTCGGCGATCTGATGTTCAACGGCGTCGCGGCGCAAGACTTTCACAGCAACTCGGCCAACGGCGCGCAAGTCGATACCACCTGGCGTCTGAACGACAAACACACGGTGCGCGCAGGCCTGTTTTTCCAGCAGGAGCACGCGGTCTTCGACAACAGCGTGAACGTCTTCGCCGTCGATGTAAACGGCAACCAGCTCTCCGATCAACCGTTCAACATTCAGGACAACAGCAGCAAAACGGGCTACCTGTACAGCCTGTACGCGCAGGACGAATGGAAGCTCACCGACCGCCTCACGCTGAACTACGGTCTGCGTTACGACCGGATGGACGAATACACGACCGCGAGCCAGTTGAGCCCGCGCATCGGCATGGTCTACACGCTCACGCCGACGACGACCGTGCATGCCGGCTACGCGCGCTATTTCACGCCGCCCGCATTCGAACTGGTATCCGGCTCGACGATCTCGAAGTTCAACGGCACGACGAACCAGAGCCCGTCCAGCCAGAACGATCCCGTGCAGCCCGAGCGCAGCCATTACTTCGATATCGGCGTCACGCAAAAGGTCGGCTCGGCGCTCACGCTCGGGCTCGATGCGTACTACAAGAAGTCGACCAATCTGCTCGACGAAGGGCAATTCGGTTCGGCCCTGATCTTCACGCCGTTCAACTATCAATATGGCAAAACATACGGCGTCGAATTCACGGCGAACTTCAGACACGACAATGTCTCCGCCTATCTGAACCTCGCGTACAGCCGGGCACAGGGCAAGCAGATCAGTTCGGCGCAGTTCAATTTCGATCCCGACGAGTTGGCCTTCATCAACAGCCATTGGGTGTTTCTCGATCACGACCAGCGCGTGACGGCTTCGTTCGGCGGCACCTACGATCTCGGCAGGACCACCTTCACGTTCGACGGACTCGTCGGCAGCGGACTTCGCAGCGGCTTCGCCAACACGGACCGTCTGCCCGTCTATGCGCAGGTCAACCTCGGGGTGATCCAGCATTTCAACCAGCCGCTGATCGGCAAGTTCGACGGGCGATTGCTCGTCGTCAACGCCTTCAACCGCGTCTACGAACTGCGCGACGGCTCGGGCATCGGCGTCGGCGCACCGCAGTACGCTCCGCATTTCGCGGTGTATGCGGGCGCGACGAAATACTTCTGATGCTTGAGGCGGGAGAAAGCGACTACGCGCCCGCTTTCTCTTCAGCAAGAATTTGCTGAATCACCTGCTCGAAGGCTTCGACGGGTTGCCCGCCCGTCACCAGATACTTCTGGTTGAAAACGATCGACGGCACGGACTGGATGCCCATAGCCTGGAACTGCTGCTCTTCTGCTCGAACTTCGTCGGCATAGTCGTTGCCGTTCAACACATCGCGTGCTTTCGCGGCATCGAGACCGACGGATTGCGCGGCTTCGACCAGCACGTCGTGATTGCTCGGGTCCTTGCCGTCGCCGTGATAAGCCTGCAACAGCGCGAGCTTCAAAGGCAACTGCTTGCCTTCGATACCCGCCCAATGCAGCAGCCGATGCGCATCAAACGTGTTGTACACATAGTTGCGCGGCGCGAACGCAAAGCCGACGCTCGCACCGCGCTCGCGGATCATCGCCTGCGTCTCTTCGATCTGCGCCAGCGTGCGGCCATATTTCTTGCCGAGATAATCGACGATCGCCTCGCCTTCCGGCCCCATCTGCGGATTCAGTTCGAACGGATGCATGACGATCTCGGCATTCACGTCATCACCGAGACGCGACAGCGCAAGTTGTAGCGACGAAAGCCCGATCGCGCACCACGGGCAGGCGATATCGGAAACAAAATCGATTCTGAGTTGTTGCGTCATGTGTTGCGGATCCAATGAATGTCTAGAAGATCGGAGCACCTTATCAGAAACAGGCGCGACCGTTTTCTACCGCGCCGCAACATACCCGAATTCGCAAATTCGCGCGTGTCTTGTGGCAGGCGGCGCCATTTTCACCAATAATGGCCCAATAACTGTCGCAGAATGAGGACGGCCATGGATTACCCACCCGAAGCCATCCGTACCATCGCGCTGGTCGGCCACGCCGGTTGCGGCAAGACCTCGTTGATCGAGGCGCTGCTGAAAGAAGGCGGCGCGATCCATGCGGCAGGCAGCGTCGACCGAGGCTCGACCGTCTGCGACTTCGATCCGCTGGAGCGCAAATACCACCACTCGCTCTCCTCCGCGATCGCCCACCTGCATTACCAGAACACCCGCATCTACCTCGCCGACACGCCCGGCTACCCCGACTTCTCCGGCCTTTCCATCAGCGCCTTGCCTGCCGTCGAAACAGCCGCGATCGTCATCAACGCGCGCACCGGCATCGAAATGACCACGCGCCGTATGATGGCGTGGGCCGAGGCGCGCAAGCTGTGCCGGATCATCGTCGTGAACGGCATCGATGGCGACAAGGTCAATCTGCCCGGTCTGCTCGAAGAGATTCAGGAGACTTTCGGCAAGGACTGCCTGCCTATCAACCTGCCCGCGCAAGGCGCAACTGCCGTAGTCGACTGCTTCTTCAATCCGTCCGGCGAATCCGATCTGCTGACGGTGGAATCCGCGCATAACGCGCTCGTCGATCAGGTGATCGAGCTTGATGCAAAGCTGATGGAGCTGTATCTCGAACAGGGCGAAGCGGTCCAGCCGGAACAACTGCACGAACCGTTCGAGCGCGCGTTGCGCGAAGGGCATCTGGTGCCTGTGTGCTTCACGTCGTCGGCGACGGGCGCGGGCATCCGCGAACTGCTCGACGTGTTCGTGAAGCTATTGCCCAATCCGCTCGAAGGCAATCCGCCCCTCTTCTACCGCGACGTCGATGGCCGGCGCGAGACGGTGCAGGCCGAGCCCGATCCAAACAAACATGTGCTCGCACATGTGTTCAAGATCGTGATCGACCCGTACATCGGCAAGATGGCCGTGTTCCGCATCCATCAGGGCACGGTGCGGCGCGACGGTCAGCTCTATATCGGCGACGCGCGCCAGCCGTTTCGCGTCGCGCATCTGATGCTGTTGCAGGGCAAGGACCACGAGGAGGTCGCGCAGGCGGGACCAGGCGATATCTGCGCGACGGCGAAGGTCGACGAGATTTCATTCGACGCCGTGCTGCACGATGCACCCGAAGACGGCAACATCCATCTCGCACCGCTCGCGTTCCCGACGCCGATCTACGGCCTCGCCATCGAGCCGGAGCGGCGCGGCAACGAGCAGCGGCTTTGGGAGATCTTGCAAAAGCTCGCGGCGGAAGACCCTTGCCTGAAAATCGAACATCCCGTCGGCACCAACGAGACCGTCGTGCGCGGACTGGGCGAATTGCATCTGCGGCACATGCTGGAGCGGCTCGCCGATCAATACAAGCTCGGGGTCATCACGCGGCCGCCGAAGATCGCGTACCGCGAGACCATTGGCGGCAAGGCCGAAGGGCATCATCGCCACAAGAAACAGACGGGCGGCGCAGGTCAGTTCGGCGAAGTGATGCTGCGCGTCGAGCCGTTGCCGCGCGGTGCGGGCTACGAATTCGTCGATGCCGTGAAGGGCGGCGCGATTCCGGGCCAGTTCATGCCAGCCGTCGAAAAGGGCATTTTGCAGGTGATCGAGAACGGCCCGCTTGCGGGCTTTCCGATGCAGGACGTGCGCATCACCGTGTTCGACGGCAAGAGCCATCCTGTCGATTCGAAGGAAGTCGCGTTCGTCACGGCGGGCCGCAAGGCGTTCATCGACGCAATACTCAAGGCGCAACCGATCCTGCTCGAACCGATCGTGAACATCGAGGTGATGACGCCCGACACGACGATGGGCGACATTATCGGCGATCTGTCGTCGCGTCGCGCGCAGGTACAGGGCACGCGCAATCTGGCCGGCCGTGCTGTGGTCGTGGCGGGGAAAGTGCCGCTATCGGAACTGGCCGACTATCAGTCGCGCCTGAACGCGATCGCGGGCGGGCACGGCAATTACAGCATCGAATTGAGCCATTACGATCCTGTTCCGCCGAACCAGCAGGACAAGCTCGCGTCGCAGTACAAGAAGCAGTCCGATACGGCCTGACGCGCCCGTTCGGCGACGCGACAGAGATGCCTAGCGCGACTTGCCGCGCGCGCCCTTCTTCGCGCTCGCGGGGCGCGGCGTATCCTTGACGGGCAACGCGCCGCCCGTGATCTGCTCCATCCACGACAACGCATCGACGTAGGCCAGGAACTGCTGCAGATACCCTGGCGACAGCTCGCGCATCAGCGACAGCGACCGATGCACGAGGCTGCTCGAATTGAGCGGCCCGGCATTGCCCGGCACCTGTTCGAGCGACACGCGCACCTGTTTCTCGGCGCTGACCTTGGACCAGGTTTCGCGGAAGTAATCGAGCGCCTTCAATTCGGAGCGAACGGCGGCGTTGAGCGCGACGCGCTCGTCGCCTGCCTGCGGGTGGCTCGCGATGTAATCGACCAGTTCCGCGAGCGGTCCGCGTGTTGCCTTGCACGGCAGAGCGGCGCGCTCAGGCGCTTGTGCCGTCGGCGCACGGCTGGCGATATCGCCAGCATAGGCTTCGAGCAAGGTCGACAGACGCGCATCGAGAATGCGGCGCGCTTCGCCGTCGTGAGCGGCTGCCCGCCGCGCCAGCGCGTCGATGAAATGAAAGCGCAGTGGATCGAGCCGGTCGTCGCCCTGCTCGCGCCAAGCGTCGAGCGTCGTCTGTGCGTCGCTGGCGCGCGCGGTTGCGTCGCTACTCACGGTTTCCGCCGCCCGATGACGCGGGCCTCGGCACCGCCGCAATTTCCACGCGACGGTTCTTCGCCCGCCCTTCACTATCCGCGTTCGAGCTAACCGGCTGCTCGGAGCCGAACGCCGCCGCGAACACCGACGACGCGGGAATGCCCGCATCGATGAACGAACGTGTCACCGTCAGCGCGCGCTGCGCCGACAGCTCCCAGTTGTCCGCGAAGCGCCGGTTGCTTGACCGCACCTGCTGATCGTCGGCAAAGCCGCTGACCATCAGGATTTCGTCGTGCGAGCGGAGATACGCGGACAACGGCCCGGCCAGGCTCTTCAGCAGATCGCGCCCCTGCGGCTGCAACTGGTCGGAGTTCAGCGCGAACAGCACGTTGCCGCTGATGCCGATGCGCCCGTTGACCAGCGTCACGCGCCCGGCCGCGAGCGGCCCGGCCAGCGCCTGCTCCAGCGTCTTGCGGCGCTGCGCTTCCATCTGCCGCTGCTTGACGGCATCGTCGAGCCGCGCCGACAGTTCCAGCTGCACGCCGATCACGCCGACCAGAATCAGCACGAACGCGCCCAACAGCACCGACATCAGATCGCTGAAGGCGGCCCAGATGGGCGTCGTCGGCTCGACGCCGCCGTCGATATCGTCGTTCATGCCGCGTCGGCTCCAGCAGATGCGCGCTGACCCGCCAGCTGTTGCAGGTCTTCGACGATCTGCTTCTGCGACAGCATGCTGAGGTCGATCACTTCCCGCGCCTGCGCGACGTAGTACGCAAGCTGCTCGTCGCTACGCAGCAGCGACTTGTCGAGCGCCGCCTCGATACGGTGCAGGTGAGCCATCAGCTTGTCGTTCGATTCGCCGAACAGCCGCACGCCCATGCCGAACGCTTCGCCGAGGCTCGCCACTTCGACGGCGCTGCCGGCCACCTGCGCGGCGACGTCGCCGAGCTTGCGGGTTTCGGCTTCGACCTTGTCGTTGAACTGCGTGCCGACCCGCTCGAGCAGTCCCGCCGATGTCGAGACGAGCGCATCGACGGCCGTGCGCTGTTCGGTCGATGCGTGATTCACGGCGTCGAGCAGCGTTTCGAGCGTGGCGAGCAGACGGCTGCGCTCTTCGAGCATCGCGGTGTCGCGGACCATACTGTCGGAGAGCTTCTGGCGCAATTCGGCGACGACTTCCGCCGCCGCGCGTGGCGCTTCCGACGCGGCCTCGACGAGCCGAGAAATTTCCGCGATCGTGCCGCTTGCGTGGGCTTGCGTCTGCGCCGAGATATCACGCGCGGTTTGCGCGAGCGTGTCGCAGATTTCCTGCTGGCGGCTCGCGGTGTGCGCGCCCATTTCGTCCCACTTCTGGCTCAACGTGGCCGCGACTGCTTCGAGCGATGCGCTCCACGCATCCAGACGCTGCTGGTCGCGCGACGCCAGTTCGGCCTGCAAACCGGCATGCGACTCATCGACGGCGCGCAACAGCGCGGCCGAATGTTGCTCGAAAGCGGATGCCGCCGTCGTGAGCGCGTCGCGGTTGTGCTCCGCGAGCATTTCGCCGGTGCGTTCCTGCTGAGTCAGTGCGTGCGTCCAGGCTTGAGAAACCTGCCCCGCCGTTGCATCGAGGCGCGTCGACACGCCATCCAGCAGAGCCGTCGAGCGCTGCTCGAAAGTCTGCGTGAAGCCTTCCAGCGATGCGCGCAGATCCTTTGCGAGCGACTCGCTCGCGCTCCGGTGTCCTTCAAGCGCCTCGCTCCATAGATTCGCCACGTTCGCCGTAGTCGACTCGAAGCCACTCGACAGGCCGTCCAGTTGACGCTGCACCGCCTGCTCGACCGTACCGCGCAGTGCGGCCATTTCGAGAGCGTGAGCGGCCATGGTGGCTTCCATCGCCGGCTGCAACGCCGCGCCCGCCGCGCGCGCGCTTTCCGCCGCGCTCGACACCTGGCCCGCCGTCATGTCGAGGCGTGCCGAGACGCCGTCCAGCAGTGCCGTCGAGCGTTGCTCGAAAGTCTGGCTGAAGCCTTCCAGCGACACGCGCAAGTCCTGTGCGAGCGACTCGCTTGCGCTCCGGTGTCCTGCGAGCGCTTCGGTCCATAGCTTCGCAACGTTCGCAGTGGACGCGTCGAAGCCCGTCGTCAAACCGTCCAGCTGACGTTGCACCGCATGCTCGACGGTCTCGCGCAGCGACGCCATCTCGCGCGCATGGCCGGTCATCGTGGCTTCCATCGCCGGCTGCAACGCCGCGCCCGCCGCGCGGGCGCTTTCCGCCGCGCTGTCCTTCAACGACTGCGCAACCGTCGACACCAGCCGCGCATACGCCGCTTCCGTGCGTCCGTGAAATGCGTGCTGGTTCGAGATCAGCCGCTCGTTGAGCGACAGGCTCTGCTGCTCGATGGCCGTCATCATCGTCTGAAGTCGGTCGACCAGCACGGGCATCGTGTCCGCCTGGCGCTGCAGCAGTTTGAAGGTCTCGTCGCGCTTCTGGCTCTGCGAGAAGGCGCGCAACGTGGTCGCGATCTTCGTGTCGAGCAGCTGCGCGGCGAGAGCGCGCTCGCGGCGGCACAACGCCGACAGCAAGCCGAGCATCGCCGAGGTCGCCACGCCCGCAATCGAAGTGCCGAACGCAAAGCCCAAACCCTTCACGGGCGCGGCCAGCGACGCGCGGATCGCCTGCAGATCCGTCGCGCTTTCGAGCGCGGCGCCCGTGCCCCGCAGCGTCGTCACCATGCCGAGCAGCGTGCCCAGCATGCCAAGCAGCACCAGCAGCCCGACCAGGTACGGCGTGAGCGCCGGGCCCGGCAACGCGACGCGCTCGCCTTCGATGCGCAGGCGCACCGGGTTGCGCAAACCGGGATGCAGACGTTCGAGCCAGACACCGAGCCGGGACGGCGCCTCGGACAGTTCCGCGAGCGCGCGCGTGAGCGTCGCGGTGGCCTCCTGATAGCGCTGCAGTTCCAGCGCGCCCGCCACATAGCAGGCGGCGACCAGCAGCGTGACAGCGAGCGCCAGCGGATTCGACACGACATAGCCGGCGCCGACCCAACCGGCTACAACCAGACCTACGAGAAAAACAACGACAAAATCAATGCGATATCTGGACATGTTGTCCCAGTTAGCTGATGCGAAGGGCAGCCAGCAGCCCTTCGACCGGTTGAAAACGAATATCGAGTTCGGCAAGCAACACGCTCTGCATGTCCTTGCGGAACACGTCTAGCCACGCGCCGGGCCGGGGTGCGGCTTGACTCCCGGTCCCCGTGGCCGTGGTGGCCGCAGTGGCCAGGGCGTCCTGCTCGTCCTGTGCTACCTGCGCGGCTTGGCGTAGGCGCTCGAAATGACCGCTGAGCAGACCCGGCACCGCGCCGAACAGGCTGCGCTCGCGCGCGCCGAGCGACCGCTCCATGATCGCGTCGACCACCGCGAGCCGCGTCATCTCCGACGTCTGTGCCGCCACCATGTTGCGCAGCCGCCCGCGCAGACTGCCGATGCGGGTTTCCATCGACTGCTGCAACGCCAGATAGCACTGGCGAAAGTCCGCGTAATTGGCTTCCGCTTCCGGCTGCTGCGCATTCTGCGCATGCGCGGCGCTGCGTCGCCGGCGCGGCGCGAGCATGCTGTCGCCGGCAATCGCGTCCGCCAGCGACGCGCGCACCCGCGCGCACTCGTGCTCGACGCTGCCCGCGCCCCGCGCGCCGGACGCGACGGCGGGCGGCGCACTGTTGAGCGCCGTCGACAACGCAATCGCGTCTGTCCAGCCGAGCCATTGGCTCAACTGGTCCGACAGCGACTGGCTGGAGGCGGGAACGTCGGCGGTAGTCAGGCGCGCGAGCAGACGGACGAGCGTCGGACCGCTGACCGCCGTGCGCTGAGGGGCTTGAACCATACCACCAGAAACCATGAAAAGGCAGCATTTTACGCGCTGCCGGAGGTGAGATTGCCGGACGGGATGTCGAAGGAGCGTTGCGGGCATCCCGCAGATGCCGCAAACCCCGGCCAACATTGGGAGAGACGGATTCGCAGCCGCCGTCGCGCGCTCGCGACGGCGGCCTTTCAGCCCGCATGGCTTCGCCCGATCAGGCGAAACGGCTAGTTCATCGTCAGCACGACGCGAAAGCGTGCAGCGCCGCTCATCATGCGGTCGTACGCTTCGGCGGCGCGTTCGATCGGATAGGTTTCGATCATCGGCTTGACGTCGGCGAGCGCGCTGAACGCGAGCGTGTCCTCAGAATCGGCCGACGAACCCGACGGCCAGCCCTGCACCGCATTGCGGCCCATGATGAACTGGACGGGCGGCACTTCGATCGGCTTGTCCGCGACGCCGAGGATGATCAGCTTGCCGTTGAGCGCGAGGCCGCCGAGCGTGGCCGTCATCGCGTCGGCGTTGGTCACCGTCGCGAGAATGATCGACGCGCCGCCTAGCGCCTTGAGCGCATCGGCGGGATTCTGCGCGCGGCTGTCGATGTAGTGATGCGCGCCGAGTTGCTTCGCGAGCGGTGCCTTGTCCTCGCCGCGCGCGATCGCGACTGTGTTGAAGCCCATGCGCCTCGCGAACTGCACGCCGAGGTGCCCCAGCCCGCCGATGCCGAGAATCGCGACCACCTCGCCCGCGCGCGCGCCGCTGTTGCGCAACGCGTTGAACGTGGTGATGCCCGCGCAAAGCAGCGGCGCGGCGTCCACGTCGTTGAGTTCTTCGGGCATGCGCGCCAGCGCCTCGACGGGTACCACGAGGTAATCGGCGTAGCCACCGTCGTAGCTGATGCCCGGCACCTGCCCCTTTTCGCACACAACGAAATAGCCGCGCCGGCAATTCGCGCAATGGCCGCAATGTCCGCCGTGCCAGCCCACGCCCACGCGCTCGCCCGCTTTCCATCCTTCGACGCCCGCGCCCAGCGTATCGATCACGCCCGCGACTTCATGCCCCGGCACGCGCGGATACTGCAGGCCCGGCCACTGGCCTTCCTTGGTCAGCGAATCGCTGTGGCAGATGCCGCACGCCTGCACCTTGATCAACACCTGACCCGCGCCGGGCGCCGGCACGTCACGCTCCACGAGTTCCAGCGCGCCGCCCGGCCCGCTCACCTGTACCGCTCTCATCTTTCGCATCGAATTTGCTCCAGTCGAAGAACAGTCATGCCAGCGCGGCTGGATGCGCGTCGGCGATTTCTTCCGACGTTCCGCATCGCAACGTAACCGGCTGGTCCGAAATGGATACTAGGTGCTGAATGATGCGTGCGCAATTGAACGGACACACGCGGGTACGACCACGCGACACCACGTATCTGTCACGGCAGTTTCACAGGAACTGGGCGCGTGAGCAGATCGACATAGAAATCGAAAAAGCGTGCGTTATCGAAACGCTTGATGATCGTCACCTTCTGCAGCCCTGCCGGCGGCGAACTCGCGTACCCCGTCGCCTTGCCATCGTTCGCGCCGAAGCTCCTATCGACATCGACCCAGCGTTCTTCCGTCTGCGTCGCGAAGCTCGGGTCCATCAGCCAGGCGATGGTCAGCGTGTCCCAGATGTCGGTCGTGTAGTTCGGATTGGTTTCGAAGCCGTTCTTGCCGTCGAAACCATAGCCGTTCAACTGCTTGAACAGTTGCGTGATGATGGTCTGTTTGGTCGGATCGTTCGCGACGCGGTCATAGACGGTTTTATCCATCTTCACGGTGTCGGTCACGTCGAGGGGAAACACGTTCTGTTTGATGGGCAAACGCAGTACTTCGCGTGCCGCTTCGGGATCGAACCACCAGTTGAACTCGGCCGTCGCCGTGGCGTTGCCCGGCACGTCGATCGCGCCGCCCATGTAGATGATCTGCTTGATCATCGGCACGATCTCGGGATGCTGTCTTGTCGCGAGCGCGATGTTCGTCAGCGGACCGATCGCGAGTATCGTCACCTGGTTCGGGTTCGCCTTCACGCTTTCGACGATGAAGTCCACCGCGCTTTTGCTCTGCACATGCGTATGCGTCGCGAAGCCGTCAGGAGGCGCGACGAGTTGAGCATCCGAAGTCGGCTCCGGCGTGCTCCATGCGCCCAGATAGCCGTCGCCGCTGGGAAACTGAGCAAGCTCCTGCTGGATCTCCGAATACGGATGCGCCAGTGCGTAATTCGCGCCTGCATAAACACCGATACGGTCTCCAACACCGAGCCGCTCCATCGACTTCAACGCGTCGGCGACACCTTGCTTGAGCCACTGGTTGCCCGACACGACTGTGATGCCGAGCACCTCGATTTTGCCTTGCGCCTGCAATTGCACGGCCATCACACCAAGCTGGCCGTCGTCGCCCAGCGTGTTGTAGTCGCTATCGACGATCACCTTCGGCGCAGCGCGCGCGACGCCATTTCCGCCGCAGCCCGACAGCATGACCGCGCATGACATCGTGACGAAAAGTCGCTTCAATGACGTCTCCTTGTTGTCGTTTGTGTTCGTGCTGTGAGGTTGAGGCCGCGTCGGCAGAAAATTCATCATAGTGGCAAAGCCGACGCGAGCAAACTCGCGAGCACGCCAAAACCCGTTTGGGTCATGCGTTTCCCGCCGATGCTCATACGTGTTGCATGCACACACTGAACGTTGCACCCGCAAGCAACCTGAGAGGCGTCACGTTCTGCTCAACGAACGCCAGATCGTCGGGTACAGTCAACATCTTCACGGAGACATTGCGTTGCAACCATAAGGAGGAAACAAGTGCAGGCAAGACACACTCTCGCGGTCATATTTGCATGCGCGACGCTCGGCGCGCTGTCCGTTCAACCGGCGCGCGCGGAATCGACGCGATGACCTCCGACGCCCGTCCATCTGCCATCCCTGCACACGGCGAAGCCCGGCAGATGGACGCGCGCGCGCCGTTCGTGATCGTGATGAACGCCGGCTCGGGGCGTAAGCAGGGCGAGACCACGGCTGCGTTGATCGCGAACGCGTTCGGCAAGGCGAACCGCGAGTACGAGCTGATGCTCGTCGACGATCCGTCGCAACTCGGCGCGACGGCGCAACGCGCGGTCGAACTCGCGCAGGCACGCGGCGGCGCGGTGGTCGGCGCGGGCGGCGACGGCACGCTGTGCGCGGTCGCACAGGCGGTGATCGGCAGCGGTTGCGCGTTCGGCGTGCTGCCGTGCGGCACGTTCAACTACTTCAGCCGCGACCACGGCATTCCCGCCGACCCCGCGCAAGCCGTCGATCTGCTGCTCACGGCGCGCGCGCATCCCGTGCAGGTCGGCTTCGTCAACGACCGCATGTTCCTCGTCAACGCGAGCCTCGGGCTGTATCCGAAGATGCTGGAGCATCGCGAAATCTACAAGCGGCAATTCGGGCGCAGCCGGATCGTCGCGCTGTGGTCCGCGATTGCGATGCTGTTGCGGCGGCATCGCCATCTGCGTCTGCATGTCGATCACGAAGGCACGATGCAGGAGATCCGCACGTCGACGCTGTTCGTCGCCAACAACCGGCTGCAACTCGAACAGGTCGGCGCGGCGGAAGCGCCGTTGCTGGCGCAAGGCTTGCTGGTTGCATTGGCGCCACGCGCGATCGGCCGCATTGCGCAGATCGTGCTGTCGCTGCATGGCGCGCTGAGCCGGATGAGCGACGCGGACAACGTGATCGGCTTCGCGTTTCGCCGCTTCACGGTCACGCATCCGTCGAAGCGGCGCAGGCGTGTCAAAATCGCAATGGATGGCGAAGTCACGCGCATGCAGATGCCGCTCGAATTCCGTGTCGGCGACACGCCCCTTTATCTGCTGAAACCCGAGGCCGATGTCGCCGCCCTGAACCGCTCATGACGCTGTTGCTCCAGATCTCCGATCCGCATTTCGGCACCGAACGGCCCGACGTCGTCGAAGCCTTGCTGCAACTCGCCGCGCGCGAGCAGCCGGATCTCGCCGTGCTGTCCGGCGATATCACGCAGCGCGCGCGGCGCAGCCAGTTCGCGGCGGCGCGGGCGTTCGTCGACCGGCTTGGCGTAATACCGACGCTCGTGATTCCCGGCAATCACGACATTCCCCTCTTCAACCTGTTCGCGCGCGTGCTGCATCCGTATGCGAATCATCGACGCGTATTTGGCACCGATCTCGAACCCGTGTTCGAGTCGCGCGAATTGCTGGTGATTGGATTGAACACGACGCGCCGCGCGCGGCATACGGATGGCGAAGTGTCCATGGAACAGATCGAACGCGCCGCACGGCGACTCGAACGTGCGACGCCGCTGCAACTGCGCGTAGTGGTCACGCATCATCCCGTGGCGTCCGTCGCGGCAGAGGACACGCGCAACCTGCTGCACGGCCGCGAACACGCGATCCGCCGATGGGCGCAAGCGGGTGCCGATCTGATCCTCGGCGGACATATCCATTTGCCGTATGTGCTGCCGCTCGCGAGCCGCATGGACATCGCGCGGCCTGTATGGGCCGTGCAGGCGGGCACGGCGGTATCGACGCGCATCCGCGGGCAGATTCCGAATTCGGTCAATCTGATTCGCTACGACGCGAGCGATCCGAATGGGCGCAAGGCCGTCGTTGCCCGCTATGACTACGACGAAAACGGCAACGCATTCGTGCCTGTGCTGGAACATGCACTCGACCTCCCCAGCACTGATGAAGCGCGTTCGCCCGTTTCGGTGCGCGCGGCCGGCTCGTCATGATCGAGCTTGCGAGCATCGCGGGCCGGCATGCGCTCGAACTGATGGCGGCGACGCTGATCGTCGCGGAGTGCATTGCGTATGGTGCGTTTCGTGTGGGCCGCGCGGGCATGCTGACATTTAATGCGGGGATAGGCGTTGGCGTGGTTGTCATCGTCACTGCGGCCGCGTGCTTCGCGGCGCTCACGCATGCGCTGTTGACCGATCCCGCGTTGACCCGCTTCGACCTCGCGTTCGCGCTAGATCTCGGCGCTACCGTGCCGCGCGAAGTCAAACATGCCTTTGCTATTGCGACACATCTCGGCGATCCCAAGGTGCTAGCGGTCTGCTGCACAGCGGGCGCCATCGCGCTGCTGTCGACGCGGCACCTTCTGCTCGCCTGCACACTCGCCGCGGCTTCGGGCGGCAACGGCCTGTTGAACATGACGCTCAAGCAACTAATCCGCCGCGCGCGGCCCGACTACGACACCGCGTTCGCGTCGGTGCATAGCTGGAGTTTTCCGAGCGGCCACACGTCCGGCTCGCTCGCGACTTATGGCGCGATCGCGTATGTGCTCATGCGAACGCTGCCCGCGCGCTGGCGGCTGCCCGTGGTACTCGGCGCGGTGGCTGTCGTCGGGATGATTGCGTGGAGCCGGCTGATCATCGGCGTGCATTTCGCCAGCGATGTGCTTGCGGGCGCGATGTCGTCGACAGCATGGCTCACGGCCTGCGTGCTGGTGGCGGAGTGGCTGCGGCGACGCGCTATCGGTTGAGACGTCTGTCAACAGCGTGCTTTACGTTCACGCCATCGCGACTTTGCCGGGCGAACACGAACTTCAGCCACTCGCGCCCATTGACGACCAGCATGCCCACGAGCACGAGCGCCGAGCCCGCGAGAAAGGTCGGATCGAGCCGTTCATGCAGCAGCAGCGCGCCGAGCGCGACGCCGAACATCGGCGCCATGAACGACAGCACGCCGAGCCGCGACGCAAGATAGATTCTCAGCAGATAGAACCACGCAACGTAACTGAAGAAGCAGACGACGAAGGCCTGAAACCCGAGGCTCGCCCACACCAGCGTATTGCCATGAAACGCGGACTGGCCGGACAGGAGGGCAAACGGCAGCAACACGACAAAGGCCCACACCAGCTGATAGAACAGCGTCTGCGTAGCGGGCGCTTCGCTCAGACGTGACGCGCGCACGGCGACGGTTGTCAGGCCCCACACTGCGCCCGCGCAGATCCCCAGCAAGTCGCCCAGCATCCAGTTCGGCGCCGATGGCCCCGCTCCGGCTCCCGCGCCCGGCCGGACAAAGGTAATCACAATCCCGACGAAGGCGATCGCAATGCCCGTCCACTGCGTGCGCGTCAAGCGTTCGGAAGGCAGCGCGATCTGTAGCCCCACTGCCGCGAACATCGGCGCGGTGTAAAGGAACACGGCCATGTGAGACGCCGTGGTCAGGCGCAGGCCTTCGGCAACGAACAGAAACTCGGCGGCAAACAGCACGCCGACCAGCGATCCCGGCCCGAGCGCAACGCCCTTGAGCCATTTGTCGCGCACGATCAGCCGGCCGAACACCCAGACCAGCACGGCGGCCACTCCGGAGCGCAGCGATACCTGAAGCAGTGGTGCGACATCGGCAGCAATCGCTTTCATTGCCGCTTGTTGGAGTCCCCATATCAGGCACAGCATCACCATGCTTGAAACGGCGAGGCCGTCCAGAGTCTTTCTCATTGATATTTGCCAGCAGGTCTTGCGCGAAAGCGCCTTAGGCGTGGTTCGCGTGAATCGGGACAGCGCGGCGGGTCCGGCTCAATGATGTTGCGTGTGAGGCGGCTGCATGCCGTCACGACGAATCTTGTGGAGCCGGTTATTGGATCATTCCCCGCGCGCAAGGCATTCGATTGTCAACCATTTGCACTGCGTTGTCGAATCGCTGCCGGCGCGCGAAAGTCCCGTCAAGCGCTACGGAAAGATCGGCGAGGAGGGCTCCGCGCCTTCGAGATCGGCTCGCGGTACATGCTGCGCGATCAATTGCTCGATCTCATGTTCACGCGATCCGGGCACGTCGGCCATGATGAGCAACTGGCCGTCGCGTATCGCATCGCGAAAACGTTCGAGCTGCGTATTCGGCTCGTTGACGCCGATCATCGTGGCTGTCCACGCGCCGAAACCGGCGCCCGCCACTGTCAGCATGACGACGGCGCCGCCCGCGATGGCCAGTTCCGCAGGCGGATAGACAAGCGCCACGAGGCCAAGCAGCGCGCCCGTCACGCCGCCGAGCGCCACGCCGCGTTCCAGCGAATGCACGACGTCGCTGCTTTGCAGCAAAGAGGCTTGTGGCAATTCTTCGAGGGCGACGCTGTGATTCGCGAGCACATGGATATGCCGCCATGTGATTCGCGCGCGCAGCAGGTCGTCGACGATCGCTTTCGCGGTCAGGGTGTCGGGGGCAATGAAATAAAGGCGTCTCATATCGGCTCTCCGTCAAATGGCGGCATCCACAACGGGATGCAACGGGGCGATACCTCTAATCGTACGCCTGAATGGGCCGTTCAGCGGGCCGCAATCACACGCTATTCAGCATGCTGCAATGCGGCACCTAGCCATGTCCCGTCACGAACTTCTTCGTTGCGTGATAGCCGTGCTTCGTCACGTCGGCAACGGCATGACCTGCCGCTTTCGCGCCGTGTCCGACCGCATGCACGCCGTTGCGAGCGACGTGCCCGGTCTCCCGGCCTGCCGTCTTGGCGTCGGTTTTGAACTGATGAGCGCCGCTCGCGAGGCTCGCGTGCGCCAGCGGGCTGACCACGGCGAGCATGGCCACGATGACTGCAATTCTGGGCGTTTTCATGTCCCTGATTTTCCCACATTGGCTGGGCGCGTACCTGAGCCAGCCCGGTAAGCATCGTGTCGAATTTGTATCGCGATGTTTCCGCATCCGTTTTCGATCAATCAGACAATCGCCTTACATCGCGCCCGCTTTCCCTCGCGCGCGCTTGCGTCTAGGCTAGAACAAGCTCGACACGCATCTCTCACCAGCGTTCTGCCGCAACGGAGCGAGGCCCGCCATGCAATTGTCCGCCGTCACCGTCGTCAAGCCCGAAACGACCAACTTCATTCTCGGGCAATCCCATTTCATCAAAACCGTCGAGGATATCCACGAGACACTCGTCGCCGCTGTACCCGGCATCAGGTTCGGACTCGCGTTCTGCGAAGCGTCCGGCAAGCGGCTCGTGCGGCGCTCCGGCACCGACGATGCGCTCGTCGAGATGGCCAGCCAGAACGCGCTGAACGTCGCGGCGGGCCACAGCTTCTTCGTGTTTCTCGGCGACGGCTTTTTCCCCGTCAACGTGCTGAATGCGCTGAAGGCAGTGCCCGAGGTGTGCCGCATCTTTTGCGCAACGGCGAATCCCGTCGAGGTGCTGGTTGCGGAAACGGACCAGGGACGGGGCATCGTCGGCGTGATCGACGGATTCTCGCCGCTCGGCGTCGAAGGCGCGGAAGACGTGCAATGGCGTAAGGACCTGTTGCGCACGATCGGCTATAAACTTTGACCCGAATGGAACATCGACGCCTTGCGCCCGGTACGCTGTGGGCCGCCATTGAGCGGCAGACCGCACACGCGCTGCGCTGCGGCGCGCTGCAACCTATCGATACCGTTCAGGCCGTGATCGAAAGCGGCGTTGTTCGCTTCGTCGTGCGGCAGGTGTCGAGCCTCACGCGCAAGGAGCAGCAGCGCCGGCAAGCGCGCAAACTGGAGACGGCGAAGGGTCCTGTCGCAAATCCGTTTCTTCCGTATGAGCCCGACCTGTTCGTCGCCGATATCTCCGGAACGCATCTGGCCTTGCTCAACAAGTTCAACGTCATCGACCATCATCTGCTGATCGTTACACGCGATTTTCAGCGGCAGGAAGCGCTGCTCGATCTCGCGGACTTCGACGCGCTGATGGCCTGCATGGCGGAATTCGATGGCATCGGCTTTTACAATGGCGGCCCCGAGGCGGGTGCCAGTCAGCCGCACAAGCATCTGCAAATCGTGCCGCTGCCGCTCGGCGATGCAGCGCCGTCCGTACCTGTCGAGCCGCTGCTAGCAGAAGCCGTCGGCGATGGGCCAGCGCTGCGCGTGCCGGGCCTGCCGTTTCGTCACGCATTCGCGCGTATCACGCTGGATCATGCGACGCCCGCCGATGCCGCAAAGACAGCGCTTGCCTGCTACGACGCGCTGCTCGACGCGGCAGGCGTCGGCGCTATCGAGACCAACGGCGTTCAGTGTCAATCGTCGCCGTACAACCTGCTCGTCACGCGCCAATGGATGCTGCTCGTTCCCAGATCGGCGGAACACGTGGAGGGCGTGTCGGTGAACGCGTTGGGATTCGCCGGATCGCTGTTCGTGCGCGACGCGGCGCACATGGCGATGATCGAGCGGCTCGGCCCGATGACCGTGCTGCAACGCGCCGGCCTGCCCTGGCCGCAATAGGATCGCCCTATGACTGGCACATGAAACTGGTATTTCCGCCGTATTCGGGCTTCGCCTAATCTCTCCGTATCGAGAACAAACGCGCTGGCGGTTGCCGGCGACGGAGACAGGCATGACCGAGCAGTCCGCCGCATCCGATGCGCAAACCGTAATCGCCGCCGATATCGTCGTGCCCACCTCGGCTGTCGCGCTGGGCGCCACGCTCGACTACGACGCGCCGCCGCTTCCCGGCGACGCCCTTCCGCTTCTCTGGCACTGGATCTTCTTCCGCCCGACCGTCGCGCAGGCGCAGATCGGCGAAGACGGCCATCCGCGTAAAGGCGGCTTTCTTCCCGACCTTGGCTTGCCGCGCCGCATGTGGGCAGGCGGCCGCCTGCGCTTTCACGCGCCCGTGACGGTCGGCAGCGCGATCACGCGCGAATCGTCGATCCTGAACGTCAGCGAGAAGCAAGGCCGCACCGGCAAGCTCGGCTTCGTTACCGTGAACCACCGCATCTATTGCGAAGGCACGTTCGCCATCGACGAAGAACAGGACATCGTGTACCGCGAACCGGCGGTGCCCGGCGCGCCCGCTCCCGCACCGACCGCCGCGCCCGATGCCGCTCAATGGCACCGGCAGATCGTCCCCGATGAAGTGCTGATGTTCCGCTACTCGGCACTGACCTTCAACGGCCATCGCATCCACTACGACAAGCCATACGTGACGCAGGTGGAAGGCTATCCGAATCTCGTCGTGCATGGACCGCTGATCGCCACGCTGCTGATGGATCTGCTGCACAGGCAGAGCCCTGACGCGAAGGTGCTCGAATTCTCTTACAAGGCGATGCGTCCGAGCTTCATGGGCAACGTCCTTCATCTGTGCGGCCAGCCGTCGGCAGACGGCAAAACGGTCGAACTCTGGTCGAAGGACCACGAAGGCTGGCTGACCATGACGGCACGCGCGACGCTCGCCTGATTCCGCAATCCGCAACCGCACAAGAATTGATCATGATCCATACCGTCACCGATCCGTTTCAGGACATCCGCGAAGCCGTTCGCGATCTCTGCCAACAATTCCCGGCCGAGTACTTTCGCAAGGTCGATGAAGAACGCGGCTATCCCGAAGCCTTCGTCGACGCGCTGACCAAAGCGGGCTGGCTCGCCGCGCTGATCCCGCAAGAATATGGCGGCTCGGGTCTGGGGCTGACGGAAGCGTCCGTCATCATGGAAGAGATCAACCGCTCGGGCGGCAACTCGGGCGCGTGCCACGGGCAGATGTACAACATGGGCACGCTGCTACGCCACGGCTCGGCGGAACAGAAACGGCTGTATCTGCCGAAGATCGCGAGCGGCGAACTGCGCCTGCAATCGATGGGCGTCACCGAGCCGACCACGGGCACCGACACGACGAAGATCAAGACCACGGCCGTGCGTAAGGGCGACCGCTACGTCGTCAACGGGCAGAAGGTGTGGATCTCGCGCGTCCAGCATTCCGATCTGATGATCCTGCTCGCCCGCACCACGCCGCTTGCCGACGTGACGAAGAAAAGCGAAGGCATGTCGATCTTCATCGTCGATCTGCGCGACGCGATCGGCCACGGCATGACGGTTCGTCCGATTCCGAACATGGTGAATCACGAGACCAACGAGCTGTTCTTCGACAATCTCGAGATTCCCGCTGAAAACCTGATCGGCGAAGAAGGCATGGGCTTCAAGTACATCCTCGATGGACTGAACGCCGAGCGCACGCTGATCGCAGCCGAATGCATCGGCGACGGCTACTGGTTTATCGACAAGGTCTCGCAGTACGTGAAGGACCGCGTCGTGTTCGGCCGTCCGATCGGACAGAACCAGGGCGTGCAGTTCCCGATTGCGCGCTCGTACATCAACATCGAAGCAGCGAACCTGATGCGCTTCGAGGCCGCTCGCCGCTTCGACGCGCACGAGCCGTGCGGCGCGCAGGCCAACATGGCGAAGCTGCTCGCCGCCGATGCTTCATGGGAAGCGGCCAACGCCTGCCTGCAGTTTCATGGCGGCTTCGGCTTCGCCGCTGAATACGACATCGAGCGCAAGTTCCGCGAGACGCGTCTCTATCAGGTCGCGCCCATCTCGACGAACCTGATCCTGTCGTATGTCGCCGAGCACATCCTCGGTCTGCCGCGTTCCTTCTGAGAGCGAGTCCGATCATGCGTCCGCTTCAAGGCATCAAGGTCGTTACGTTCGAACACGCGATCGCCGCGCCCTTCTGCACCCGTCAGCTCGCCGATCTCGGCGCGCGCGTCATCAAGATCGAGCGCCCCGGCACGGGCGACTTCGCGCGCGGCTACGACGAACGCGTGTCGGGCCTCGCGTCGCATTTCGTGTGGACGAATCGCTCGAAAGAAAGCATCACGCTCGACGTGAAGCAGCCGCAGGCGCTCGACATCGTGCACAAACTGCTCGCCGATGCCGACGTGTTCGTGCAGAACCTCGCGCCCGGCGCGACGCAGCGCCTCGGCTTCGACTACGCGACGCTGAGCGTGAAGTATCCGAAGCTGATTGTCTGCGATATTTCGGGTTATGGACTGGATGGTCCCTTTCGCGACAAGAAAGCCTATGACCTGCTGATCCAGAGCGAATCGGGCTTTCTGAGCATCACGGGTTCAGACGGCGAGCCGGCGAAAGCGGGTTGCTCGATCGCGGACATTGCAGCGGGCATGTATGGCTACACCAACATCCTCGCCGCGCTGCTGGAACGCGCGCAGACGGGACGCGGCAAGCATATCGACGTGTCGATGCTCGAAAGCATGGTCGAGTGGATGAGCTACCCGCTCTACTACTCGATCGATGGACAGACGCCGCCGCGTCAGGCGGGCGCGTCTCACGCAACGATCTTTCCTTATGGTCCGTTCGTCGCAGGCGACGGCAAGACGGTGATGCTCGGCCTGCAAAACGAGCGCGAATGGAAGAACTTCTGCGAGACGGTGATCGAGCGCCCTGAACTGCTCGCCGATGAACGCTTCTCGTCGAACAGCGGCCGCGCGAAGCATCGTGAGGAACTCACGCGCGTCATCGTCGACGCGTTTTCCGCGTGGACAGCGGCGCAGGTGATCGAACGTCTGGAGAAGGCCAGCATCGCGAACGCGCGGATGAACGACATGCACGATGTCTGGAACCATGAACAGTTGCAGGCCCGGCAGCGCTGGACGCATGTGCAGACGGCTGCGGGCGAGATCCCCGCGCTCTATCCGCCCGGCATGACCGCCGAAGACGAGCCTCGCATGGACGCCGTTCCCGCGCTCGGCGCGCATACGGACGCGATCTTGCGTGAACTGGGCTTCAGCGCAGCGGAGGTGGACGCGCTGCGCGTATCCCATGCCGTGTAGCCATTCGACAACCAGACAATCCGGGCAATCACTTCAGAACAATCGCGCCCGCCTTGCCCTTGCTCTGTCCGTGGCAAGGCAACCCAACCAGGAGACAAAACCATGTCAGTCAACGCCGCTGGTCGGCTCGACCGTCTGCCCATTTGCAGTTTCCACTGGAAGATACTCGGCCTGATCGCCGGTGGCGCCTTTCTCGACGCGTTCGACATCTATCTCGCCAACGGCGCCGTCGCGGCGATGGTCAAGCAAGGCTTCACCGATCTCCGTCACGGCGCGATGTTCGTCTCGGCGACCTTCGTCGGCATGATGATCGGCGCGTATGCGGCCGGCCACATCGGCGACCGGCTCGGACGACGCTACTCGTATCAGGTGAATCTCGGCATCTTCGGCCTTGCTTCGATTGCCGCCTGCTTCGCGCCGAACATCGAATGGCTGATCGTGCTGCGCTTCATCATGGGCGTGGGACTCGGCGCCGAACTGGTGGTCGCGGCGGGCACGCTCGCCGAGTTCGTGCCGCCCGCGACGCGCGGCAAGTGGGTATCGCTGCTCGCGATCATCATCAACAGCGGACTGTTCGCGGCGCTCGCGGCGGGCTACTGGATCATCCCGAACCTCGGCTGGCGCTATATGTTCGCGATTGCGGGCATCGGTGCGTTGATCGTGTGGTTCCTGCGTCACCGGATGCCTGAATCGCCGCGCTGGCTCGAATCGACGGGCCAGCTCGACGAAGCCGAAGCGACGCTCGCCGCAATCGAACGTGAAGTCGAAGCGCGCGTCGGGACATTGCCGCCCGTGCAGCGCGTGGTCAACCTGAACGTCGGCGCGGTGCCGCTGAGCGCGCTGTTCGCGCCGGGCATGCGCGGGCGCACCTTCGTTGCCGCGCTCACCGCGATTGCCGTGAACATCGGGCTGTATGGTTTCATCGCGTGGCTGCCGACCTTCTTCGTCAGCGAAGGCCTGTCGATCGTCAAGTCGCTCGGCTTCGTGATGCTGATGTCGATCGGCTCACCCGTCGGCGGCCTGGTCGGCTATCTGATCGCGGACCGGATCGGCCGCGCGAAAGGCATCGTGCTCGCCGCGCTGGTGAGCATCGTGTTGGGGTGGATCTACGTGACATTGCGCGAGCCTGCGCAGATCATCATCGTCGGCTTCTGTCTCGTCACGACGATCTATACGATCACGACGCTTGGGCTGTTCGGGTACATTCCCGAACTGTTTCCGACGGAAGTCCGCCTGCGCGGCACGGGCGTTGCGGGAACATGCGGACGCGCCGCGTCGATTGCGACGCCGTATCTGGCGCTGCTGCTGTATCAGCGTGTCGGCGTGTCCGGCGTCATTGCGATGGTGAGCGTGATCTTTGCCGTGCTGTGCGTCGCGATCTGCATTCTTCGCGTCGAGACGAGCCGGCACGCGCTCGAAGATGTTGCGCCGGGAACCAGCGACGCCACGTCGACCGCCCAGGACCGCGACGCGGCGCACGCGGCGGAACACGCTTAAGCGCAGATCGAAATCAGCCGGGCGTGGCTTGCTTGCGCAGCGTCACGCCCTGCCATGTTTCGCATTCGACCTGCTCCGCAATCAACTCGATGAGCGTTTGCCGCACCGCCACCGTCGCCGAATGCATCGGCACGCCGTTTGGCCAGCAGATGCTGGCAGGACGGCGAATGACGGGATCGACGATCTTGCGCATCTTCGGCATGCGAGTTTGATCGAGTTGCGCGAGCGCCGACGACGGCAGAATCGTGCAAGCACGGCCCGAATGGGCGATCAGCAGCATCGACGGCAACGAATCGATATCGGCGATGATGTTCAGCTCGACCTTCTCGCTCGAAAAGGTCCGCTCGATCAGAAGCCGCAAGCCATTCGACACACCGGGCGCAACCAGCTTGACGCCCGCGAGCTTCGCGAGCGGACAGGTGGTCGAACGCGGCGAGATCGCGCCGCCCGGCTCGCCGAGCAGATAGAGCGTCTCGTCGAGCACGGGCAACGCGGAAATGCCGGGCGTGTCGGACTCGCGAAACAGGATCGCGAGGTCCAGTCTGCCGTTCGCGAGCAACTCGTTGAGATAGCCGCTCATGCTTTCGAAGAACTGCAGACGGATGCCTGGATAGCGGTCCTGGATGCGCTCGAACAGCGGCACGGCGAGCACCGATGCCATCGTGGTCGGCAAGCCGACTGCGACCGTACCCGACTCGCTGCCCGCGCCCTTCGTCACTTCCTGCTTGAGCTGTTCCATCTGCCGCAGCACGAGCCGCGCATGCCGATAGAGCGCATCGCCTTCAGCCGTCGGCGTGACGCCATGATTGCTGCGCAACAGCAGCGACACGCCGAGTTCCTCTTCGAGTCGCGCCATCTGCTGACTCAGTGAAGGCTGCGCGACAAAGAGCTTTTCCGCCGCTTTGCCAAGACTGCCGTAATCGACGATGCTGACAAAGTAGCGGAGCTGGCGAACGTCCATGAGCGGTTGAAGGTGTGAGCAGTTATGCGATGAGCGCCGTTCGGTTTGTCGATACGTGTTGGAGCGCTCGGGCTGGGAGCCCATTTTATACTGCCGCTTGCTCGATGGACGTGGGATGCCTGCTCTACACGCCGCGGCTTGCGTCGAGAATGCCTTGCGCGCGAATGATAACGGGCCGGTCGACCATCTTCCCGTCTACCGCTACAGCCGCGCCGTTCGCGCGCTCGAACGCGTCGAGCACTTTCTTCGCCCACGCTATTTCCACCTCGCTGGGCGCGAAGCAATCGTTGATCGTCAAGACCTGTTTGGGATGAATGCAGAGCTTGCCCGCGAATCCCCAGCGCTTTGCTTTTGTCGTTTCGGCTTCGAGTGTTTGAGTATCGTCGATGGCGGGCGTCACGCCGTCGATCGGCGGCCGTATCTCCGCGACGCGTGAAATCATCACGAGCTTCGCGCGAAACGTATCCAGTTCCTCGCCATCGGATGCCATGCCCATGTCGGCGCAAAAGTCGAGCGTGCCGAACATCAGTTGATGCACGAAAGGCGCCTTCGCGACTTCGAGCGCGTTCCACATGCCCTTCGCGCTTTCGATCAATGGAAAGACGGGCATCGTGCTTCGGGTGCGCGAAACGAGCGTGGAGACATCGGCTGCGCGCTCCGCTTTCGGCAAGACGATGCCCGCGACGCCGCGCAGCTTGCCGAGCGCGGCGTCCTGCTCGAACCACGGCGTGCCGACTGCGTTCACGCGGATCAGCACGGGGCGCTCCGGCGAGAGCCACTCGACTACGGCCTGTCTGGCGCGGTCCTTGTCGCCGGGTGCGACGGCGTCTTCGAGATCGACGATGACGGCGTCCGCGCCGCTGCTCAACGCCTTCTCGAAGCGCTCCGGACGCGTGCCCGGAACGAACAGAAACGAGCGATGCTGGCGATTAACAGGCTGCGACATCTCGACTCCCGACAAATGTGTGCGTCACAGTGCGCCCGTCAGTTCTGGCACGACGGTGAACAGATCGCCGACGAGACCATAATCCGCGACGCTGAAAATCGGCGCTTCTTCGTCCTTGTTGATCGCGACGATGACCTTCGAGTCCTTCATGCCAGCCAGATGCTGGATCGCGCCTGAGATGCCGACTGCGATGTAAAGCTGCGGCGCAACGATCTTGCCGGTTTGACCGACCTGATAGTCGTTGGGCACGTAGCCAGCATCGACCGCTGCGCGTGATGCGCCCAACGCGGCCTGTAGTTTGTCTGCCAACGGCTCCAACACTTGCGTGTAATTCTCGCCATTTCCCAGACCGCGCCCACCTGACACAATGATGTTCGCCGACGTCAGTTCCGGACGATCCAGCTTCGTGACTTCGCGGCTCACGAACTGCGAGATGCCTGCGTCGGCCGCTGCGTCGATCTTCTCGATGGATGCGTTGCCGCCTTCTGCTGCAACGGGATCGAAGCCAGTTGCACGCACTGTGATGACCTTGATCGGGTCTTGAGACTGGACCGTAGCGATTGCGTTACCTGCGTAGATCGGACGGTCGAATGTATCGGCGCTGACCACAGCCGTAATCTCGCTGATCTGCGCGACGTCGAGCTGTGCGGCAATGCGCGGTGCGACGTTCTTGCCGTAGGCAGTGGCGGGCGCGAGGATGTGCGAGTAATCCTTCGCGATGTTCAACACCATCGCTTCGATATTTTCCGCTAGACCTTCGGCGAGTTGCGGCGCGTCGGCGAGCAGCACCTTCGACACACCCGCCACCTTCGCAGCCGCATCAGCTGCGCCTTGTGCGTTGTGGCCCGCCACCAGCACATGAACGTCGCCGCCAATCCTCTGCGCGGCAGCAACCGTATTCAGCGTCGCAGCCTTCAGCGCCGCGTTGTCGTGTTCAGCAATTACCAGAATCGTCATGTTCTTTCCCGTGCTTCAGAGAACTTTGGCTTCGGTCTTGAGCTTCTCGACCAGCGTCTTCACATCGGCCACCTTCACGCCAGCCTGGCGCTTTGGCGGCTCGCTGACTTTCAGGGTCTTCAGACGCGCCGTGACATCGACGCCCAGATCTTCGGGCTTCACGATTTCGAGCGGCTTCTTCTTTGCCTTCATGATGTTCGGCAGCGTCACGTAGCGCGGCTCGTTCAGCCGCAGATCGGTCGTGATGACTGCGGGCAATGTCAGCGACAACGTTTCCGCGCCGCCATCGACTTCACGCGACACCGTCACCTTGCCATCCGCCACGACAACCTTCGATGCAAACGTCGCCTGCGGCAGATTGGCCAGCGCAGCGAGCATCTGGCCCGTCTGGTTAGAATCGTCATCAATCGCCTGCTTGCCGAGAATCACCAGCGAAAGCCGTTCCCTGTCCACCAGTGCCTTCAAAAGCTTCGCCACGGCCAGCGGTTGCAGGTCTTCACCCGATTCGACCAGAACCGCACGATCCGCACCAATCGCCAGCGCCGTGCGCAGCGTTTCCTGACACTGCGCGACACCGCAAGAAACAGCAACAACCTCGCTGACAACACCCGCTTCCTTCAACCGCACCGCCTCTTCAACCGCGATTTCATCGAACGGATTCATCGACATCTTCACATTCGAAATATCGACGCCCGTGTTGTCCGACTTCACGCGGACCTTCACGTTGTAGTCGACCACTCTTTTGACAGGGACCAGCACTTTCATGGGCGTCTCCACTTTTATAGAAGAATCACGAGCCTGAGCTTCGTTAGCAGCCTCTATTTGAAAGCCTGCCCTGCCCCAACGCAAATACCAGATTGCTCTGCCCGTCATAGGTTTCAACGATGACAGGCACCCTCGCTGCCGATTTTTTGCAACGCCCCTACAATAGGTGTGGCCACGGCGAAGCCCCTCGCCGGTGTTGTTATACAACGCATTTACATCATGAATATTGCCCACATCAGATCGCGATTTTTCGTTGCCGTCCTGTTCTTCACGATGCTTGCCTTCGGCAACACGGTATCGGCGCAGACCGTCGATAGCTCCGATCCGCAGATACTGATCAAGTCAGTGACGCAGCAGGTGCTCGACGAAGTCCACACGCAGGCCATCGACCCATCGGATATCCCGCGCATCATGAACATCGTGAACCGGGACATCCTGCCTTATATCGACTTCGAATATACGACGCAGCTTGCCCTGGCCCGCTACTGGCGCACGGCCACGCCCACGCAACAGCAACAGCTCACGCAACAGTTCAAGATGCTGCTGATCCATCTGTATTCGGGCGCGCTCGCGCAACTCAAGCCGGATCAGAAGATCGACTATCCGCCGATGCGCGTCGCGCCGTCGGACACCGACGCCGTCGTGCGCACGATCGCCTCCACCAACGCGCAGCCCGTCGAGATCGATTACCGCCTGCGCAAGACGCCGCAAGGCTGGCGCGTGTACGACCTCAACGTGATGGGGGCATGGCTTGTGCAGACGTATCGGCAGCAGTTCGGCGAGACGATCCAGCAAAGCGGCATCGATGGGCTGCTGCGGTTTTTGACGGACCGCAATCAGCAGCTTGCGTCGGGCAAGCCGCAGTAAGCGGCGTTATCCGAAGTGGCGAATCGAAGGTCTGCGTAGCGCCCGCGCGCGCATCGTGACGCTGGAAACGCAGCACGACGCGCGCGTGGCTGACAGGCGCCAGTCGCGCATTCAGGCAGTGGCCGAAGCGAACAGCGTCACGAGACGATCCAGACCGTTCACTTCCTAGTCCGGCCGCTGCCCCATTTCCTCGAACGTCTTTCCGCCGCGGTTGATCCAGCAGGTCGGAAAACCGAAGTAGCGCGCTCCCGTCGCATCCCACGCATTCGACGACACGAACAGGATTTCCCTCCGGCCGACGCCAAACGTCTGTTCCGCGAGTTCGTAAGCGCGATTGTCCGGTTTGTAGACGCGCACGGGATCGACGCTCAGCAGATGGTCGAAGCTGTTCCGAAGCCCTGCGTTTGTAACGACCGCATCGATCGAATGCGGCGAGCCGTTCGACAGGATGGCGAGCTTCAGGCCGCGATCCCGCAGCGCGCGCAGCGCATCCGGCACTTCCGGATAAGCTTGCAGACGCAGATACGCATCCGACAGCGAACGGCACGCACGCTCGTCGAGTTCAAGCCCAAGATGCCGGATCGTGAAGCGTAACGTTTCTTCCGTCACGTGCTCGAACGGGATATAGCGGTTCATCAGGCTGCGCAGCCATGTGTATTCGAGTTGCTTCTGCCGCCATACGTTGCTGATTTCCTGGCCGCGCCCAGGGAACTGCTCGTCGCACTGGACGGCAACCGAGTGCACGTCGAACAGCGTGCCGTACAGGTCGAATGCAATGGCCTTGATGTGATTCATACCGCGTTCTCCTCCAGAAAAAATATGAAGCACTGCGCGTGCTTTACTCCCGACTCTTCTCCTTGAGCCGCGCCCGATGCGCGGCCACTTTCGCGCGATTGCCGCAGACCGCCATGCTGCACCACCTGCGCGCATGGCCTCGCGTGTGATCGGCGAACAGCAGCGTGCATGCCGGGCCTTCGCACGCCTTCACCTGCGTGAAATCCTCTTCGCAGACGAGTTTCGCCAGCGCCTCGGCGATCGGCATCAGCAACGACTCCGCCGACTGCCAGCGCCGCACCGTGCGAAACGAAAACGCGGTCGGCGCGTCCGGACCGTTCGCGGCGATCTCGCCATGCTGTTCGTCGCGCGCGAGCAACGCGTTTAACGGTTCGAGCTCGCGCAGATCGCTCGACGCGAGCGCATGCCCTTTCCTCTTTTTCACGTAGCCCCGAAACCACTCGCGCAGCTCGCGCGCTTTCGCCGCGATCTCGTCGAGTTCGGCGGGCGTCGCGCGTGAGCCGATCGACGCGAGCGCATCCGGCGGCACCATGCCGGCCTGATCGAGCCAACGCAGCAGCCCTTCGCCGTCGCTGATCCAGTCAACGGGCACGTCGACGGGCGTCGCAATCGAATTCAGAAAATCGAGCCCCGGCGCGTCGGCCAAAAACATGGCCGGTATCTGGCGGTAGTCCATTGCTATGACAAATGTAAGGTGACGATGACTCCATCGTAACCACTAAAAAATCACTTGACAAGTTACATCACCACTTCGTAACCTATAAAACATGTTCTGAACGGTTACACGAAATTGCGCGATTCTGAATCAAGGCGCGGCACGAGTCGCGTTGACGTAGTCGAGAGAAATTTATCTTTACGGAGAGAACGCCATGTCCACGATTGCCCATCGCCACGCCGACGTTGAGGGTTTCAACGTGTTCTATCGGGAGGCTGGCCGCGCTGGCGCGCCGAAGCTGTTACTGCTGCACGGCTTTCCGAGTTCCAGCCATATGTTCCGCGACCTGATTCCGCTGCTCGCCGACCGGTTTCATATCGTCGCGCCGGATTTGCCGGGCTTCGGCCAGTCGGACATGCCGGAGCGCGGCCAATTCGCCTACACGTTCGACAACCTCGCCAATGTGATCGACCGGTTCACGGAAGTGGTCGGCTTCGACCGCTACGCCGTCTACGTTTTCGATTACGGCGCGCCGACGGGCTTCCGGCTCGCGCTGAAGCATCCAGAGCGCATCACGGCGATCATTTCGCAGAACGGCAATGCGTATGTGGAAGGACTGAGCGAAGGCTGGAATCCCATTCAGGCGTACTGGAAGGAGCCGACGCAAGCGAACCGCGATGCGCTGCGCGCGCTGCTGACCCGCGACACGACGATCTGGCAATACACGCACGGTGTGAGCGATACGACGCAGGTCTCGCCCGACGGCTATTCGCTCGATGACTACTACATGAACCGTCCCGGCGCCCACGATATCCAGCTCGACCTGTTCGGCGACTATCAAAGCAACGTCGCGCTGTACCCGGCGTTCCAGCAGTACTTCCGCACGCACCAGCCGCCGTTCCTCGCGGTCTGGGGCAAGAACGACCCATTCTTCCTGCCGCCCGGCGCCGAAGCGTTCAAGCGCGATCTGCCGAACGCAGACGTGCGCTTCTTCGATACGGGCCATTTCGCGCTCGAAACACACGCGGCTGACATTGCCGCCGCCATCACCGGCTTTCTGACTCGCTGAAACCTGAAACGACAGGCGATCGGCTGGTTCGCCTGATTACATACTGCGTCGACCGACGCGCCATCACCCTTAGGAGAACCCTCATGCGTGCAATCGTCCTCGAAAAGTTCGGCGGTATCGACAGCCTCGTCTATACGGAACTGCCGGAACCCGAACCGCTGGAAGGTCACGTCGTCATCGAAGTCAAGGCGTTCGGCGTCAACCACGCGGAAATGCATATGCGGCGCGGCGAATGGGCCGAAGCGGCGAAAGTGAGCGGAATCGAATGCGTGGGCATCGTGAAGTCGTGTCCGGGCGGCGAGTTTCCTGTCGGCGCAAAAGTCGCCGCGCTGATGGGCGGCCTCGGTCGCACGATCAACGGCAGCTACGCGGAATACACGCGGGCACCCGTTTCGAACGTCGCGCTGATCGAATCGGATCTGCCATGGGCCGAACTCGCGGCAATTCCCGAAACCTACGCGACGGCGTGGACATGCCTGTTCCGCAACCTCGAACTCAAGGCAGGGCAAACCGTTGTGATTCGTGGCGCGACTTCTTCGTTTGGACAGGCCGCCGTGAATCTCGCCGTGAATGCGGGCGCGAAGGTGATCGCGACGACGCGCAGTCCGGCGCGCTTTGAAATGCTCAAAGCACTCGGTGCGGAACGCGTCGAACTGGAAGGCCCCGATCTGTCGAAGCGCATCGCAGAAGCGAAGCAGATCGACGCCGTGCTCGATCTGGTCGGCAACAGCGTGATTCTCGATTCGCTCGCGATGCTGCGCCGCGGCGGTCGCGCGTGTCTCGCTGGTTGGTTGGGCGGTCTCGCGCCGATCGCGGATTTCAATCCGTTGCTGCAAATGTCGAGCGGCGTGTACCTGACGTTCTTCGGCAGCTTTGTGTTCGGCACGCCGGGCTTTCCGCTCTCCGATGTGCCGCTGCAAGCCATCGCCGCCGATGCTGCTGCCGGCCGCCTCAAGGCCAAGCCGTCGCGCGTTTTCTCGTTCGATCAGATCCACGAAGCGCACCGTGTAATGGAAGCGAATGAAGCGGGTGGCAAGATGGTCGTCGTCCACTAAAACCTGTTGCCCCATCCAACGAGGAGAAAGACATGTCAAGCAAAGTAGCGATCGTCACGGGCGCGAGCCAGGGCATCGGCCGTTCGACGGCAATCAGACTGGCGAAGGACTTCGGCGCGCTCGTGCTGGTCGCGCGCAATCGCGAGAACCTGGACGAAACGGCGCAGGCCGTGATCCATGCGGGCGCGAAGGCGCTCGCTATCGACATCGATCTTTCGCTGCCGAATGCCGCGCAGGAAGTCGTCGATCAGGCGCTCGCGTCGTTTGGCCGGATCGACGCGTTGCTCAACATTGCAGGCGCGGTGCCGCAAATCGACGTGTTCGATATGACCGACGAACAGTGGGAGCACGGCCTTGCATTGAAGCTGCACGGCGCACGGCGTCTGACGATTGCAGCGTGGCCCGCACTGAAGGCAGCGTCGGGGTCGGTCGTGCTGATGTCGGGTAACTCCGCGCTTTTTCCGAAGGCGCCGTATGCGGCCGTCGGCACGATCAACGCGGCGATCGTCGCGTTGGCGAAGGCGTTCTCGGATCGCGGCATCGAAGACGGCGTTCAGGTGAACAGCGTGTTGCCCGGCCCGGTGATGACGGGGCGTCGCCAGTCGTATCTGGAGCATTGGGCGCCACTGCACAACATGACTGTCGAAGAAGCGACGGCGAAGTTTCCAAAGGAAGCAGGCATTGCGCGATATGGAGAGCCCGAGGAAATTGCCGAGTTGATGGCGTTTATCGTGTCGCCCGGCGCGCACTGGATGACGGGATCGTCGCTGCGCATGGATGGCGGAGAAGTGAAATCGATTTGAGGTCGTGGCCGGCAGGCGGTGGCTTCGCGTGCCGGCCTTTCGTCAGGAGGCTTGCAAGAGCATCCATAAGCCTCTAATCACAATGACAACGCCAATCGCTTGCGCAATGCGATCGGGAAACGGTGCGAGACGTTCAGCTGTGATCGCCAGCGTCACGAATGCCATTGCGCGCAGATCCATCATGCCGTTGACGAGAAGCACCGACGTCAGTCCCGCGCAGCACAAGATGCAATGCACGCCGAGGCGTGTGCCTTGTTTCCATGCTTCGTTTGCGCTGCGCGTCGCCGTCAGCATGCGGCTGCACGCCAGATAACGTGACTTCCATGCGCTGAACTGCGCGATGCCTGCGAGCAGCACGACACAGCCCGCCGCGACGGGTACCGCGCGAGCCAGCGAGGGCATTTGCAACGCGAGCGACATCAGCGCGACGCCCAGCACAAACACGATCACGCCGAGAACAGCCCACACGAAAAAGTAGCCCACGCCCGCCAGCGCAGTCATCCAACGCGCACGCATCACGCCCGTTTTGCCGATGGCTTCGTGATAGCGCCACAGCACGGGCGCGAGCGACGGCAGCATCATCGCGATCATCATCATAATCCACATGCCGATGAACGTTGCCGCGACGCGTGGCCATTTCTGTCCGCACATCGGTGCCCATGTCATCGACAGCGACCAGCCGCCCGGCATCGGCAGTTCGCTCATCGATGACATCGACATGCACCCGATGACCGCCAGCACAGCCGAAGCCACGAAGACCAGCGCCGCAACACCGAAGAACGCGCGCCGTGACGCACGCGGATTCGCCACAGCCTTCAAGGTGTCCGTTCGCATGAAAACGCCAGCGAAATCCACGATCCACCTCAACGCCGTTCGTACTCGTCGTGACGCCGCCACCAGATGCCCTTCTCGTTGCGCCCTTTCGGCGCGCGGTCGAGCCACTGGTACATGCCCCACAGACCATCCACACCGCGCGCGTACGTCGAATACGCGTGATACACGACGCCGTCCTCGTGCACGAAGGTGCTGATGCCCGGCCGGTCGCGCGAATACGTGGGCACATCGGTGCCGCAACTGGCCGCGAACCGGACGACGGGTTCCGGCGCGGGCGTCATGTCCATCGCATGCCCGGCCCGCTCGAAGTTGTACTCGATGTCGCCCGTGCGCTGCTGCGCTTCCGTGAACGACACGCTGAAATCGAAGTTGAAATCGCTACCGTCCGCCGATGCCCACGGAAACTTCCATCCCATCCGCTCCTTGTAAGTCTGCAACTTCGCGAGCGGCGCGCGCGACACGGCCATCAGCGTCACATCGTGATTCGCGAGATGCACGGCCACGCCGTCGAAGCCATCCGCGATCGCCGAGCACGACGGACAGCCTGCCGTGTAGTCGGGACCGAACATGAAGTGATAGACGATCAGTTGCGAGCGTCCTCTAAAAAGATCCGGCAGCGTCGCGCTGCCGTCATCCGTTTCGAAACGGTACGACTTGTCGATCTTCACCCACGGCAGCGCCTCACGCTGCCGCGCAAGTTCGTCGCTGCGCCGCGTCAACGCCTTCTCCGCTTCCAGCAATTCGACGCGTGCTTTCAGCCATGCGTCGCGTGTGGCGACCGTATGCTTGCTCATTGTTCGTCCCTCCGTTGAATGTCCAATGCGTGCTGTCGATGAAACGTGTCGTGCTAGATTAGTGCGGGACATTCAATGGACGGGAGTGACAAGTGTGGCGTGATTCAGATGGACGCAACCCTCGCAGCCGCCGCGCGCTCGCTCGCCGCGGGTAATCCCCTCGGCGCGCTGAACCGCGTCGCGTTGCGCGACGACGCGCCTGCGCTCGCGCTGCGCGGCATTGCGATGGCGCAACTCGGCGACCTCGTGCGCGCGAAGGCGCTGATACGCAGCGCGGCGCGCGCGTTCGGTCCTAAGGAAGCCGTCGCTCGCGCGCGATGCATCGTCGCCGAAGCGGAGATTGCGCTCGCGTCGCGCGATCTCGGCTGGCCCGCGAAATCGCTCGAAGCCGCACGCCAGACGCTCGAAGCGCATAACGACCGGCTGAACGCCGCGCACGCGCGCAATCTTCAGGTGCGCCGTCTGCTGCTGATCGGGCATCTGGACGAGGCCGAACGTCTGCTGGACGGATTCGATGCCGCACCCTTTCCACCTGCATCGAGTGCCGCGCACGAGCTGATCGTCGCGGGCATCGCGATGCGGCGTCTGCACACGACGACCGCACGCGCAGCGCTAGCCAGAGCCGAGCGCGCCGCGCGCCATGCCGGCATTCCTGGTCTCGTAGCTGAAGTGGAAAGCGCAGCGCGCCTGCTCGATACGCCCGCCGCGCGTCTGATCGCAGGCGGCGCCGAACGGCTTCTGCTGCTCGAAGACGTCGAAGCATTGATGGCATCGAAAGCGCTCGTCATCGACGCTTGCCGTTACGCCGTGCGCGACGGGGACCACGTCGTGCCGCTGGCCACGCGCCCCGTGCTGTTCACGCTTGCGCGAATGCTGGCCGAAGCCTGGCCCAACGACGTGCCGCGCGACACGCTGATCGAGCGCGCCTTCCGGATGAAGCACGCGGACGAATCGCATCGCGCGCGCCTGCGTGTCGAGATCGGACGGCTGCGCACGATGCTCGGCGCGCTCGCCGATATCGATGCAACGAAACGCGGCTTCGCGCTGACGCCGCGCCGCGCATCCAAAGTCGTCGTGCTGGCGCGGCCCGTCGAGGAAGAACACGCGTCGTTACTGGCCTTGCTGGCGGACGGCGAATCGTGGTCGAGTTCCGCGCTCGCGCTTGCACTCGGCGCAAGTCAACGAACCGTGCAGCGCGCGCTCGATACACTCGCGTCGGCGGGCAAGGTGCAGTCGTTCGGTCAGGGCCGCGCGCGCCGCTGGATGATGCCGCCCATGCCGGGTTTCGCGACAGTCTTGTTACTCCCCGCTGCGCTGCCAATCGATTAGCATGTAAGGCTCGACACTTCACCGACGAGGACGCAAGCATGAAACGCTCACCTGCTGAAATCGTGCGTGAATATGGACCTTTTCCGGGCATCGACAACGTGCATGGCGTCAGCTACGACGGCCAGCATGTGTGGTTCGCCTCGGGCGAAGCGGTCAACGCGCTCGATCCATCGAGCGGAAAAACGGTGCGTTCGATCGAGGTTCCCGCCACGGCAGGTACGGCGTTCGACGGACAGCACCTGTACCAGATTGCTGGCGACCAGATTCGCAAGGTCGATCCGCAGACGGGTGCCGTCCTCACGACGATTCCCGCGCCTGCAGGCAGCAATTCGGGGCTCGCGTGGGCGGAAGGCGCGCTGTGGGTCGGGCAGTATCAGGAACGCAAGATCCATCAGCTCGATCCACAGACGGGCGCGATACTTCGCACGATCGAATCGAACCGTTTCGTGACGGGCGTGACGTGGGTGGATGGCGAGTTGTGGCACGGTACGTGGGAAGGCGACCAGAGCGATTTGCGGCACGTCGATCCGCGCACGGGCGAAGTGCTGGAGATGCTCGATATGCCGGAAGGGGTCCGTGTGTCGGGGGTCGAGTCGGATGGTGCTGAACAGTTCTTCTGCGGCGGTGGCAACAGCGGAACACTGCGTGCTGTCCGCAGGCCGAAACGGGATGCGAAGCGCACGGATGCGGACGCGCCCGTTGACGCGACGAGCGATTGACACAGTTTCCAGGAAAGCCGACCGTCAGACAGCGCTATACTTCCGCGCTTTTACTGCTGACGCCAGGCATCAAGGAATACTTATGAGCACGCTACCCCGTTGTCCGAAATGCAATTCCGAGTTCACGTACGAAGACGGGGGCGTCTATATCTGCCCGGAATGTGCGCATGAATGGTCGGCGCAGTCAGTGATGCCGACCGAACCAGCCGAAAAGGTCTATCGCGATTCGGCCGGAAACGTCTTGCAGGACGGCGATACCGTGACCGTCATCAAGGACCTGAAACTGAAAGGCTCGGCAGGCGTGGTCAAGATGGGCACCAAGGTAAAAAATATCCGGCTGGTGGACAGTGACCACGATATCGATTGCAAGATCGATGGCTTTGGCGCCATGAGTCTGAAGTCGGAATTCGTCAGGAAGGTGTGAGCGGCGGGCGGACAGCCCTCTGCTGCCCGCCTCACCCCGTGCGCCGATGCTCCACCGCAAACTTGATCAGCTCGGCCTGCCCTTCGATCTCGAGCTTGCGCTTCAGATTCAACCGATGCGTTTCGACGGTACGCACTGAAAGGCCGTTGCGTTGCGCGATCTGCTTGCTCGACAGCCCTTCGGCGAGCTGATCGAGAATATCGCGCTCGCGCGGCGTCAGACGTTCGATCGGATCGCGCATCGCGGACGCATGAATCAGCCGCGCGCTGAGCCCTTCGCTGAAGTAAGTCTTGCCGTCGAGCACAGCGCCGATCGCGCGGATGATCTCCGCGCCCGGCGAATCCTTCAGCACGTAGCCGCTCGCGCCCGCGCGCACCGCCTGGGTCACGTATTCGACGTTGTCGTGCATCGACAGCATCAGCACGCGGATGCCCGGAAAGCGCTCATGAAACAGCGCCGCGAGCGCAATGCCGTTCATCCCTCGCATGCCAACGTCCATCAGCACGAGGTCCGGCTCGTGCGCGGCCGCGAGCGCCAGCGCTTCGTCGGCGTTACCCGCTTCGCCGACCACGGCGAAACCCGGCACGGTATCGAGCCGCGCTCGCAAGCCATCGCGCACGAGGGGATGATCGTCGACGAGGATAAGGCGCGCCGCGCCCGCTGGACTGTTCATGAAGGGTCTGCCTGCATTTCGATGTGAAGCGCTTCTCGCGCGAAAAGCGGCGCAGTCGCCGTGATGAGGGTATGGCCCGGCCGCGACACGAGCTGCAACTCGCCGTTCAGCGCCTCCAGACGCTCGCGCATGTTGCGTAAGCCGACGCCCGCGCTCGCGTCGGCCTGCACCCGTTCGACATCGAAGCCGCGGCCGTCGTCGCTGATCGACAGCGTGACGCGGCGCGCCGTGACTTCCAGCGCGACGGCAACCTGCGTCGCGTGCGCGTGCCGGAAGATGTTCGTCAATGCTTCCTGCGCGATGCGGAACAGCGCTGTCTTCACCGTGTCGGGCAGTTGCGCGGCATGATCGTGCACGATCTGCGTAAACCCGATCGACAGATGGCTTTGCGTGCTCAGCTCGCGCGTCAGTTGTTCGAGCGCTGCTGCCAGCCCGAGATCGTCGAGCATCGAAGGACGCAGTGCATGCGAGATGCGGCGCACTTCACGCAGCGCATCGCCGAGCCGCCCGATGCCGGTGGACAGCGCCGCTTCCGCTGGCTGCACGCGCGGCTCGGTCAGCTCGAAGCGCGCGAGCGCCGACTCGAGCAGCAGCTTGACGGAGACGAGCATCTGACTGATGCCGTCATGCAGTTCGCGCGACAGCCGCGCGCGTTCGTTTTCCTGCGATTCGACCACCTGCTGCGCGAGACGCTTGAGCTTCGCGTCCGCGCTGCGGTATTCGCTGACGTTCAGCACCAACGCGCACACGGCGATCACGCACAGCCCCGCGAGCGCGATCGCGCCGATCCATAGCATGGTGTGCTCGATGTCGGAGGATGCGCGCTGGTCGATGCGCGCCAACGTAGTGTCGACGTCGTCGAGATAGATCCCCGTGCCGAGCATCCAGCCCCAGCGCGGCAGCGGCACGACATAGCCGAGCTTCGGCGCGAGCTTGCCCGTCGACGGACGATGCCACACATAGCGCACATAGCCGCCGCCTTCGGCGGCCGCCTTGATGAGCTGCTGGATGGTCAGCGAGCCCGCAGGATCACGCAAGGTCCACAGATCACGCCCGACGAGATCCGGCTCGCGCGGATGCATCAGCGAGCGGCCATGCATGTCGTAGACGAAGAAGTAGCCGTCCTGGCCAAAGTCCATTTTCTCGAGCATCGCGAGCGCGCGGTTGCGTAGCATCGCGTCGTCGCGTGCGTTGACGCCCGCTTCGTCGTAGAGCGGCTTGATCGCGCTGGTCGCGAGATCGACGTAGTGGCGCAGTTCGATTTCCTTGCTCGCCATGTAGGCCGATTGCGTCGTGTCGTGCTGCGCGCTCGCGAGCGCGGTGGCCTGATGGCGCACGCCGAGCGCAATGCCCGCGATCGCGGCCAGAAACGGCACGAGGGCGAGCAGAAAGATCTTTGCCTTGAGTTTCATCTGTGGAAAGCCGGTCGGACTGCCTACGTAATTCTACGTAGCGCGCTTACGTAGTTGTGCGCTTGTGGCGCACGCGACGAAGACGAATACTACACGCCCAAAGCATGGCACATCTTCGACCATGCGCGGCGCTCCCCTGGCGCGTCGCAGAGGTCTCGCCAGCAGGCGCTGACGGGCATGAAAACAACTTAGCTGTGCATGGGACCAGAGTAAGGCGCTAAGGCACCAACTCTGGTCGACTCGCCGTGCATAGGACCAGAGTAAGGCGCTAAAGCGCCAACTCTGGTCGACAGGAGACACAAATGAATAGAGCATCCAGTATTCTGGTCTGGACAGCGGTCGCGCTTCTCGGCGCATTCGCGTTCGGCACCATCGCGCTTGCGCATGGCGAGAAGGTCAGCGCCCTCTGGGTCGTGATCGCCGCCGTCTGCGTCTATCTGATCGCTTATCGCTTCTACAGCCGCTTCATCGCGAATCATGTCTTGCAGCTCGACGGCCAGCGCGTGACGCCCGCCGTGCGGCACAACGACGGTCTCGACTACGTGCCGACCAACAAGTACGTGCTGTTCGGCCATCACTTCGCGGCGATCGCGGGCGCAGGCCCGCTGGTTGGCCCGGTGCTCGCCGCGCAGATGGGCTACGTGCCCGGCATGCTGTGGATTCTCGCGGGCGTCGTGTTTGCAGGCGCCGTGCAGGACTTCATCGTGCTGTTCATCTCGACGCGCCGCGACGGCCGATCGCTCGGCGATCTCGTCAAGATGGAGCTTGGCACCGTGCCCGGCGTGATCGCGCTGTTCGGTGCGTTCCTCATCATGGTGATCATCCTTGCCGTGCTCGCGCTGATCGTCGTGAAGGCGTTGACCAATTCGCCGTGGGGCACGTTCACCGTCGCCGCGACCATCCCCATCGCGCTGTTCATGGGCGTCTACACGCGCTTCATCCGGCCGGGCCGCATTGGCGAAGTGTCGGTGATCGGCTTCGTGCTGCTGATGGCATCGATCGTGTTCGGTCAGAGCGTGCACGATAATGCCGCGCTCGCCGCATGGTTCACGTTCAGCGGCACGCAGCTCACGTGGATCCTGATCGGCTACGGCTTTGTGGCATCGGTGCTGCCTGTGTGGCTGCTGCTTGCGCCGCGCGACTATCTGTCGACGTTCCTGAAGATCGGCACGATTCTCGGTCTTGCGATCGGCATTCTTGTCGTCGCGCCGGAACTGAAGATGCCTGCGCTGACGAAGTTCGTCGACGGCACGGGGCCTGTGTGGTCGGGCAATCTGTTCCCGTTCCTGTTCATCACGATTGCTTGCGGCGCGGTGTCGGGCTTCCACGCGCTGATCTCGTCGGGCACGACGCCGAAGCTGCTCGACAATGAAAAGAATGCGCGCTTCATCGGTTATGGCGCGATGCTGATGGAATCGTTCGTTGCGATCATGGCGCTGGTGGCGGCTGCTGTGATCGAGCCGGGCATCTACTTCGCGATGAACGCGCCCGCTGCCGTGCTCGGCACGACGCCGGATGCAGTCGCGCAGACCGTATCGCAATGGGGCTTCATGCTGACGCCGGAGATGCTGACGCAAACGGCGCAGGCCGTCGGCGAAACGACGATTGTCGCGCGTGCAGGCGGTGCGCCGACACTTGCCGTGGGCATGGCGCAGATTCTCCATCAGGTGATTGGTGGACAGGCGATGATGGCGTTCTGGTATCACTTCGCGATTCTGTTCGAAGCGCTCTTCATCCTGACGGCTGTTGATGCTGGCACGCGTGCGGGCCGCTTCATGCTGCAGGATCTGCTGGGCACGTTCCACCCTGCTCTCAAGCGCACGGAATCGCTGCCGGCGAACCTGATCGCTACTGCGCTGTGCGTTGCAGCGTGGGGTTACTTCCTGTATCAGGGCGTGATCGATCCGCTTGGCGGCATCAATACGCTGTGGCCGCTGTTCGGTATCTCGAACCAGATGCTGGCGGGGATTGCGCTGGTGCTCGGCACGGTGGTGTTGTTCAAGATGAAGCGCGAGCGTTTTGCTTGGGTGACGCTTGTGCCGACCGTGTGGTTGCTGGTCTGTACGATGACGGCGGGTTGGCAGAAGATTTTCGATGCGAATCCGAAGGTTGGGTTTCTGGCGCATGCTGCGAAGCTCGGTGCATCTGCCGATGCTGGCAAGATCGTCGCGCCGGCCAAGTCGATCGAGCAGATGCATCGGATCATGTTCAATGACTATGTTGATGCTGCGCTGGCTGGGTTGTTCATTTTTGTGGTCGTTAGTGTGGTGTTTTATGGCGTGCTTGCGGTGGTTCGTGCGCGACGCGCTGATCGGCCCACTGTGCGCGAGACGCCGTTTGAGATTCTGCCTTCCGGGCAGCGTGCAAGCGGTACGCACTAAAGGGAGCGCGCCATGTTCTCAGGACTTCGGGATGATGTGGTCAACGCCGGGCGATATCTCGGGCAGGCCATGAGGTTGATGGTCGGGATGCCCGACTATGAGACTTATGTCGCGCATATGGGTGCTACGCATCCGGATCGCCCTGTTATGAGTTATGAGGAGTTTTTTCGGGAGCGGCAGGCGGCCAGGTATGCCGGTGGCGCGGGGAAGTGTTGTTAGAAGGGTTGGTTTCTTGTCTGCGACGCTGTTGGGATGCGTGCTGTTGCGATGGGTTCTGTGCAGCGGCTTCGCAGCGCGGGCGGTTTGGTTTTTTGCCTTTGCGATGGCACCCGCGAGGAGGTGGTTGCTGCGCACGCGGTTTGGTTTTTTTGCCTTTGCGCTGGCATCCGCGTATTGCCTTCGTGCTTCAAGCGTCGCCCCTGTGCGGGGCGGCACCTACTTTTCTTTGCCGCCGCAAAGAAAAGTAGGCAAAAGAAAGCGGCTCACACCGCTAATTCTTCTCCCTGCCTGAGGGCCCCCAACCGGTCCCTCACTTCACACGGCAACCTGCTTGTTCCGCGTTCGTTGCCAGCGCTCTTGCAGTACGCCTCACCCGCTTCACGCACCCGCGATCCAGCATGCCGTGCCAGATGTTCCACGGCCGCCCAGGTGGCAAACCGTGTGTAGGCCGTAGTGCCTCACGCGCCTCACTTCGGACCGATAGCGCATGCGTGCCACCATGTAAGAGCGCCAGGCTATACGACGCGACAACCTACACACAGTTTGCCACCTGGGCGGCACATACCATTCGCTGCCGCCTGCCCGAGTACGGGTATTCGAAGCGGGTGAGGCGTTCATTCGAAGCGTTGGCAACGAGCATCAACCAGGACGCTGCCGTGTGATGCGTAAGACCGGTTGGGGGCCCTCAGGCAAGGACAAGTGCTGGCGGTGTTAGCCGCTTTCTTTTGCCTACTTTTCTTTGCGGCGGCAAAGAAAAGTAGGTGCCGCCCCGCACAGGGGCGACGCTTGAAGTACGAAGGCATAGCGCGGATGCCAGCAAAAAGGCAAAACAACCAAACCGCGTGCGCAGCAAACACCGCCTCACGGATGCCAGCACAAAGCCCCCGAAAACCAAACCGCCGCGCCGCGAAAGCGCAACAGCGAACGCCAGTGCGAGCAAAAGCAAAAGCAAAAAAACCACCCAGCGTCGCAGACAAAAACCAAACCAAACCTACACAACAGCCTTCGCACTCCGCCCACGCCGCGCCGTCCCCGACGACAAAGTCCTGACCAGCTCCACATACTCCTGCTCAAGAAACGGCTCCGCATGCTCAAGCAAAAACCGCCTGAACATCACACAAGTCGGCGACAACTGCTTAGAAGCGAGATGCACGATCTGCCACGTGCGCTCAACGGGCGTCCCATTCACATCAAGCAGCGCAATCTCCCCCGTCCGCAATTCGAGCCCAAGCGTATGCAACGAGATAAGGCTCACCCCCATCCCGGCCATCACAGCCTGCTTGATAGTCTCATTACTCCCAAGCGTCACACACCGCGAAGGTGTAAAAAGATGCTGCCGAAACGTATGCTCGGCCACAGCCCGCGTCCCCGACCCAGGCTCACGCAACAGAAACGTATCCCCCGCCAGTTCCTGTAAATCAAACCGCCGCGCATCGCGCAAAGGATGCGTAACCGGCGCAATGATCACATGCGGATGATAAGCAAGCGGCTCAGCTGTCGTGCCCAACTCAGGCGGCGGCCTACCCATAATCGCGAGATCCGTCGCATTGTCCTGCAAGAGCCGCAACAACGTCTCGCGATTGCCAACCGAAAAGTGCACATCCACCTTCGGATACTGCTTCGAATACTGCGCGAGCAACTTCGGCGCGAAGTAAGTCGCCGAACTCACGATGCTGACCGTGATCGACCCGCTATCGGCTTGCGCGAGCGAAATCATCGTGTCTTCGGCATCCTTGATCTCGCCGAGAATACGGCTCGCATGATGCGACAGACGCTCGCCCGCTTCCGTCAGACTGAGGCGCCGCGCGATCCGCTCGAACAGCGGCATGCCGATCGCTTCCTCCAGCTGGCGAATCTGCATCGATACGGCCGGCTGCGTCAGATGCAGTTCTTCCGCCGCGCGCGCGAAACTCGGCAAACGGCTCGCGATTACGAAGATCTGCAGTTGCCTGAGCGTCAGCGAGCGGATCAGGTTCATGTGGCAATTTCCATGGGCGTGGCACTGGCCGGCAGGCGCGCGCCGCCACGCACCTACATCGACAAGATTCAGCGGCTCGCGCGCGGTCCGGCAGGTGGCGCCGCCGGTGACGTCGGCGTGCCGTGCGCGGGCGGCGACAGCTTGCGCAGCGAGCCTTCGTAGCTCAACGACTCCGTCTTCAACGGATGGGCGAAATCGTCGTTGTCGCCAGGCACGTCGGTGCGCAGCAACGACACGCCGCCAGGCACGCCGTCGGCGAGCACGAACGTGTAGCGCTTGCTCGTGAACTTCGGAAAGCGCTGCGCGTTCGGATCGTGCAGATACGGCTGGATCACGATCTTGCGCGCCTTCACGGGCTTGCCGTCGACCTGTATGGTCGCGTCAGTGATAGCCGGCGACGCCGCGAGCGCAAGCCGCAAGCGCTGCTGGAAGTAGCGCCGCTGGCCGCCCGTCGCCTGCTCCATCCCGGCGATATCGCGCTCGAGAAAATACAGGATCACAGGGTTGCACGGCAGATTGTCCGGCAACGGCACCTTGCCGCTCGCATCGCTGACCGTGACGTCGCTATTCGCGTTGCCCGCGCTCGCGACGAGTACACGGACCCTATCCGTCTGCTTCTCAGGCGGCGCGGAAACGACGAGCGAATAGTCGAGCTCCGTCTGCGACGCGACGCCCTGCAAATGCGGCGTGAGAAACAGCAACTTCTCGGCGGGTGCAATAGGCGCCGTCGCGCCAGTCGCTCCGCTAGCAGCATCGGCTGCGCGCGCCGCCTGCGGCGAGGTCATCCACAACACGAGCGCCGCCATCGCGGCCGCGCCACGCATCGCAAACGCACGCCCGCCAACGCGTGCGTTCGCTCCCAAAGCGCCCGTCATTTCGGCGCATCCGACGCAACCGGCGCGCTCGCCAACGGCAAGAGCGGCACTTCATAGCTGACGAGAATCTTGTCGATCGTGTCCTGATGGGTGGCGATCCACTGGTCGATCTTGTCGTGCCACGCCTTCTCGCCGTAACGCACGCCCATCGAGATTTCATAGTCGAAACGGATGCCCGCCTGCGGCGGGAACGGCACGAGCTTCACGCGATCGCTCGCCTGCTTCGCGAAGTAGCCCGCAATCGGTCCCCAGACGAACACGACGTCGACATTGCCCTGCGCCAGATCGTGCTGGATCATCTCGCCTGGAAACGCATTCGGGTCGCCGCTTTGCGCGCGATACGACACGGCCTGGTCGATCAGGTTGTTATTCAGCAGCCAGTCGACAGCGGGTGTCTGCGAGAAAATGCCGAGCTTCAACTTTTTCAGTTGATCGGGCGGCAACTTCAACAGATCAGTAGGCGTATTGATGTTCGCGAACTCGGGGCGCTTGATGAACACCATCGCGTATGTGGAATGCAGCCACGGCCGCGTGGTCGACGTCATGTCGTAACCATGCGGCACGCCGATGATCAAATCGCATTTGAACTGATCGCTGTTGTCCGCCTTGTCGCGCAACGTGTGACGCACGAAGCCCATGCGCTGAGGGAAGTACGTGTATTCGAGCTTGTAGCCGAAATCTTTAGCCATTGCGGCCGCGATCTTGTTCTCGAAGCCCTCGCCCTTGTCGTTCGACAATGGCATGTTGTTCGGATCGGCGCACACGCGCAGAACGTTGTCCGCGCCGTCGTTGTTCGGCAGATTCGGCGCGGGTGCGCCTTGCGCGTAGGCGGATGGCGCTCCGACGCAGGCCCAGCACAGCGCCAGCATCGCACAGACGGCATGGACGGCGGAACTTCTGCGATCGGTCATCGAGGTCTCCCGGGTTGGCGTCATGCGATGGGCGGCGCGATGCGATGCATTGCATCGCGGCACGTCACGGGCAATCGCACGACTTTATCGTCACTTCGCATCGATCGCCTGCAGATCGCCCGGTTTGATCGAGCCGTCGGAGCGGCCTTTCAGGTAGGCGAAGAGGTTCTCCCAGTTCTTCTGCATCATCTGACTCGAACTGAAATCGGGCATGCCCTTGTCGACACGTCCGCCGAACACCGTACGATGAAACTCGTTCTTGTCGAGCGTCTTGAACGCATCGATCAGCGACGGACCGACGAGGCCCTCCTGCTTCGCGCCGTGGCAGCGTTCGCAGGCGAGCGCGCGCCAGGTTTTCCATCCCAGCAGCGTATCACTGTCGACCTTGTTGCCGTCGACCACTTTGTAAGCAACCTTCTGGGCCTGGGGGGGCGCGTCCGACGACTGTCCCCAGCTATTGGTCATGACAACAGGTAAAGCGCTCAACGCCAGTAACGCACCTGCAAGCGACAGCACAACACGGCCTTTCATGCGTTCGTCTCCCTATCATTTCGATTGAAGCTGCTTTTCAGGCATAACCGGGCAGCCGCGCGGCACATCGCATCTGCAACGCGCCGCGGGCGCCACTTGTTCGGAGCCGAAGACCGCGTACGGGCGTCTCCGGCTACGTCACTGCTGCTGCGAAACTACGACTGCGAGACTGCTGCAACGCTTCAGACCGTATCAGCCGTTCCCGCCGGGAATGGCGAAGATGAACAGCGTGCCGCCGAGCGCGGTGTACTTCGCCAGCTCGCGGTAGCCGCCCACGGCGCCCAGGCCTTCCGTCGACTTCTGCAGGCCGGCTGCCATGCCGATGCCCGCCCAGCCGCCGATACCCGAATACACCCCGACGAACTGCTTGCCCTGATACTCATACGTGAACACGTTGCCGATGATCCCCGACGGCGTCTTGAACTTCCACAGTTCCTTGCCGTCCTTGATCCGCACTGCCTTGATGTAGCCTTCCAGCGTGCCGTAGAAGGCGATGCCGCCTGCCGTCGCCAGCGCGCCCGACCACACCGAGAAACGCTCCGGCTTCGACCAGACGATCTTGCCCTTCGCCGCATCCCACGCGATGAAGTTACCCATCGCGCCCTTCTCGTTCGGACCGGGAAACATCGAGAGCGTCGCGCCCACATACGGCTGGCCGGACACGTAGTCGACATCGAACGGCTCGTAGTCCATACAGACGTGGTTGGTCGGCACGAGGAACAGGTTCGACGAAGGATCGAACGCGGCCGGTTGCTGGTCCTTCGAACCCAACGCCGCCGGGCAGATGCCCTTCACGTTGTGATCGGGACCGGCTTTCTGCGTCGAATACGAGGCGTTGCGAATCGGCAGGCCGCTCTTCAGATCGACGCTATCCGCCCAGTTCACGGCCGGGTCGTACTTCTGCGCGACCAGCAGCTCGCCCGTCTCGCGGTTCAGCGTATAGCCGAAGCCGTTGCGGTCGAAGTGGACGATGGCGGGCGTCTTCTTGCCGTTGATCGAAATGTCGGAGAGGATCATTTCGTTGACGCCGTCATAGTCCCATTCGTCGTGCGGCGTCATCTGATAAACCCACTTCGCTTTGCCCGTATTCAGGTCGCGCGCGAAGATCGACATCGACCACTTGTTGTCGCCGGGACGCTGCGTCGGGTTCCACGTGCCCGGATTGCCCGTGCCGTAGTAGACAAGGTTCAGCTTTGGATCCCACGCATACCAGCCCCACGTGGTGCCGCCGCCGAGCTTCCACTGATCGCCCTTCCAGCTCTTGATCGACGAATCCGCGCCGACGGGTTGCATCTTGCCGTCGACCCACGTCATCGTCTGTTGCGCATCGAGCAGCATCTCGTTGTCGGGCCCGGTGCTATAGGCCTTCCACGCTTCCTTGCCCGTCTTCATGTCGTACGCGATCAGACGGCCGCGCACGCCGAACTCGCCGCCGGAGATGCCCGTCAGCACCTTGTCGCCGAATACGTGCGGCGCGTTGGTGTTGGTTTCACCCGCTTTCGGATCGCCGTTCTGCGCGGTCCAGACCACTTCGCCTGTCTTCGCGTTGAGCGCGACGAGCTTGGTGTCGGCCTGTTGCAGGAAGATCTTGCCGTCGCCGTATGCGAGCCCGCGGTTCACGGTATCGCAGCACATCACGGAGATCACCGACGCGTCCTGCTTCGGCTCGTATTGCCAGATGAAGGTCTGGTCCTTCAGGTTGATTGCGATGACCTTATTGGGGAACGGCGAGTGGATATACATCGTGTCGCCGATCACGAGAGGCGAACCTTCGTGACCGCGCAGCACGCCCGTCGACATCGTCCAGGCGACCTGCAGTTTGCCGACATTACTTTCGTTGATCTGCTTGAGCGGGCTGTACCGGTGATTGGAATAATCACCTGCCTGCGCCGCCCAGTTAGATGGGTTCTTGATTAGCGAGTCCAGCTGCGGATCGGCATAAGCCAGGAACGAGTTCAGCGCCGTCGCAACCAACACCGCCAGTCCGAGAACCAGGGTGCGTACGTTCATGTCTCCTCCAGATTGGGTGATACTGGTTGAAACCGTCCAGTTACCGATGACACGCTACCGGGTCGCTCCCAGCCGCGCCGCTGGATGCAGGTAACGTCTTTGCTGCGCCGGATCCATTGCCCAGCCCATGCGTATGACGGCGGTTCGCATATTCCATGCCGGTCGCTACAACACGCACTGATACGCCGCTGCACGCCGTCGCGGCGTCAACATGTTCCGCTTCGCCGCCTGCGGCGGGACATTCTGTGTCAGATACGCAAACCAACAGGCGGCGCCCGAGGCCCCATACATAGGCAAGCGGCGGCAATCGGGCTTTGCAAAGCGCACAGGGGCGCTAAGCTCTTCATATGAGCAACCATCCCGACACCAGCGGAGGTCCGTCATGGCACAAAGCGAACAGGTGTATTCCGACGAGGAAATCCAGAAGAAGCTCGAAGGCCCATTGCAGCACTGGTATCTCGAAGACGGCTGGCTGCGGCGCAAGTACCGCACGGAAGGCTGGAAAGGCACGCTGATGGTGGTCAACACCGTCGGCCATCTTGCCGAAGCAGCGTGGCATCACCCGGATCTGACGGTGTCGTATGCATTCGTCGTCGTGAAGCTGAAGACGCATTCCGCCAAGGGCATCACCGACAAGGACTTCACGCTCGCGCGGAAGATCGAAGAGGTGATCGGGTGGCAGCCGGGCAAGGAAGGCGGCCCGCTCGAAGGCACGCCCGCCGACGATCAGCGCTTCCGCTATATCAAGTACGACGCGCCGAAGAGCTGACGACGTTCGCGCGAAGACGCGCGGGCTGGATCACGGGCTGATCGCACGGCGGTCGCGCGGATCGCACGAATCGCGCGCCGTGTCGCGCGTGGTACGGCTCTTGCCTGACTCCGGAACCGCGCCGCTGCGGCGGTTCCGCGCCGTTTTATTGCGCCGCCCCACGCCCATACGACTCGACAAGGAAGCTCTCGCATGCGGATGTCATCCGAACGCACGTCGACACTGCCTGCCATCTCGGCGATCACCGTTGAAGCGCCCGGCCGGCTGCACATGGGCTTTCTCGATCCCGGCGGATCGCTTGGACGTGCGTTCGGCAGCGTCGGCGTCGTCATAGAAGGATGCGGCACGCGCGTCACCGCGCGGCCCGCCGACGACGCGCAGATCGAAGGCGCCACCACCGACGCGCAACGCGAGCGCATCGAGCGCTATCTCGCGCTGCTGCACGACGCCTATGGCGGGCCGCCCGTTTCCGTCGAAGTGGAACAGGCGGCGCGCGCGCATTGCGGCATCGGCTCGGGCACGCAGCTCGCGCTCGCGGTCGGCACCGCGTACGCGCGGCTGGTCGGCATCGCGGCAACGACGGCGGAACTCGCGCAACGGCTTGGACGCGGCGCGCGCTCCGGCATCGGCGTGCTCGGTTTCGATCATGGCGGGTTGCTCGTCGACGGCGGGCCGGGCCGCATGACAGCGGGCGTGGCAACGCGCGCCGCCTTGCCGCCGCTGCTCGCGCGCCAGCCGTTTCCCGACGACTGGCGCATCGTGCTGATCGACGACACCACGCGCGAAGGCCTGCACGGCGACGACGAAAAGCGCGGCCTCGCCGCGCTGCCGCCCTTCCCGCAGACACTCGCCGCGCACGTCTGCCATCAACTGCTGATGCGCGTGCTGCCCGGCATGGCGCAAGGCGACTTCGACGCGTTCGCCGCCGGCGTCAGCGAAGTTCAACAGTCGATCGGCGAATACTTCGCGCCCGTGCAAGGCGGCATCTATTCCAGCCCCGCCGTCGCGGCGGCCTTGCAGGCCATCGCGGCGAACCAGACAGCGGGCGTCGGGCAAAGCTCGTGGGGCCCGACGGGCTTCGCGTTCGTGCAGAGCTCGCGCCATGCCGACGACGCGCTCGCGGCAGCCCGCGCGGCGACGCGCGAATTCCCCGGCATCGTGTGCTCGGTGACGCGCGGCCGCAATTGCGGCGCGCGCTTTTATGCCGTCCAGCAGCCGCGCTTCGGCATCGACGCGCAATGAGCCGGATGCCCGCAATCTCCCGACCGATCGAATGCCTGCGCGCCCATCAAGGGTCGCGCAAGCCCCGCTTTTGACTACGAAAGAGCCGACTCCATGTCACAAACCACTGAAAGGCCCTACATCCTGCACATGTTCACGCCGACGCCGCAGATGAGCCCGTTCGACGTCAACATGGCCGCCGACGCCGGTTATCAGATCGTCGTGCCGTATTGCGATGTCGATGTGCGCAACGTCGTGCAACTGACCCAGGACGCGATCTTTTCGCGCGGCCCGAAAGGCGTGTCGCGCACGGGTATCTTTATCGGTGGACGCGATGTGATGCTCGCCGCCGATATGCTCGACCGCGCGCGCGAGGCAATGGTGCCGCCGTTCGAAGTCTCCGTGTTCGCCGACCCGAGCGGCGCGTACACGACGTCAGGGGCGCTCGTCGCGCTGGTCGAATGTCATCTGAAGGTGCAGCACGGCGAAGAACTGAAGGACAAGCACGTGTTGATACTCGGCGGCACGGGCGCCGTGGGCCGCGTCACGGCCGCCATCGCGGCGACGCTCGGCGCGCATGTGACCATCGCGAGCCATTCCGACGCCGCGCGCGCCGAGCGCGCGAGCCGTGACGTCGACGAACGGTTCGGCATAAAGACGTCGGGCGTCGGCACGGGCACGCCGCAGACGCTGCACGCCGCGCTCACGCACGCGGACATCGTGTTCGCGACGGCAGCCGCGGGCGTCCAGGTGATGAGCGCCGCCGATCTCGCGCAGGCGCCGCGCCTGCTGATCGCCGCCGACGTCAACGCCGTGCCGCCCGAGGGCATCGCCGGCGTCAACGTGATGGACGACGGCAAGCCGCTCGGTGGCGCCGTGCGGCCCGATGCAATCGGCATCGGCGCACTGGCGATCGGTAACGTGAAGTATCAGGTCGAACATCGCCTGTTCACGCGGATGCGCACGGCGGGCAAGCCTGCGTATTTCGGCTTCACGGAAGCGTTCGACGAAGCGCGCGCGGTCGTCGCCGAACGCAGCTAGCGCACGAACGCACAAACGAAGCGAGGCGACGCGATGCCTTTCAGCGCAGCCCCTTCCACATCCGCGCCGTTCGTCGCAGTGGCGGGCCTGTCGGCGCGCATGCTCGCGCAATCCGCCGCGCATGCCGGTTATCAGGTGGCCGCGCTCGACCTGTTCGGCGACCGCGACACGCGCCGCTACGCGAAGCTGTGGCTCGATACGGGCGGCAGCGGATTATCGATCGATCGGGACAAGCTGCAGGCCGCGCTCGAACGCGTCGTGCGGCTGCCCAAGCTGATCGGTTACGTGGTTGGCAGCGGGATCGAGCCGCACATCGGCTGGCTGCAACAGACGGCGAGACTGCCGCGCCTGATCGGCAACGACGCCGACGCGACGGCGGCCGTGCGCGATCCGAGGCGCTTTTTCTCATTGCTCGATGAACTGCTCATCGCGCATCCCGAGGTTACTTTCGAGCGGCCCGAACGGCCGGAAGGCTGGCTGCACAAAGCCGCCGATGGCTGCGGCGGCACGCATATCCGTCCAGCGGAGAGCGCCGATACACGCGACGGCTACTTTCAGCGCGTGAACGAAGGACTGCCAATGTCGGCGCTCTTTCTCGCGGCGCGGCGTGAAGCTTTCGTGGTCGGCTACGCAGAGCAGCTTTGCGTGACGAGCGGCACGCTGCCGTATGTGCACGCGGGTTCGCTCGGTCCCGTCGATCTGCCTGCGGGCATCGCACAGCAGATCGATTCCGCCGTGCGCTCGATAGCCGCGCGCGCGAATCTGAGCGGAATCAACAGCCTGGATTTTCTGCTCGACGGCGATGCGATCCGCGTGCTCGAAGTCAACGCGCGGCCGTCGTCGACGATGGCGCTGTATGAGCGCGCGTGGCGCGACGCGTGGCCGCGTGGATTGCTCGCCGCGCATATCGACGCGTGCCTGCATGGCCGTCTGCCGCCTGAGCGCGCGGGCGCGCCGCAATGCCGCGTCGCACAACAGGTCGTGTTCGCGCCCGCCGCCTTCACGGTGACGCGCCGCTTCAGCGATGCGCTGTTCGTCGATCCTGTCTGTCACGACATTCCGAACCCGGGCACGCGCATCGAAGCCGGCCAGCCCGTCTGCACGGTGCTCGTGACGTGCCGGATGTCGGGTGGGCGCACCGCCCTGCAACGCGAGCTGCAACACCAGACACAACGACTTTTGCAACGCATCGAAACCAGCCCCGAACCTTGCCATGAACTCGTCGACTCACACGGCTGACCATAACGGCAACGCGCCGCCGCCCATCGCCCGCGACGCGCCCAGCGTCAACGCGCTCGCCGCGCCGCTCGTCGCGCAACTGCTCGCGGATGCCACGCGGCTGCGTATCGCGTCGTCGCGTCACGCGTTCGGACCGACGATCGTCGACGCGGGCATCGCGACGCCCGGCTGCGTCGAGGCGGGCGTGATGATCGCGCGCATCTGCATGGGTGGCCTCGGCCGCATCGAGACGCGCATCAGCGCCGAGCAGGAGCCGCTCTGGCCCGCGATGATCGAAGTGCATACGGCGTCGCCCGTGCTCGCCTGCCTCGGCAGCCAGTACGCGGGCTGGAGTCTTTCCGCGAGCAAGGAACAGAACAACGGCAAGAAGTTCTTTTCGCTCGGCTCGGGACCGGCGCGCGCGCTGGCCGGCAAGGAGACGCTGTTCGACGAGCTAGGCTACCGCGACGCGCACGACGCTGGCGTGCTGGTGATGGAAGTCGGCCAGCCGCCGCCGCAAGCGGTGCTCGAAAAGATCGTCGGCGACTGCGGCCTCGCGCCCGAGAAGCTGACCGTGATCGTCACGCCGACGCAGTCTGTCGCCGGGACGGTGCAGATCGTCGCGCGCGTGGTCGAGGTCGCGCTGCACAAGGCGCATGTGCTCGGCGTGCCGCTCGGCGAAATCGTTGAAGCGAGCGGCACGGCGCCGCTGCCGCCGCCCGCGCCCGATGGCCTCGCCGCGATGGGCCGCACCAACGACGCGATCCTCTACGGCGGTCGCGTGCATCTGACGGTGACGCGCGACGCCGTTGCGCGGCGGCTGGCGGCCGAGTTGCCGTCGTCGAATTCGCGCGACTACGGGCGGCCGTTCGCCGAAATTTTCGCGTCGTTCAATCACGACTTTTATCAGATCGACGCGTCGCTGTTTGCGCCCGCCGAGGTGTGGGTCAGCAGCCTCGAAAGCGGCGCGACCTATCGCGGCGGCCGGCTCGACGGCGCGCTGCTGCATGCTCTCTGGCAAGGCGACGCGTTTACTGCAAGTGATGAACCGGCGGCGGCCGAGCCAGGCACGCCGGGCATCACCAGTCCGGGGGCGCCATGAGCGACGTATCGGCGGCAAGCGGCCTGCGCGTCGCGATCATGACCGACGAAACCGGCTGGCACACGGGACGCCTCAAGAAAGCGTTCCGCGCGCGCGGCGTCGATGCGCGCTGCGTCGATCTCGCTACATGCCGCATCGACACGTCGTGGTCGCCGTTTGGCCTCGCCATCCCTGGCTTCGCGCGCGATCTGCCCGACGCCGTGTTCGTGCGCGGCATCGCGGGCGGCACGTTCGAGCAGGTCACGCTGCGCCTCGGCATCCTGCACGCGCTGCGCGAGTGCGGTGTGCCCGTCTACAACGACGCGCGTGCTATCGAGCGCAGCGTCGACAAATCGATGACGAGCTTCCTGCTGCATCGCTCGGGCGTGCCGACGCCGCCCGCGTGGGCGACGGAATCGGCGGCCTTCGCACAACGCGTGCTGATGCGCGAGACGGCGGCCGCGCGCCGGGTCGTGATCAAGCCGCTGTTCGGCTCGCAGGGCAAGGGCTTGCGGCGGCTCGGCGCGAACGCGTCGAATGGCGCATTGACGCCGCTGCCGCCGCTGCGCAGCTATCGCGAGGTCGCGTATCTGCAGCGTTTCGTCGGCAGTGCGCGCGCGCGGCCTGGAGCGTATGACTGGCGCGTGCTCGTGATCGGCTCCCGCGCGGTTGCTGCGATGCGGCGAACGGGCGGGCTCGGCTGGATACACAACGTCGCGCGCGGCGCACGCTGCGAACCGGCCGAACTGGATCCGACGCTCGCGAGCCTCGCCGAACGGGCGACGGCCGCGCTCGGGCTCGATTACGCGGGCGTCGACCTGATCCCCGATCTGTCGATGCCGGGCGAAACAGGCGCGCCGCTCGTGCTCGAAGTGAACGGCGTCGCGGCGTGGCGTGGGCTGCAATCGGTGACGACCGTCGATATCGCCGCGGCGCTGGTCGATGATCTGCTCGACCGCAAGCTCGCGGCGAGCCGTACATCGACGCTGCTGCAGCCCGCCGTGCCGCTCCATGGGCGCTAGCGATCTCCTCTCTCGCGCGCCCGACGCGTTCCTGCGCGCGTGCCGGCTCGACGTCGAAACGGCGAAGCCGGGCAATGTCAGCATCGCGAGCGCGGGACACGGGATGCAGGCCGCGCAGTTCATCGACAGCGCGGAGGCCGCCGCGCCTGCGCTGTTCGCGCGCGGCGCGCGCGTCGGCACGCGCATTCTCGATGCCGTGACGCGCACGCAGCGGGTCGCCGGATGCAATACGAATCTCGGCATCGTGTTGCTGGTCGCGCCGCTTGCCGCCGCGCTAGAACCCTTGAGCGACACCGCACCGCTCGACGCCGCGCGCTGGCAAGCATCCGTCGAAAACGTGCTGTCGCGTCTCGACGTGGACGATGCGTGCGCCGCTTATCGTGCGATCGCGCTCGCCAATCCCGGTGGACTGGGCGACGCGCCGGAGCAATCGGTGCATGCGCCGCCCACCGTCGATCTGCGCGAAGCAATGTCGCTGGCCGCAGAACGCGACAGCATCGCGCGTCAATACGCGAACGGCTTCGCGGACATCTTCGGCTTGGGCCTCGGCGCGATCGCGCAATCGCACTGCAGCACGCCGACCGCTATCACGCTCGATGTCTTTCTCACCTTCCTCGGCGCGTGGCCCGATTCGCACATACTGCGCAAGCATGGCGTGGCCGTGGCGCAAAGTGTCACGCGCGAGGCGCGCGAACGCCACGCGCAATGGCTCGGTGCGGACACTCCCGCGCACGCCGCGCAGCTCGATGCATGGGACGCCGAACTGAAGGCGCAAGGCGTCAACCCTGGCACGAGCGCCGATCTGAGCGTCGCGACGCTGTTTGTCGCCGCCCTGCTCGACCCTCAGCGCTTCACTTGCGACACCGTCTGAGTGCATCGCGAGATCAATTGGCATGGTTCCTGTTACACGGAAACGCGGTGCGTCCCCCTCAAACAACGCGCGGTTGGTCGCCACGCGTCGCGAGTTCGTCACACGTCGACAGACCCAATTCACTGGAGGAACAGCATGGCCAAGATCAACCGCGTAATGGTAGGCGAGTCGCTTATCGGCGAGGGCAACGAAGTCGCCCACATCGATCTGATCATCGGACCGCGAGGCTCAGCAGCCGAATCGGCTTTCTGCCACGCTCTCACCAACAACAAGGACGGCTTCACGTCGCTGCTCGCCGTCGTTGCGCCGAATCTGCTGACCAAGCCCAACACCGTGCTGTTCAACAAGGTGACCATCAAAGGCGCAAAGCAGGCCGTGCAGATGTTCGGCCCGGCGCAGCACGCGGTAGCGCTTGCCGTCGCGGATTGCGTCGAAGACGGCACGATTCCGAAGGACGAAGCCGACGACCTGTTCATCTGCGTCGGCGTCTTCATCCACTGGGAAGCCGACGACGACAAGAAGATCCAGGAGTTCAACTACAAGGCAACACGCGAGGCACTCCAGCGCGCGGTAGCGGGCGAGCCGAACGCCGCTGAAGTCGTAGCGAAGAAGGCAACGGCTGCGCACCCGTTTGCGCCGAACTAGGCGCAGCTTATGCATGGCACGCAGTGTCGCGCGCGCAACGCGCGGCGGGCCGCAAAGGTCTGCCGCGCGTTGCGCCGCGCGTGTTTAACCGATGGATGCAGAACCCTACGCTAAAGGCTTCCACATGACCTCACGTTGTCGCGCGCGCCTCGCTGTCGCGGCGTTCGCGTGCGTTGCAGTGCTTCCGCTTGCCGCGCTGGCGGCCGATCCCGCGGGCGACAAGGCCCCCGCCAGCGGCTACGACTACCCGACACAAGGCCGCGTCGAATACGTGCTCGGCTGCATGGACGACAACGGTCACGATTTCGCCAATGTCTACAAGTGCTCGTGCGTAATCGACAAGATTGCGGCCGCCCTACCGTATGACGATTACGTCGAGCAGATGACGTTCGCGAAGTACGCGACACTCGGCGGCGAAGGCGGTAATGAATTCCGCGTCGACCGGGCGCGCGCGCAAACCAAGAAATATCGCGCATTGCAGCAAGAGGCGTATCAGGCGTGCGGGCTCGCGAAGGCCACGCCGTCCGCGGCGAAGTAAAGCCTGCCAACTAAGCCCGCGAACGCGCTGACGTGCCCGTCTCAGGCCGACGGGCATGCGAGATACACGCGCGTCTCACGCAAAGCGCTCGCGCTGCCGCTCGATGATCACGCCAACCGCGGCGACGTCGTCGAACTTTGCGGGTTTGCACAACTTGACGCGCACCCACTGAGCGCCGAACCTGTCGACCAACAATCGGGCAATCTGCTCGGCCAGCGCTTCGAGCAGCTGCACCTTATGTGTCGCGAGCAGCGTGTGCAGCTCGGCGCGCACGGCCGCGTAATTGATCGTGTCGTCGATCCGGTCCGTCTCGCAGGCGCGCAGGGTCGGCACGCCGATTGCGAGATCAAGTTGCACGGGCTGGGGCTCGTGCAGTTCGCCGGCGTCGATGCCGATCACCGTCTGCGCGACGAAGCCCTCGATGTACACGATATCGAGCGCGGCGGCATGCTGCGGCTGCTCCACCGGCTCCCGCGTGGGCCGCGCGCTCGACGGCAGCACGACAGTAAAATGGATGGGACTGCTTCCTGGGTTGAAACGGTCCATGTAGGGGCTCCACATTGGGGCGCGCGAGCAGCGCATCGGTTTTGGCGGCAATCTGACGAAGCGAAGCAAAAAGCAGGCGCACTCGCACACACTCGTACGACTATTTATTGATGTATCGCGACACGAGTTGTACAGTGTTTGCTGAGTGCCCTGGAACAGATTCAAACGACATATCAGCAGTTCTGCCACGCGCGCGCGAGACGCGCGGCACATCGGGTAGCACACGGGGAAACACTTACATACAGCGCAGGCCGGGCCCATCGGCAACTGGATGGACACGAGCCCGAACGCATCGGAGACGCCCCTAATGTCATCGCTCGTTGACATCGATTCGCATGTCCGGGATGTACTGAACATCGTCAACAACCAGCCCGCATCGTGTTCGATGAGCCATTCCGTCGCGCAATCGTGGACGCGCTGTCTTGTCGAGTTCGGTCTGGACCCTGGACGTTTCGTGCTGCCGCCCGTGCTGACGCAGCACGAACTGAACTTGCGGCGCGAGGCGGCGGGCGATCTGATCGCCTGCTCGAAGCTGGAAATGACCACGCTCTACCAGCAACTCGCCGACCCCGAACTCGCGGTGATACTCGTCGATGCAAACGGTGTGATCGTTCATCAGGTTTCGTCGGTACCGTTCGGCGAGGCCGTCGCCGCCGACGGTCTGCGACCCGGCGCCGTGTGGAGCGAGCGCGAAGCGGGCACGAACGGCATGGGCACCTGCCTGACGGAGCGCGAATGTCTCGCGATCTATCAGCATGAGCATTTCTATCCGCGCTATATGTCCCTCACCTGCTCGGCCGCGCCGATCTTCGACGAACGCGGCGCGATTGTCGGCGTGCTCGACGTGACGAGCCGCTCGCGGATGCTGCAGCAGCATTCGCTCGTGCTCGTCGGCATGTCGCGGCAGATGATCGAGAACCGGCTGATCGACTCGCGCTACCGGCGCGCCAATACCGTCCACTTCCATAGCCGCCCCGAATTCGTCGGCACGCTGCACGCAGGCAAGCTCGCTGTCGACGACGACGGCATCGTGCTCGCCGCCAATCGCAGCGCCTTGTTCCAGCTCGATCTGCGCTCGCCCGACCAGTTGTGCGGCAAGCGTATCGAAGAAGCGTTCAGCGCGACGCTCGAAGACATGATCGCGCGCAGCATTCGCGGCTCTTTCCACCCGATCACCGTGTACAGCGCGCACGCCAGCAACCGCTTCTTCGTGATCGCGCAGACGCCGCGCGACGCGACGTCGTTCGGCAACGCGAACCAGGTGGCAACGAGCGCGCGCGGACAGTGGAGCGACGTATCGATCAACCGCGTTTCGCGCGCCAAAAGCCCGCGCGAAACGCGCGACGCGAAGCCCGCGGCGGCCGGGCTCGACAAGCTCTCGCATCTGGAATTCGGCGATCCGCGCATGGCCGCGCAGAGCCAGTTGGCCGCGCGCGTGATCCAGCGGAAAATCCCCATCATCCTCAGAGGCCAGACGGGCACGGGCAAGGAAGTGTTCGCCAACGCGCTGCATAGCATCAGTCCGAACGCGACCGGCGCGTTCGTCGCGGTGAACTGCGCGTCGCTGCCGGAGACGCTGATCGAAAGCGAGCTGTTCGGTTATCGCGCCGGTGCGTTCACAGGTGCGCAACGTGAAGGACGGCGCGGCAAGATCGTGCAGGCGAACAACGGCACGCTGTTCCTCGATGAAATCGGCGACATGCCGATGGCCTTGCAGGCGCGGCTGCTGCGCGTGATCGAAGAACGCGAGGTCACGCCGCTTGGCGCCGAAACCACGATCAAGGTCGATTTCCAGCTGATCAGCGCGAGCCACCGCAACCTGCTCGATCTCGTGCAGCGCGGCCTGTTCCGCGAAGACCTGTACTACCGGCTCAACGGCATCGAGATCAACCTGCCGCCGCTATGTGAGCGCGCCGATCTGCTGCCGCTCGTCCAGCACATCCTCGAAAGCGAAGCCGAAGATCCGCCCGAACTCAGCGCCGAAGCGCGGCAGGCACTCGCGAACTACGCGTGGCCCGGCAACATCCGCCAGTTGCGGCACGTGCTGCAGATGGCCATCGCGCTGTGTGACGGACCGGAAATACGCTGCGTGCATTTGCCGGCGGAAATCGTCGATGAGACGCGTAGCGCGGGCGGCGCGCCCGCCCGCGCTTCGGCGGCGGGACCGCTGGCGCAGCAGGCAAACGGAGCGGCAACACCGTTCGACGACGAGGCTGATTTATCGGCGCTCAACGCGATCCAGGTCAAGGAGCGCGAAACGGTGCTCGCGATGCTCGACGAACATCGCTGGAACGTAAGCAACGTCGCGAAGACGCTCGGCATCAGCCGCAACACCTTGTACCGTAAGATGCACAGACTGCACATCCGGCTGTCGCACGACGCCGCGCAGGCTTCCGTCGACGACGCGTGCGGCAAGTGACTCACACATGAATCGTAGATGACCTACGCATGAGCGCACCGACGCCCGCCCGCCGCCCTGGCGTTTTTCGCCCCGACGCGCGCTTCGCGTGGTGCATCACGGGCTCGGGACACATGCTGGAAGAATCGATCGACATCGCGCTCGCGCTGCCGGGCGCCGATCTGTTTCTGTCCGCCGCCGGCGAAGAAGTTTTGCCGCTTTACGGCTGGCCCGTGCCGAAGCTGCGCGAGCATTTTCGCGTGGTGCGCGACAACAGCGCGAGCAGCGTGCCCGTCGGCATGCTGTACGAGGGCCTTTATCACACTGTCGTGATTGCGCCTGCGACCAGCAACACGGTTGCCAAATGCGCGTTCGGCATCTCCGACACACTGCCGACCAACCTTTATGCGCAGGCGGGCAAGCAATGCGTGCCCGGCATCGTTTTCGCGTGCGACACCGAGCCGAGCGTCATCACGCAGAGCCCGCACGAATGGGTCGAAGTGCGTCCGCGCGCGATCGAACTGGAGAATGTCGAGCGGCTTGCGCGCATCGAATACACGACCGTCGCGCGCTCGCTCGACGAACTGCGCGCGGCATTGAGCGAACGGCTATCGAACCTCGGGCTCGCATGGAACACATCGTCTTCCTGACTGGCAGGCTCGCCGAGAAAAGCGTCGTGCAGGTGCTGGAGGGCATGACGAACGCGCCGTTCACGTGGGAAGTGCGCGAGATCGGCTTGCAGGTTGCCGCGTTGATGACGGCCGATATGATCCGCCGGCGGGTGACGTTGCCGCTGCGCGCGGATCGGATGATCGTGCCGGGGCGCTGTCGCGGTGATCTTGCTGCGTTGAGCGAGCATTTCGGCTTGCCCGTCGAGCGTGGGCCAGAGGAAGCGAAGGACTTGCCACTGCATTTCGGGCAGGCCGCGCGGAAGTTCGATCTGTCGCGGTACTCGACGGAGATTTTTGCTGAGATCGTCGATGCGCCGCGACTCGATCTCGAGGGTATCGCTGCGCGGGCTAAGCATTATGCGGAGCAAGGTGCGGATGTGATTGACGTGGGCTGTCTGCCTGATACGCCGTTTCCGCATCTCGAGGATGCTGTGCGGATGCTGAAGGACGGCGGTTATCGCGTGAGCGTCGATTCGATGGTAACGGATGAACTTCTGCGCGGCGGGCGCGCGGGGGCCGATTATCTGATGAGTCTCAACGTGGACACGTTGTGGGTCGCTGATGAAGTACCGTCGACGCCGGTCGTGGTTGCGCGCGAGCCGCACGATATGGCTTCTTTGCATCAGGCGATTGATGTGCTCGTTGCGCGTGGGAAGCCGTTTCTGGCTGATCCTATTCTTGATCCGATTCCTTTCGGCTTTGCTGCTTCCATCGCGCGGTATGTCGCGTTGCGGGAGCGGTATCCTGATGTTGCCATCATGCTTGGTGTTGGGAATCTTACTGAGCTGACGGAAGCTGATACTAGCGGTATCAATGCGGTGCTGCTTGGTATTGCTGCTGAGTTGCGCGTCTCTGCCGTGTTGACCACTTCCGTTAGCCTGCACGCGCGGCGTGCCGTGCGTGAGGCCGACGTCGCGCGGCGTGTCATGCATGCGGCTTTTGAGGCGCAGGTGCTGCCTAAAGGGATTGATTCTGATCTGTCTGCGTTGCATTCCAAGCGGCCTTTTCCTTACGACGCCGATGAGATCGCTGCGTTTGCCGAACAGGTGCGAGATCCGAATTTTCGTGTTCAGGTCACCATGGATGGGATTCATGTTTATAACCGTGATATGCATGTGGTTGAAGTTGATCCCTTTGCGTTGTACCCGTATCTGAAGCTCGAGAATGATGGCGGGCATGCGTTTTATATGGGCGTGCAGGCGGCACGGGCTGAGATCGCCTGGCGATTGGGCAAACGGTTTGATCAGGATCAGGTTCTGGATTGGGGGTGTCAGGTTGAGCGTAGCGCTGAAGACCTGGAGGTCTGGTGTGCCCCTGGCACGACGAAGGTGAAACGTTCGAAATAGCGGTTTGGTTTTGGTTTGGTTTTGGTTTGTCAGACTTTGCGCTGGCATCCGCGAGACGGAGTTTGCTGCGCAAGCGGTTTGGTTGTTTTGCCTTGGCGCAGGCATCCGCGTTTTGTTAGCGTGCTTCACGCGTCGCCCCTGTGCGGGGCGGCACCTACTTTTCTTTGCCGCCGCAAAGAAAAGTAGGCAAAAGAAAGCGGCTAACACCGCCAATCCTTGTCCTTGCCTGAGGGCCCCCAAAGGGTCTTACGCTTCACACCGCAATCACGTGACCCATGTTCGTTGCCAACGCTCTTGCGGTACGCCTCACCCGCTTTGCGCGCCCGCGTCGCCGCACGCCGTGCCAGATAGTCCACCGCCGCCCAGGTGGCAAACTGTGTGTAGGCCGTAGTACTGCACACGCCTTACTTCGGACCGATAGCGCATGCGTTCCACCCTATAAGAGCGCTACCCTGTACGACGCGACGGCCTACACACAGTTTGCCACCTGGGCGGCGCAAACCATTCGCTGCCGTTAGCCCGTGCGCGGGTGTTTGAAGCGGGTGAGGCATTCATTCGAAGCGTTGGCAACGAGCACCAACCAGGGCACTGCCGTGTGAAGCGTGGGGACGTTGAGGGCCCGTGGACAAGAACACGGGCTGGCGGTGTTAGCCGCTTTCTTTTGCCTACTTTTCTTTGCGGCGGCAAAGAAAAGTAGGTGCCGCCCCGCACAGGGGCGACGCCTGAAGCACGAAGGCATAGCGCGGATGCCAGCGCAGAGGCAAAAAAACCAAACCCAAACCCAAAGCCAGTTCACGCACGTGACTTCCTATCCCTTAACTGCAAGATCATAGGCGTAAAAATCAACTGCATAGCAAGCCCCATCTTGCCGCCAGGCACAACAATAACGTTAGGCCGAGACATAAAAGAGTCATGCAACATAGTGAGCAGATAAGGAAAATCAATGCCCTTCGGCTTAGAGAACCGAATCACTACAAAACTCTCATCAGGCTGCGGAATCTCCCGAGCAGTAAAAGGATTAGAAGTATCAACAGTGGGAACACGTTGAAAATTGACATGCGTACGCGAAAATTGCGGACAGATAAAATTCACATAATCCGGCATCCGCCGCAAAATCGTATCCACCACAGCCTCATGCGAATAACCGCGCAGCGTCTGGTCACGATGCAGCTTTTGAATCCACTCCAGATTTATGGCTATTTCAAAAGTGGAGTGGCTAATGCGGCTCACGAGGCATGTGGATTGAAGCCCGAGAAGTCGAGCTTGCCTGC